>JBARXR010000297.1:0-26279 GCA_049647445.1 Jannaschia sp. | reverse complement strand
CGCTATGGCATACGTCGAACCTGTACCAGATTCCGCAGCAGCAGGCGCTGGCGGAAAAGCTGGTCTCGGCGACGTTTGCCGATACGTGCTTCTTCACCAATTCCGGCACCGAGGCCTGCGAGTTGGCGGTCAAAATGGCGCGCAAGTACTGGAGCGACAAGGGTCAGCCCGAGCGTAACGTGATCCTCGCCTTTACGGGATCGTTCCATGGTCGTTCGTCCGCCGGAATCGCCGCCGCCGGGTCCGAGAAGATGGTCAAGGGCTTCGGTCCCCTGCTGCCCGGTTTCCGTCACCTGGCCTTCGCCGATCACGCCGCCTTGACCGAGGCGATGAAGGTCCCCGACGTTGCCGCCGTGATCCTTGAGCCGGTGCAGGGCGAAGGTGGCATCATACCGGTCCCCGACCAGTGCCTGAAGGGGCTGCGCGATGCCTGCGACGACACCGGCACCCTTCTGATCTTCGACGAGGTGCAGTGCGGCATGGGGCGGACCGGAAAGCTTTTCGCCCACGAGTGGGCCGGGGTTAGCCCGGATATCATGATGGTCGCCAAGGGCATCGGAGGGGGCTTTCCGCTGGGCGCATTGCTGGCGACGGAAGACGCGGCGTCCGGCATGACGGCAGGCACCCACGGTTCCACCTACGGGGGCAACCCGTTGGCTTGTGCCGTCGGTAACGCCGTCATGGAAATCGTCGCGACCGAGGACTTCCTGTCGGAGGTGAACCGGAAGGCGGGCCTGCTGCGACAGGCGCTGGAGGGGCTGGTGGCATCGCACCCGGATGTGTTCGAAACCGTGCGGGGATCGGGTCTGATGATCGGCATAAAATGCCGTGTCCCGAACGGCGACGTGGTGCAGGCGGCATATGGTCAGGAAACCTGCGTCGTGCCAGGCGGGGACAATGTCATCCGTCTGCTGCCCGCCCTCAACATCCCGGACGAGGATATCCGCGAGGCCGTCGCCCGACTTGATCGCGCTGCCGCCAGCCTCGTCCCCGCCTGATCTTTCTTCCGCTCTGAATATCCCAGGCAGGTCCGGGGGCACGCAGCCCCTCGGACTTTCCATCCGGAGATACCGATGACCCATTTCCTCGACATCCACAAAACCGACGCCGCCGCGCTGCGCGGCATCCTCGACCAGGCAGGTGCGATGAAAGCCGCGCGCGGCGACCGCCCCAAGGGCACGCCTGACGACGACCTGCCGCTCAAGGGCCACGTGGTGGCGCTGATCTTCGAAAAACCTTCGACCCGCACCCGCGTCAGCTTTGACGTGGGCGTGCGCCAGATGGGCGGCACGTCGCTGGTGCTGTCGGGCGCGGAAATGCAACTCGGCCACGGAGAGACCATCGCCGACACCGCCCGCGTCCTGTCGCGCTATGTCGATCTCATCATGATCCGCACCTTCGGAGAGGACATCCTGCTCGAGATGGCGGAGCACGCCACCGTGCCCGTCATCAACGGCCTGACCGACACGTCCCACCCCTGCCAGATCATGGCCGATGTCATGACCTTCGAAGAACATCGCGGGCCGATCCGGGGCAAGCGGATCGCCTGGATGGGCGACGGCAACAACGTTGCACAATCGTTCCTGCACGCCGCCGCCAGCTTCGGCTTCAACTTCACCTTCGCAGGGCCGGAGCAACTCGACCCGAGGGATGACCTGATGGGCCTGGCGCGCAAGGCCGGGTGCGAGGTCCGGATCGAACGGGATCCGACCAAGGCAGTGGCGGATGCGGACCTCATCGTTACCGATACCTGGGTCAGCATGGGCGACGCGGAATCCTCACGCCAACGCCGCCACAACCTGCTGCGCCCCTATCAGGTGAACGAACGGCTGATGCAGGCCGCCCCCGAAAGCGCGCTGGTCATGCACTGCCTGCCCGCGCACCGGGGCGAGGAGATCACCGATGCCGTCCTCGACGGTCCGCGATCGGTGGTCTTCGACGAGGCCGAGAACCGGCTGCACGCGCAAAAGGCGATCATGCGCTGGTGCCTCGGGGTGTGACGTCGCCGAACAACCTGCGGGCCGCGGGGTTCATGGTGGCCGCGACCGTCTTCATCGCGGCCACTACCGTGATCGCAAAGGCGCTCGGCACCGACACGCTGGGCCCCGCCCTCTTGCCATTTCAGGTCACCTTCGGGCGATACCTGTTCGGGGCCCTCGCCATTTTCGTCGCGGCATCCATCCTGCGTCCACGCATCCAGGTGCGCTATGCGCATCTGCATCTTGTGCGCATACTTCTGGGATGGGGCGGCGTGACGCTGATGTTCGCGTCGGTCGCGATGATCCCGGTGGCGGAGGCCACGGCAATCACCTTCCTGAACCCTGTGATCGCGATGATCCTCGCGATCCCTCTGCTAGGCGAGAAAGTCGGTCCGATCCGCTGGTCCGCCGCGGTTGTCGCGTTGCTGGGTGCGGCCCTGCTGCTCAGGCCCGGCGAAGGCGTGATCGCGCCCGGCGCTTTGCTCGCCGTGGGCGCCGCGTGCCTGTTGGGCGGCGAGGTTCTGACGATCAAGCGTCTGACGCGCCATGAACCGATGCTCGCAACCCTTGTCTGGGCGAACGCGCTCGGTCTGCTGATCGCCGGGGTGACCGCCCTGCCCGGCTGGCAGCCGCCCACGGGCAGCCAATGGATGGGCATGGCGGCGCTCGGGTTCGCGATGGCGGCGGCACAGGGGTGCTTCGTCAACGCGCTGGCGCGGGCGGACACCAGTTTCGTGACACCCTTCAGCTACCTGACGCTTGTCTTCGCGGGTATTTACGACGCGGTCCTGTTCGGCGTCATCCCGGATACCGTCGGCTGGATCGGAGCGGGTCTGATCCTTTGCGGCGCCAGCCTCCTGGCGTGGCGGGAAGGGCGTTTGCGGCAATCCCCGACAGGACCGGGGGCCGATGTCGTCGATCCCTCACGACTTCAGCCGGTAACCGGTCTTGAACATCCACCACGCGACAGACCCCACGGCCAGCGTAGACCCTGAGACAACCGCGAGGCCGAGCCACGGCGAGCTGTCGGACACGCCGAGGACCGCAAAGCGCAGCCCGTCGATCAGGTAGAACACAGGGTTCGCATGACTGATCGTCTGCAGAAGGGGCGGCATGGTTTCGAGCGAATAGAACGTCCCCGACAGAAAGCTCAGCGGGGTCACGATGAAGTTGGTGATCGCGGCCATCTGGTCGAACTTCTTGGCATAGATGCCCGCCACGATCCCGAGTGTCCCGAGGAACGCGCCGCCGAGGATCACCCAGATCAGGGCCAGAACCGGATTGTGGACCCCGAGGCCGATGATCGGAAAGAGCACGAGAGAGATCGCGAGGGCGACGACGATACCGCGCAAGATGCCACCGGCCAGATAGCCGACCAGAAGCTCCAGCCCGGACAATGGCGGCATCAGGGTATCGACGATGTTGCCCTGGACCTTCGAGATGGTGATCGAGGAGGAGACATTCGCGAAGCTGTTCTGAATGACCGTCATCATCAGGATGCCGGGGGCAAGGAAATGCAGGAAGCTGACGCCCATGACCTCGCCCCGCCGGGTCCCCACCGCGATGGTGAAGATCAGCAGGAACAGGCCTGCCGTCGCCAGCGGAGCCAGAAGCGTCTGGGTCCAGACAGCGAGGAAGCGGCGCACTTCCCTCAGGGCAAGGGTCTGCATCCCCAGCCAGTTCACGCGCCCGAAACGGCGGACGCCCTGTGTCGCAACGGTATCGCTTGCCATTCGTCGCCCTTTGCTGTCAGTGGGGGCCGCTTGTAACGCCCCCTCGGCAGGGCTTACAATAGGACAACTTCCGCGAGCCCCAAGTGCCCTGACGCACACGGCGCGGACCCGAGCAGTGAAGTGGAGACTACGATGGCCTGGACCGACGAACGCGTCGAGACACTCAAGCGCATGTGGGGCGAGGGGGCAAGCGCCTCGCAGATCGCCAAGGAATTGGGGGGTGTCACGCGAAACGCCGTGATCGGCAAGGTCCACCGTCTGGGCCTGTCGAACCGCAACCAGGGCAAGGAGGAGGAGGTCGCGACGCCTGAGGCCTCTGCTGCCGCGCCGAAGCCAGCGAAGCCCGAACCGAAAAAGGCTGCCGCGCCGAAGCCCGAACCCGCGGTAGAGCCGACCGATGCGCCCGAAGAAGCGGACGACGAGGACGACGACGAGCCGCGCACGATGGCCGCGGTGCCGCAGGGCACGAACGTGACGTCGCTGCGCAAGCCCTTGATGGCCGGTCAGCCGTTGCCGCCCCAGCCTTCGGCGAACGAGATCTCCGCGGAGGCACTGGCCAAGGTCAACGCCGTCGAGAAGACCGCCAAGAAGATCAGTCTGATGGAGTTGACCGAGCGGACCTGCAAATGGCCCATCGGCGATCCGGCGACCGAAAAGTTCTGGTTCTGCGGCCTGCCCACGCAGGCGGGAAAGCCCTATTGCGAGGCGCATGTTTCCGTGGCGTTCCAGCCGATGTCCTCGCGCCGGGACCGCCGTCGCTGACGATCGGTCCGGGGCCGGTTACGGAGAGGGCTTGCGGCGCCGATGACGCAGGAAGCCCCAGATCAGCATCCCGATGTAGATGAACGTCGCGCCGACGTGGAACGTCCATATCCGGGTCAGCATCAGACCGATCAGGACGGCCCCGACGAGCAGGACATAGACGGCGTTGTCCCGGCTGATCTTCATCGACTTGAGGGAGAGCGTCGGAAACCGCGCGATCATCAGCCCGCCGACGCCAAGCATCCAGACCGCGATCACCCCCTGCACGTCGCGCAGGTCGACAAAACCCGACAGGTGCAGCGTGACGGGAAACAGCCCCAGCATCGCGCCCGCAGGCGCGGGCACGCCGGTGAAGGAACCCGAGGGGCCGGTCTCGTCCTTGGCGGCGACGTTGAACCGGGCCAGTCGCAGGCAGCAGCAGATCGCGAAGGTCAGGGCCGCGATCCAGCCGAAGCCTGCCAGATCCTCCAGGCCGAAATGATAGACCATCATTGCGGGGGCGACGCCGAAGCAGACGAAATCCGACAGGGAGTCGAGTTCGGCCCCGAAGGGAGACGCGGCATCGAGCCTGCGCGCCAGCAGCCCGTCCATTCCATCGACGAGTGCGGCGAGGATCAGCAGGACAGCGGACAGCTCGAACCGATCCTCGAAGGCAAAGCGGATGGACGTGAGCCCGAAGCAAAGGCCCAGAACCGTCACGAGGTTCGGCAGAAGCATGACCAGCGGCAGGCGGCCATCACGGTCACGGCGGGACATGGGCGTCAATCCTCTCGTGCCGTGGCAGGGGTGTCTTCACCGAGCACCGCCAGCACAGTCTCGCCGGAGACCATCGTCTGGCCGACAGAGACGCGGGGGGCGGTGCCTTCGGGCAAATACACGTCTAGGCGGGAGCCGAACCGGATGATCCCGAACCGCCCGCCGCGTTCCAGCCGTGCGCCCGGCTCGACTTCGCACAGGATGCGCCGCGCCACAAGGCCCGCGATCTGGACCACACCGACCCGCGTGCCGTCGGCCATGGACAGCACGATGCCGTTCCGCTCGTTTTCCTCGGAAGCCTTGTCGAGTTCGGCGCTCAGGAACTTGCCGGGACGGTACGCGACGGCGGTAACCTCACCGGCAACCGGCGCGCGGTTCACGTGGCAGTTGAAGACAGACATGAAAACGGACACACGCGTGAGCGGCGCGTCCCCAAGGTCCAGTTCCGCGGGCGGCACAGCCGGTTCGATGAGGGACACGAGGCCATCGGCCGGCGATACGATCAACCCGGGATCCATCGGCGTAATCCGCACCGGATCGCGGAAGAAATAGTAACACCAGACGGTCAGCGCGAGGCCGATGACGCCGAGCGGCTCCCAGATGATCCAGAGGACTAGGGTCACGACAGCGAAGATCGCGATGAACTTGGGCCCCTCCCGGTGGATCGGCTTGATCACGGTGTCCTTGAGGCTCACGCCCATCGTCGGTCCCTCCACAGATCTGAGAGCGGCTGATAGCGCGGACCGGAGCGGAGTTCCAGCCGCACCGCGCCGGTCAGCGGTTCAGCAGAAGATCCAGAAGCTGCTGCTCCACACGATCCTTGATGGCGCCTTGCAGCGCATCGCCATCGGTCAGGACTTCGGGCGCGATGTCGAGTTCCTCGGCCACGCGGGTGCGCGCGGCCTCCCCGGCCCTCGCCCGGGCCTCATCGGCCTCGGCGCGCGCGCGGGCCTCAAGCTCTTCGCGCTCCACGTCGAGCCGCTGCCGCGCGAGATATTCGAGATCGGGCCGGATCCTCGGGCTGGCCCAAGGTCCGGAGATCAGCACCGGGATCGTGATGCCGTCGCTGTCGGCATTGCGCCGAAGCGTCGACAGCAGGCGGTACTCGAGGGTCTGTGCCCCGAGGTCGACCGTGCCCGCGCCCGTCGCAACAAGAAGCGGGGCATCCAGCGCCAGATCGTCGCCCCGCGCAACACCATCCGCGACCGTCCAGCTTGCGGCGACCCTGTCGAACACCGTCTTTTGCCCGTCGCCGCGAAACGACGTGTCGAGGGTGCGGATCATTCCGGCGATATCGAGGCCGAGAATCTCGCCCTTGCCGATATCGAACGAAAGCGTGCCATCGAGGCTTTCGACCAGGGCCTGGGTCGTGGACCCGACCCCAAGCAGATCGAGGGTCACGTTCGCCTCCCCCACCAGCCGGTCGTAATCGGCGAACTCGGCAAGGAAAGGTTGCATCTGCAGACCCGCCAGATCGAGCGTGGCGCGCGTCGACAGCCCGCCTCGGCCGTTCACCACGATATCACCGGTCACCGTGCCGCCGTAGGCCACAAGCGGTTGCAACGTCACGACCGCACGTCCCTCGGACAGGGTCGCGGCCAGCGAAAGACTGTCCAGCGTGGCATCCCCCAGCGTGATCGGCCCGGAGACCAGCGTGATCCGGGCATCGGCGGCAAACAGGCCAGAGACGTCGATTGCCTCTCGTCCCCAGCCGGTTTCGGTCACCAAGGCCGTCTCGCCGCCCTGGCCCTTCTGGCTCAATGCCGTAAGGTCGAGTGCCGGGGCGGCAAGGTTCGCGGTGATCCGGGGACGGGCGTCGCCCGGCAAGAGGTCGGCGTCGCCCGTGACCGTATTGCCGTCGAGCGTCAGGGTCATGCCCCGCAGGTGCACGCTTCCGGCCGGTGCAAGGGTAAGGTTGGAGGCGATCGCGACTGTCCGCTCTCCCAGACCCGCAGGCAGGTCCGGTACGGTCATGCCAATGGCCCGCAAGAGCGCGAAACGGTCACCGCTCGACGCCCGGATCGTGCCATCGAAGGACAACGGATCGATGTCCGCGCGGCCCTCGAGGGCAAGGTCCGTGGCCCCCGAGGTGAGGGACAGACCGACGGGCACCAGCGCGCCGTCGATCAGGGCCTGCAGGGCACCGATGCGCGCTTGGCCGGACACGGCCACGCCGTTGAACAAGGCAGAGCCACTGATCTCGACCGGCCCGGCGATGTCCGGGACGCTGGCCGACAGATCGACTGCGCGTATTTGGGCGGACGTGTCCGTGGATTGATCGAGATAGGTGATTTCCGCACCGGTCAGGATGGCCCGGTCGATGGCCACCTTGCGCGACGGGGCGGCAGGCGTTCCGGGAGCGGCAGCCGCCGGGGCTGGTGCAGGTGTTCCACCTGTCGTCGCCGCGATCTCCCAATTCGCGGTTCCGTCCATCCGGCGTTCCAGCAAAAGCCGCGCACCTTCGATCTCCAGCACCTCGACCTGAATGGTTCCGCTGAAGAGGGACATGGCGGACACACCGATATCCATCGCCTGCGCCTGCAACATCGGACCGGCGTCTGACCATGGCGCGTTGGCCACGGTCACCCCTTCGGCCCGCACTCCAAGCCGCGGCCAGAGCGTTGCGCGAACCGGACCTTCGATCACCAGTGTCCTGCCCGTCAGCTCTTCGAACCGTTCCGCCGCGAGGTTCGCCACGCGATCGGCCGGAACCAGAAAGAGGGCCAGCACCGCCAGGATCACCAGCGTTGTCAGCGTCAGTGCGACTCGAAACAGCCATTTCATCCGACAAGCCCCCGTTGCTCGCAAATACGATGAATCGTGCGCGGCGCTATCGCAAGGACTTCCGCACCCGGCGCCTTGGCCTTATGTCGCACTGCATGTCCCGGAACCCACCCGATCTGCGCCCCGACCTCGCGCCCCGCGCCGTCCTGCCCACCGATGCAAGGCCGGGCCAGCCGCGCATCGGCATGGTAAGCCTGGGCTGTCCCAAGGCCCTCGTTGACAGCGAGCGCATCCTTACGCGGTTGCGCGCCGAAGGATACGCGATCAGCCCCGACTATGCCGGGGCAGAGGCGGTGATCGTCAACACCTGCGGTTTCCTCGATTCCGCCAAGGCAGAGAGTCTGGACGCCATCGGCGAGGCCCTGCGCGAGAACGGGCGCGTGATCGTGACGGGATGCCTCGGGGCAGAACCCGATTACATCACCGGCGCCCATCCCAAGGTGCTGGCCGTGACCGGCCCGCACCAGTACGAACAGGTGCTGGATGCCGTTCACAAGGCCGTCCCGCCCTCGCCTGACCCGTTCGTTGATCTGCTGCCCGCGTCGGGGGTATCGCTGACACCCCGGCATTTCAGCTATCTGAAGATTGCCGAGGGCTGCAATCACACCTGCAAGTTCTGCATCATCCCGGACATGCGCGGCAAACTCATGTCGCGCCCGCACCGGGCGGTGATGCGGGAAGCTGAAAAACTGGTCGAGGCCGGGGTGCGGGAGCTTCTGGTCATTTCGCAGGACACGTCCGCCTACGGCACGGACTGGAAGGACCGCTCCACACGCGCGGGACAGCAGATCGTGGACCTGTCGCGCGACCTGGGCTCCCTCGGAGCATGGGTCCGCCTGCATTACGTCTATCCCTATCCCTTCGTGCGCGATCTTGTGCCGCTGATGGCTGAAGGGCTGATCCTGCCGTATCTCGACGTGCCGTTCCAGCACGCGCATCCCGACACCCTGCGTCGCATGGCGCGCCCCGCGGCGGCGGAAAAGACGCTAGACCGGATCGCGGAATGGCGCGGCATCTGTCCCGACATCGCCCTGCGGTCCACCTTCATCGTCGGCTATCCCGGCGAAACGGAGGCCGAGTTCGAGACACTACTCGACTGGCTGGACGAGGCGCAGTTGGACCGGGTCGGGGCGTTCCAGTATGAAAACGTCGCCGGTGCGCGGTCCAACGCCCTGCCCGATCATGTCCCCGAAGAGATCAAGGCCGAACGGTTCGAGCGGTTCATGGAGAAGGCGCAGGCCATATCTGCGGCCAAACTCGCGGCACGCGTCGGGTCGCGGCTGGATGTGATCGTTGACGACGTGGACAGCGAGGGCGCCACATGTCGCACCAAGGCAGACGCGCCCGAGATCGACGGCAACCTGTTCATCGATGCCGGGTTCGAGCGACTGTCGGCAGGCGACATCGTGACGGTCGAGGTCGACGAGGCGTCGGAGTACGATCTGTGGGGCACGGTGATTTGAGGCATGGCCCGCAAATCATGCCGGTTTGTCATGTGTTTCCCGACTGTTCGGTGGACGAAAATGACGGGTATGATTGCCCCGGCACCTTATAATGCGTGGCGGAGGTCGTCTCCAAGAGCCGGAGTTGCGAAAGACGGACCCTTGCTTTGCCAATCGTCTTCACGGGTTGCAACGAAGCGAAAGACCAGCCGCGGATACGTAGACGCACGATAACCAATCGGTCGGATGCGCGCTTCTCAGCCGTCGGCAAACGTCTCAAGTCGTGAACAGACGACTTTCGCCCGTTACCCCGTTTGCAAAACCGTGTCGGGGTTTGGCCTCAGTTCTCTGGACATGACCAGCTTCACGCTCGTGACATGTTCCCGCATCAAAAGCTCCGCGCGCCATCCGTCTCCGGCCTCGATCGCCTCATGGATCCGGTGATGATCGTCGTGGCGACGTCGGACCGCTTGTTCGGTGAACGACACGATATTGCGTAAACTGGTGGCCGGGCGGGCAAGCGCCAGGCGCAACGTATCTTCAAGCATCTGGTTATCTGCCGCGGCGATGACCGCGTCGTGAAACGCGACATTTGCTTGCCGATAGGCCTCCATCCGGTCCGGCGTGCTTTCAAAGCCGTTCACGACCAAGTCCCCCGCTGCCAAGGCCGCCGTGAACCGCGCGGCTATCGCCGGGTCCGGGGGCCGCGCGGCGGCCAGCCTGCAGGCCAGTCCTTCCAGAACGGCACGAATTTCGTAGGCTTCCGAAATGCTTTCGGTCGAATAGCTGCGCACAGTGAAACCGCGGTTCGTCTCGTAGTCCAGCAGGCCTTCCGCCGCGAGGGCGTGCAGGGCCGCGCGCGTCGGCGTGCGGGACACACCGAGTTCGACACTCAGATGCGCCTCGTTCACTCGGTCACCTTGGGCGATCTTTCCTGACAGGATGCTCGCGCGCAACTGATCTGCGACCTGCATGGACCGTGGTCCGCTGCGCACCCGATCGGAAGAATCGGTTCCGTTTCTCCCGCGCAAGGTCATTTCCGCGACCGGTCCGATGGCGCGTGAGTCTGAGGCAAATAGGCCCGAAGTGTGCACAATTTTTCGCCAGCAGAAAAAGTGGCGCCGGCACTAAATTCGCATGTAACAGTTAAGATAATGATATTATTTGTTATTAACAAGTTAGGATCACCCGATCACATGAGAGTTGTCTCGAGTTTCTAACCCGACGATAAGAGATTGCATACACTTTTTCCGCTCGCTAGCATTTGGAGGAGAGCAAGTTTGGGGTCGGGGATGTCAGAACTGGTTCGACAGCTGAATGGCGATGTGCCGGTATTTGCCGTGAACCCCGGCGGCCTGTCCGTGCCCGTGGCCGACGCGCTTGGCGGGATGAACGGCACGGCGCTTTTCATCGATTGCGAACGGACGGCGTTGGGCGTGCACGAAGCGTCGTGCATGGCACGGGCGGCGCGGGCGAGCGGGCTCTTTTCGCTGTTGCGCACGGAGAGCGCGGAGCCCGCAATCGTGACGCGATATCTCGACTGCAGGATAGACGCGCTGGTCGTGCCGCAGATCGAAAGCGCTGCCCAATGCGCCGACCTGGCCGCAGTCCTGCAGGTCCATGCCGCGACATTCCCCCGGACAGCCTTCATAGCGCAGATCGAAAGCGTGCCGGGCCACGCGGCCCTTGACGATATCCTGAGTGCGCCGGGGATCGATGCAATCCTGATCGGGCCGAACGACCTGTCTGCCTCGATGGGCCTCGCCGGTCAGCCGGGACATGCGGATGTTCGCGCAGCCGTCGAGGACATAGCCGGGCGTGTGCGAAAGGTGGGGCTGCCATTCGGTCTGCCGGTGGTGCCCGCCACGGCGCGGGCTTGGGCGGACCGGGGCGCGCGACTTTTCTACCTGAGTCTTGAAACCCTGCTGACGGGTGGCCTCGGCATCCTGAAAGAGAAACTCTCATGAAGATCAAGCAGAAGCCGTTGATCCGCGTCCTTGTCGAAGGCCATTGCCCGAGCATGAGCCTGACCGAAATCCGCAGTCGGGGGCATGCCTTCGTGGTGGATGAGCCACCTTTCCGGCACGGCACGGACGTGGGGCCGACGCCGTTGGAGACCATGCTGGGCGCGCTTGTCGCCTGCACCAACGTGATCGCGCGGCGGATTGCCCATGAGCGCGGTATCCCCCTGAGATTTCGCCGGATCGGCTGTGAAGGGATGCTGGATCATCGCGGCATCGATGCCGAGGCCGATGTCCCGGTCCCTTTTCCCGACATCCGCCTGACCCTTGAAGCAGAGACGAATGCCAGTCCGGAAGAATTGGACGCCCTGCGGACATCCTTGGAAGAACGCTGCCCGATGTCGGTGATCTTGCGCAACGCCGGAAGTCGTATCGCAACCGACTGGCAGGTCAGCCCCCTGAAGGAGACGCAAGCATGAACGACACACCCACACTGCCGTCGGATCGCGTGCCGTTCAGTGCAATTGTCGACCGTCCGCCGATGAAACTGCCGGGCAAGGCCCGGATCATCGTATGGACCATCGTCAACCTGGAAGTGTGGGATATTTCCCGCCCGATGGCGCGACAGGTGATCCCGGCCCCGACGGGTCAGGTGCTGCTTCCGGATGTGCCGAACTGGTCGTGGCACGAATACGGAATGCGCGTGGGCGTCTGGCGGTTCTTCGAACTCTACAAACGGCTGGGCCTGAAGCCGACCCTGTCGATCAATGCCCGCGTCGTCGAGGATTATGCCCGCGTCGCGCAGGAGGCCAAGGATGCCGGGTGGGAATTCATGGGGCATGCGTGGGAGCAGATGCCGATCCACAAGGTGGAGGATCAGCGTGCAATGATCCTGCGCTGCATGGACCGGCTGGAAAGTTTCGTGGGCCAGCGACCGATCGGCTGGCTTGGACCGGGCCTGACGCAGACCTATGAGACGCCCGAACTGCTGGCGGAGGCCGGGGTCAAGTACATCGGCGATTGGGTCTATGACGACGAACCGACGGTCATCAAGACCGCCAACGGCCCGCTTGTGACCCTGCCCTACTCGGTCGAGTTGAACGACATCCCGACCATGATCGTGCAACATCACGAGTCGGAGTATTGGCAGAGGAAGTGCTGCGATCAGTTCGACCGCCTCTATCAGGAGGGCGCCGAAAGGCCCCGCGTGATGGCGATGGCGATACACCCCTACATCTCGGGCCAGCCGCACCGCATCAAGTATCTCGAACAGGTCTACGACCATATCAACAGGCACGACGGTGTGCTGCACATGAATGGCGCAGAGATCTACGATTGGTACAACACCCAGCACGGGGTGCACGGATGACGGACTTTGCCGTTCCCGTTCCGCCGCAGGCAAGCCTCGCCATATGTGGGTCAGAGCAGCGGTTTCCCGTGCGCAGGGTTTACTGCGTGGGCCGGAATTACGGCAAGCACGTGCTCGAGATGAACGAGGGCGCCGATCCGCGCGACCCCCCGTTCTTTTTCCAGAAGCCGGCTGATGCGGTCGTCGGAGATGGCGCGAGCGTGGCCTTTCCTGCCATGACAGACAATCTTCAGCACGAAGTCGAACTTGTCGCCTGCGTCGGAACGGGCGGCGCGAACATTCCCTTGGCACAGGCTCTCGATCACGTGGCCTACTACGGTGTCGGCATCGACCTGACCCGCCGCGACCTGCAATTCCGCGCGCGCGAAAAGAGCTGGCCATGGGAGATGGGGAAATCCTTCGATCAATCCGCGCCGGTGGGACCGGTCACGCCCGCGGCTGAAGCGGGACATGGCGTGCGCGCCATCAGCATTTCGGTCAACGGGGTCCTGCGTCAGAACTCGGACACGGATCACATGACGTGGTCTGTGGGAGAAATCGTCTCGGAGCTGTCGCGGCAATACCGCCTCGAGCCGGGGGACATCATCCTGACCGGCACCCCGGAAGGTGTCGGCACATTGGTCCCCGGTGACACGGTCGAGGCGCGTGCCGACGGCCTCGCGTCCCTCACGATCACGATCGGAGACAGCGCATGAGCCGTATGCTGCCAAATGACCGGCTGGACTACTCTGCGATCTCCGAACGCGCGCCGTTGTCACTGCCGGACGACAAGCGACTTGCGGTCTGGATCATTGTGAACATTGAGGAATGGGATCCGGAGCGGACGATGCCCCGCACCGTGTTGACCCCGCCCGCGGGCGGCTCTCCCACACCGGACGTCCCGAACTGGGCCTGGCACGAATACGGCAACCGGGTCGGCTTCTGGCGCCTTCTTGAAATCTTCGACGAATTCGACATTCCCGCCGCCCTGGCGATCAACGGCTCTGCAATCGCGGCCTACGAACCGATCGCGAAAGCCGCGCATGACCGGGGCTGGGAGTTCATTGGCCACGGCTTCACCCAACTCAACATGCAGAAGGTCCCGGACGAGCCCGAGGATATCCGCAAGACGACCGGGGCCATCGAAACGTACACCGGCCGAAGGCCGCGTGGCTGGCTGGGTCCGGGACTGACCGAGACATGGGAAACCCCGGAACATCTGGTCGATGCGGGTTACGACTACGTCTGCGATTGGGTGCTTGACGATCAGCCGGTGGACCTCAGGACGGCAACCGGCAGCATCGTGAACGTGCCCTATACCCAGGAGTGCAACGACGTGGCCATGATGCTGATCCAGCACCACCCCGCGCGCGAATATCGTGACCGCGCCATCGATCAGGCCGAGCAGTTGCTGCAGGACGCGAGGGGGTCCGCCCGTGTCATGGCCCTCGTTCTCCACCCGTACATCATGGGCGCCCCGCACCGCTGCCGGTACGTCCGCGAAGTGGTCCAACACCTCGCAACCCGCGAGGGCGTTATGTTCACCAGCGGTGGCAGTCTTTGCGATTGGCATCACGCCAACCGCCTGTCGGACACCTGAGACTTCACAACCAGAACGGTCGACCCGGTTGGCCACCTTACACCATAGGAGACTAAGACAATGACCTTGAAGACTGCCCTGAAACTGACGGCTGTCGCGGCCGTCTCCCTTGCACACATCGGCTTCGGCACGATGGCCTCTGCCCAGACCTACAACCTCAAGATCGCACATCTGCTGCCGCCGGGGGACCCGCGCGACCTCGGCGCGCAGAAGATCGGCGAGGTTCTGGCCGCCGACGACCGCTGCGACATCGCGGTGCAGGTGTTCCCCTCGGGCCAGCTTGGCGGTTTCACGGAAATAAACGAGGGCGTCCAGTTCGGCTCCATCGAGATGAGCGTTCAGCCTGCAGCCTACATGGCACCGATCAACATCACCTCCGCGATTCTGGACTTTCCGTTCTTCTGGCCGACGGACACCGACAAGCTTCTCGCGCTGCACCATGGCCCGGCAGCCGAAATGCTGGCCGAGTCGTTCACACCGCACAACATGGTCATGCTGGATATCTGGCACACCGGCTTCATGCAGTGGACCTCGAACGAGCCGTTGAATTCGCTGGCCGCCTACGAGGAAAAGATCGCCCGCGTGATGCCGTCCGAGCTGATGACGGAACGGCAGGTCCTGCTGGGCCTGAACCCGGTGACGATGCCGTTCTCGGAGACCTACAGCGCCCTTCAGAACGGCGCCATTGCGGCGCAGGAAAACCCGATCCCGACCACCTTCAACATGAAGTTCCATGAGGTGCAGGACTATATCACCCTGACGTCGCACGGAACGCTCGACCAATACATCACCGTCAACAAGACGTGGTGGGACGGTCTGACCGACGACTGCCGCACCGCCGTGTCCGAAGCTGTCACCGAAGGCAACAAGGTCTCGTTCGAGGAAACCGAGCGTCAGGAAATTTCGGCGCTGGCCGCAATGCGAGACGCCGGGATCACCGTGGTCGAAGTCACCGAGGAGGAGCGGGCCGCGATGCGGGACGCCACCCTGCCCGGCATCCGCGACTGGTATCTGTCCCGCACGGGCGCCGAGGGTCAGGCCATCTATGACGCTTTCGTCGCCGAGATGAACTGAGGCCTTTCAGGTCCGCCCGCCCCGCAGGGCGGACCATTTCCATCCTCCTCTAGGAGAGCGCCGTGTTGGGCCACTACGTCAGCCGCATACTTGACCTGATCGACAAGGCCATAGACGCTATCGCGGCGATTGCCTTGATCGGGATCACGGCGGTCGTCTTCCTGAACGCAGTGGGGCGCTATTTTCTGTCCTTCAATCTGATGGGAGCCGAAGAAGGCGCGCGCCTTCTGATGGTCACCTTGTGCTTTCTGGGGTCCTACACGTTGCTGCGGCGGGGCGGTCACATCAGCGTCGATGTGATCACGCTGCTGGCGTCCCCCGGGGTTTTGCGCGTCCTCCGGGGTCTGATCGGCGTTGTGATCATCTGCGTCATGGGGTTCCTGACCTGGTATAGCTGGAAGCTGGTCGGTTATTCCGCAGGCACTGGGCAGCGCAGCACCACCCTGCCCGTCCCGCGCTACTTCTTCTTCCTGCCCACGGCCATCGGCGCGACATTGTCCACCCTCGCAGGGATCGAAATGGTCGTCCGGGCGATCACCGACACGCTGCGGCCCTTGCCGAACGCGGTTCAGTTGCAGACCGGTGAAGACGCGCCCGGCATAACCGGTCAGGGGAAGGTCTGAGCCATGCCCGCGATCGTCTTTTCCGCCATTGCCTTCGGGTTGCTGATCTTCGCGACGCCCATCTTTCTGGCGATCCTTGCCGCGACCTTCGTCAGCTTCGAGCTGTTTGCCCCGCCGATCCCCGAGATGGTCTTGCCGCAGCGGATGATCGACGGCGTGAACCGCTTTTCGCTGGTGGCGATCCCGCTGTTCATTTTCGCGGCTGACGTGATTTCGCGAGGGCAGATCGGGCGGCGGCTTGTCGAATTGACCGAAGCGATGATGGGACACATCACGGGCGGTGTCGCAATCGCCACCGCCGGGGCCTGCGCGATCTTCGGAGCCATGTCAGGCGTCGGACCGGCCGCCGTGGTGTCCATCGGCCCGATCGTCTACCCGTCGTTGATCCGGCAGGGCTACAGCAAGGAGTTCGCCGTCGGCCTGATCCTGACGGCCTCCACGCTCGCGATGCTGGTACCACCGGGCATCGCGATGATCCTCTATGCGATCGAGACGAACAATTCAGTGGGGGCGATGTTCATCGCCGGCCTCAGCACGGGGGTTCTGTTCACCGCGGCCCTTGCCGCCTATTCTTATGCCTATGCGCGGATCAAGGGCATCGGGCGCATGCCGAAACTGTCCTGGGCCGAACGTGGGATCGCGCTGCGCCGGGCAGGCTGGGCCCTCGGGCTGCCGGTCATTGTCCTCGGCGGTATCTACTCCGGCGCGGCAACCCCGACCGAGGCCGCCGCATTCGCCTGCGTCTATGCGATCTTCGTCGAGACGGCGATCTATCGGCAATTGCATCTGCGCGACATGATGCAGCTTTCGACCGCCTCGGCCCAGACCATCGCCGTGCTGATGATCCTGATCGCCGCCGGGACGGTGATGACCTATTTCATGACGCTCATGCAGTATCCGGCACAGATCAGCCAGGCCATCGGAGGTGTCCCGCCGGAGGGCCTCTTGGCGATGATCAACATCGCCTTCCTCGTCGCGGGCATGTTCGTCGATCCGAACTCGGCGATCATCGTGCTGGCTCCGCTGGTCTACCAGTCCGCGATGGCCGCCGGAATCGACCCGATCCACCTGGGCGCGATCATCGTGGTGAATGTGGCGATCGGCATGGTGACACCGCCCTTCGGCCTGAACCTGTTCATCGGGATGACCACATTCCGGATCGGATATGTCGAGGCCGTCAAGGGGGTCGCGCCGTTCCTGATGCTGATGATCGGGGTCCTGCTGGTTGTGACCTACCTGCCGGGCATCGCGCTTTTCTTTCTCTGACCTCAAGGACGCCCATGACCGACCCCCGACCCCCTGCGGCCCTGAGCCGGACGCGCGACCGCCATGCAGCATTGATCCGCGCAACCGAAGATGCCGTGGACGCGTGCGGCCCCTTGGCGCTGGACGCCACACCCCAGAGCTTTGCGGTCTTCAAGGCATCGTCGTCCCCGGAAAGTGACGCATGATCGGCGTCGTCGCCATTGCCGAGGCGGTTCGCCAGGGGGACACCACGGCGGAGGCACAGACGCGAACCGCCCTCGACCGGTTGGAAAGGACGGGCGCCGCGTTCAATGCCCTTGCGCGGCTCGACGCCGAAAGCGCCCTCGAGCAGGCCCGTGCTGTCGACACGGCCCGCAAACGTGGCGGGCCACTCGGGTCGCTGGCGGGCGTTCCGATGGCGCACAAGGATCTCTTCTATCGATCCGGCCGTCCCACTCATTGCGGCAGCAAGATCCGCGCGGGTTTCGTTCCGGACGTCACATCGACGGCCCTGACACGCCTCGACGCTGCCGGGGCCGTGGACCTCGGCACCCTGCACATGGCGGAATTCGCGCTCAGTCCCACCGGCTACAACGAACACCACGGTCATGGGCGTAACCCCTGGGACCCGGCGCATATCTGCGGCGGCTCCTCCTCCGGCTCGGGGATCGCCGTCGCTGCGCGCGCGATCCCCGCCGCACTCGGCACGGATACCGGCGGCTCCATCCGGCACCCGGCGGCCGCCTGCGGCGTGACCGGCTTGAAGCCGACCCACGGGGGCGTCAGCCTTGCCGGTGTCATGCCCCTTTCAGCTACCCTCGACACCGTGGGTCCACTGGCATGCTCGGCGCGGGATGTCGCCCGGATCATGGACGTCATCGCGGGCGAGGACAGGGCCGATCCGACAACGGCATGGGCCCCGAGACTTGCGCATGAAGCGGCGCTGACGGGTGGGATCGCGGGGCTGACCCTTGCGCGGCCCCGCGGCTACTATGACGACGATCTGGCACCGGACGTGGAGACAGCGCTCACCGACGCGCTTTCCACGTTCGCGGACCTCGGCGCGAGCAGTGTCGAAACGCGCGCGCCGGACATGGCCGATGCAAACGCCTTCGCTCATCTCGTGGTCGCGGTCGAGGCGGCCACCCTGCACCGGCACTGGATAGAGACGCGACCTGACGATTACGCCGATCAGGTCCGGGCGCGGATCGAACCCGGCCTGTTCTATTCCGGCACCCGCTACGTCGAAGCCTTGATGCGCCGGGGCAAGATCTGCGCCGATTGGATCGGGGCGGCCCTTGGTGCTGCGGACGCGGCGATCCTGCCTGCCTTTCCCATCCCGGTTCCCGGCATCGCGGAAACGACGGAAGGCGGCCCCGAAGCCGTCGCAGCGCTGATCGGCAAGCTGACGCGCAATACGCGCGCCATCAATTACCTCGGCCTTCCGGCGGTCTCGATCCCGATCGGTCTGTCCGCGAGCGGCTTGCCGATGGCCTGTCAGATCGTCGGCAGACCCTGGAGCGAACCATTGCTCCTTCGGATCGCCGATGCGTTCCAGCGGCAGACGACATTTCATCTTCTTGAACCGGGGACCGTCATCAGATGATCATCGACGCTCACACCCACACGATCTGCCCTGCGGTGAACGATGCGCTTGGCGGGCCGCCGGATCCGTCGCGCGTCCCTTACCAGCGCGACATGTCACCCGAAAGCAAAGCCGTGGATGCCGCGCAGGGACCCGACCTCATGCGCAAGTTCAACACCCTTGAGGCGCGGCGCGAGGTTATGATCCGAATGGGGATCGATTTCCAGATCGTCTCTCCTGCGCCGGGACAGCAGCACTATTGGGCCGCACCCGACATTCTTGCGGAAATCTCGCGCTTGCAAAACGATCACGTCGCGAAACTGGTGGCGCAGGATACGGGGCGGTTCGCGGGCCTCGGCACCCTGCCGCTTTCGGCCCCGGACCACGCGGTGGCCGAGGCAAGCCGCGCCGTGCTGGAACATGGCCTGCGCGGCTTCCAGATCGACAGCAGGGCCGATGCGATGGAACTTTCGGATTCAGCGCTGGACCCGGTCTGGGCACGTCTTGCAGAACTCGACGCCGTTCTGGTGATCCATCCGCTGGGCTTCAGCCATGGCCAGCGCCTGTCACACTTCTTCATGGTCAATACCGTCGGACAACCGCTGGAAGAAATCGTCGCCGCGCACCACTTGATCTTTGGTGGCATTCTGGACCGGCATCCCGACCTCCGTGTCATGATCGTCCACGGCGGTGGCTATTTCCCCTTCTATCTCGGGCGGCTGGACCACGCATGGAAGGCGCGCCCGGAATTGCGCAGCCTGACGGCCGAGCCGCCGTCGGCCTATCTGCGCCGGATGTGGTATGACACCTGCGTTTTCGATCCCGATACGCTCGGCCGCCTCATCGACCTGGCCGGACCCGACCGGGTCATGCTTGGCAGCGACTGGCCCTTCGACATGGGCGATCCGGATCCGGTCGGACTGGTCCGCCAGTCCGTCGCCGATCCCGGGCAGCTGGCGCAGATTTGCGCAGGGACGGCACAACGCTTCTTCGGGCTCTCGACGTGAGCGACCCGCTTCGTGGCACGGCTCTGTATACTGCCGACGTCGATGCCTCCGATGCGCTTCACGTGGCATTCCTTCGATCCGATCATGCGCACGCCAAGCTCCGCCATCTGGAGACCGAAACCGCGAAATCCATCCCCGGTGTTTTTGCCGTCCTCACGTCTGATGATCTGGGTCCCCTGGGATCCTTTCCGGCGTTTCTCCTCCAACCCACGGCAGATGGTCGGCCCCTGATAGTTCCACGTCGTCCGGTCCTGAGCGAGGGAAAGGTTCGTTATGTCGGTGAACTGATCGCAATGGTCGTGGCCGAAACGCACAGCGCAGCGATGGATGGGGTGGAGGCGCTGGCCCCGGACTATGACACCTTGCCGACCGTCGTGGGGTTGGACGGCGCAGGACTGACCGCCGACATCCATCCCGAAGCGCCGGGAAATCTCGCCGCTCGTCTGGATCTTGGCGACACGGAAGGCGTGTCGGTCGCGATGGGGATGGCGGCTGTCGTGGTGGAGACACAGGTGCAGACGCCGCGGGTGTCGCCGGTTCCGATGGAACCGATGGCTGCACTGGCTGCCTATGACCGGGACACCGGCATCTTCGACCTTTGGACCCCGCATCAGGGCATCGCCGAACAGCGGCGCGATATCTGTGCCGTTCTCGGTATTCGACCCGGGGCGGTGCGGGTGCGGGCGGAGAAGGTCGGTGGCGCATTCGGCGTACGCGGGGCCGCCTTTCCCGAAACCGTCGCGTTGCTTGCCGCGGCCCGCAAGCTGGGGCGCCGGTTGCGCTGGCAGGCAAGCCGCAGCGAAGGGTTCCTTGCGGATTACCACGGTCGCGGCATGCGTCTGACGGGGCGTCTGGCAATGGATGCGAACCATCGGTTTACCGCTCTCGACGTTGAGATCGAGGCGGATCTGGGTGCTTATGTCCATCCCGTCGGGGCACATATCAGCGTCAACAACACCTTCGCGACCCTGACGGGATGCTATGTGATCAGTCGGATAGCCGCGCGTTATGCCCTGCGCTTCACCAATGCCGTGCCGGTCGGTCCTTTCCGCGGCGCGGGGCGTCCGGACATGGCTCTGCTCATCGAGCGCCTTGTGGACGAGGCCGCGACAGCAACCGGCCTTGATCCTCTCGAGTTGCGCCGCCTGAATGTCGTGTCGCCCGACATGTTTCCGTATCTGACGCCGATGGGCTCGAGGTATGACAGCGGGGATTATCCGGGCCTGCTGTCAAGGGCGCGCCATGCCGCCGGTTGGGAGGGGTTTTCGGCGCGGGCGGACGCCGACAGGGCGCGGGGCCTGTTGCGCGGTATTGGTGCGGCGCTGTTCGTGGAAGTGGCCGGTGGAGGAGGTGCGGCACGGGACTCGGTGCGTCTCGATGTGACCTCGGAAAACGGGTCTGCGCGAATTGCCATTTCGACCACGACGCAAAGCACAGGGCAGGATCACGACGGATTGTTCCGTGGACTGCTTTCGTCGCAGCTTGGCCTGCCCGGGAGCGCGCTGAACCTTGTCCAAAGTGAGCCAGATGATACGCCTGAGGGGGTCGGTAGCTTTGCCTCGCGCACCACTGTCCAGGCTGGCTCCGCGTTGCACAACGCTGGAAACGCCCTGATCGCGCACCTGATTGCCGCCGAAGCAGCGCGGTGCGGCCTGCCGACCGACGACTTGGTCGGGGACAATCAGTCGATCCGTGAAAGGTCCGGTCGGGTGATCAGCACGCTTGCGGCTGCCCTGGATCGGGTGGCACGGCTGGGGACCTTTGCGATCACCGACAGCGCCCCTGTGGTGCAGACCTTCCCGTCCGGCTGTCACATCGCCGAGGTGCAGATCGATCCGGAAACAGGTTTTCTGACCGTGCTCAACTATGTCGCGGTCGACGACGCCGGACGGACGATGTCACTTCACGCCGTCGAGGGACAGCTTCGCGGGGGGATCGCGCAAGGCCTGTCTGGTGCCTTGATGGAGGGGCACCGGTACGATGAGACGGGCCAGTTGATCTCCGCAAGCCTGATGGACTATCCGCTGCCCCGGTTTGCGGACCTGCCGCCCGTGGACCTCCATCTTCACGATATCGCGTCTCCGACCAACCCTCTCGGCGTAAAGGGCGTTGGTGAGGCCGGGATGACCGGCGCGCTCGGGGCGATCGTGAATGCGACGGCCGATGCCCTGCGACGCGCCGGCGCGTCTTTGCCACCCCTTCCGCTGTCTGCTCCGGCATTGTGGCATGCGCTGCGGGACCGAGGCAAAGACTGACCGCATGACCCGCTGCATCCTTGCGCGGGCAAAACTGCCGGTGACAGGCCTGCATCCTGCAAGCGGTCGTCTGAAACGAAGGCGACCGATCTGCAGACGCGGTTTCGAGGAGAGGACCCGGGGCCCAAGAGACGACGATCGATCGCGGCGGCCAAGACCGCAGAAACGCGAGGCCGGGGATGACGCGCCGCCGGTGATGTCCCCATCGGATATGCTCAGGTCCGCAATTCTGGGCACGAAAAGCATCGCCGCGCGATAGGCGATCAGTAGAACAGGCGGTCCGGCGGCGTGGATTGTGTCGGCGTCAATGCACCGCTTCGGACGTGGCCTCGGCCCGTTGCGACTCCATCCATTTGTCCAGCCGCTCTATCTCCTCGCCGCTCAGGCGAAGGCCCAGCTTGTTGCGACGCCAGACGACATCTTCGGCGGTGCGGGCGTATTCATGTGCCATCAGCCAGGTGACTTCACGCGCCGTCAGCGTCGCCCCGAACGGCACCCCAAGGTCAGCCTCGGATGTGGCACCGTCGAGCATGGCCCAGCTTTCGGTGCCATAGGCCCGAACCAGACGCCTGGCCCAGAACGGGTTGAGGAAGGCATGTTCGCTCCTCAGCCGATCAATGAGATCATCCACTTCGGTCACACCGAAATCGCCGCCCGGCAGCGCCACGCCCGCCGTCCAGTGACCCGACGTGCCCGTGAAGAACGGGACGATCTTGTCCATCGCGTCCTCGGCCAACTTGCGGTATGTCGTGATCTTTCCGCCAAAGATGTTCAGGATCGGGGCCCCGTCGACCGCGTCGACCTTGAGCGTGTAGTCCCGCGTGGCGGCCGTCGCGCTGCTTGCCCCGTCATCATAGAGCGGGCGAACGCCGGAATACGTCCAGACGATATCGTCCAGACTGATGTCCTGTCTGAAATATCCGTTCGCGAAATCCACCAGGTATCGCTGCTCTTCCGGTGTGCAGACCGGCTTGACATGCGGATCGTGATGTTCGGCGTCGGTTGTGCCGATCAAGGTGAAATCTGTCTCGTAGGGAATCGCGAAAATGATGCGGCCGTCCGTTCCCTGAAAGAAATAGCATTTTTCATGGTCGTAAAGCCGCTTGGTGACGATGTGACTGCCACGCACAAGGCGTACGCCTTCGTTGGATTTGATGTGAACTTTCTGATGGATGATGTCGCCGACCCACGGGCCACCCGCGTTCACGAGCATCCGGGCCCGTATCTGTCTGGTCTGGCCGGTTTCGGTGTCTCGCAGGGTGATGTCCCAGTGATCTTCGGTGCGAGCGGCGGCCTCGACCCTGGTGCGTACCATGATCTGGGCGCCACGTAGATCGGCATCGCGCGCATTCAGCACGACCAGTCGGGAATCCTCGATCCAGCAATCCGAATACTCATAAGCCTTCTCGAACCGATCGTCGAGCGGCGCACCTTCGACCGTCCCGCGAAGCGAAAGGGTCGTGGTAGCCGGCAGGATCTTGCGACCCCCGAGATTGTCGTAAAGGAAAAGGCCGAGACGGATCATCCAAGCCGGGCGGCGGCCTTTCATCCACGGCATGATCCGGCTGAGCAGGCGCGATACGGGGGTCTCACCCTCAAACCGCATATCCGAGCTGTAGGGCAGCACGAACCGCATCGGCCAACTGATGTGCGGCATGGCGCGCAAAAGCGTCTCACGCTCTTCAAGTGCATGACGCACCAGATTGATCTCGAAGTATTCGAGATATCGCAAGCCGCCGTGAAACAACTTGGTCGATGCGGACGACGTGGCAGATGCCAAATCGTTCATTTCGGCGAGAGCGACGTGCAGCCCGCGCCCGCTGGCATCGCGGGCGATACCGCAGCCGTTGATGCCCCCACCGATAACAAACAGGTCGAACATCTCCGGGGCGTCGTCAGAGTGCGACATGTGACCTTCCCCTTTCGCCTTTCATTGCACGGTTTGGATAGGCCGCACGCGTCATCGGCACAACCGGATTGTTTCGTTTCCGTTCGTATCTGGCCGATTTCCGGTCGATTTCACCACTCTTTGACGAGGTTGGCACTGTATTCGGAGCATCTGAGAAATTTCGATCATAAACGAACAGGCATACTTGATCGGGACGTGCAAAGTTTCGTATTGAGTGGCGAGGAGGCGGCATATGGCGCAGACCTTCAGGCATCCGGAAATCCTCGAAACCGCCCGCAGGGAGGGGAAGGTCACTGTCGAGGGGCTGGCCGAACAGTTCGGCGTGACCCTTCAGACCATCCGGCGCGATCTGACCGATCTTGCAGAGGCCGGCAGGCTGGAACGCGTGCACGGAGGCGCCATTCTGCCTTCGGGGACGACGAACATCCTTTATGAAGAACGCCGTATCCTGAACGAAGACGCAAAGACAAGGATCGCTCGCGCCTGTGCCGGGCATGTCCCGTCCGGAAGTTCGGTGTTCCTCAATATCGGGACAAGCACCGAAGCGGTTGCGCGGGAATTGCTCCATCACCGCGATCTCATGGTCGTCACCAACAACCTTAACGTGGCCAGGATTCTCGATGCGAACAGGGATTGCCAGATCATCCTGACAGGCGGGGCCCTGCGCAGAGTGGATGGCGGCTTGATCGGAAACCTGACCGTGTCCACGATCCGCCAGTTCAAGTTCGACATTGCGGTCATTGGCTGCTCCGCGATGGATGACGACGGCGACCTGCTGGATTTCGACATTCAGGAAGTCGCCGTAAGTCAGGCCATCATCGCGCAGGCACGAAAGACGTTCCTCGTCGCGGACAATTCCAAGTTCAAGCGCAACGCGCCCGCGCGCATCGGCTCCCTCTCCGAAATCGACATGTTCTTTACCGATGTCCCGCTATCCGGGCCGCTTTCGTCCGCGTGCCGGGTGTCAGGCACAAACGTCGTCATTGCCCCCGAAATTCTTGGCTGAAACGCCCCTCGATGCCGCAAAGTTCGGAATCAGCCGAGCCATCCTGATCGTTCGGCATCCCGCCGCAGTCAGCACATCGGCAAAAGCGGTCCCACAAGGCCCGGTTCAGTTTCCCGAAGCCAGCTCGGCCAACTTGATGCCGCGTTTCTCCGCACTGGAGCGCACTGCATCCCGCAATGCCTCACTGCGATCAAGCAGGCGGCGAAACCGTATCTCGTCCAGAACGAGCAGCGTCGATGGCGCGATGGCGCGAACTTCGATCCTGCGTGCTTTCTTCATCAGGATCGTCAATTGGCCAAACATTTCACCGCGACCAAGGCGAACCGTCTGGCCCGCGGCTTCCAGCTCGACAGCGCCCGAAGCGATGAAGAAAACACTTTTCGCCGTCGTGTCTTTTCGAATGATCGCGTCGCCCGCGTTCACGTACCGGGTCTGAAGCGCGCGGGCCAATCGTTTCAGGTCCGCATCGTCGAGGTCCGTGAAGACGGGAAATTGGCGCACAAGTTCGGTACGCTGAAGGGCCATGTCGAGGTTTGGCCGGTCTTCTCCGACAGACCGGCGCAAGGTGAGTTTCTGGATCAGCGCGGTGTACACTTCAGCGCCGATCAATCCATCTTCTCGCATCGCCGTATATTCCCGTTCTTCAAGACGCAGGGCCGTGCGGCGGATGAAGCGCCGCTCCAGTTCCTCGGCATAGCCCGGATATTGCAGGCGCAACCCTTCGAGTGCCGTCTCGACGGCCTGGATCCGTCGGGAGAGCAACTCCTGCAGCAGGTCGGCGACGCGGCGACCGTGAATCCGCCGGATCCGCCCGTCAATGAAGGCACCCATATCCCGCAGGATCAACCGCTGTGACAGCAGGTACTCGAACCGGTCCGCCGTCATCCGTGCGAGCAGTCCGGACACGCCCAACCGACGATGAAGCACATCGGCGACCCGGAACGATCTGCCATAGATCACGCTCCGCCGCGCGGACCGCTGGTATCCGCTCCGTCCACCGCTCCGCGCGGCCTCGATAAGCCGATCGGCGTCCGACAGGACCTGTTCCGCCATCCGACCGGAAATCGTCCGTTCGCGAACCCGGGCAAGAATGGTGTCACGCTCATGCCCGGCGAGTGCGATCAGTCCGAGCGTGACCCGGTCGCGGTCGAGGATGTCCGCACTGTCTTCGGCATCCTTGACCGCCGAATCCAGTCGCTTTCCGAAACGC
>JBARXR010000296.1:0-3857 GCA_049647445.1 Jannaschia sp. | reverse complement strand
GGCCCCTTCGCCCGCACGCCCGTCGCTGGCCCGGATCCCGCGGATCGGCTGCGCCCCGGCGACAAGGTCCGGCCAGAGGTCGAGGGCCTCGAGCATCCGCACCGACCCGAGTGCCACCGCATAGCTGCGCCCGTCGAAGGCGGCGTTGTCGAAGGCCGCGCGCGGACGGGCGTCGACAACGATCGACCGCACCCCGGCCCTGGCAAGCGCAAGGGCGGCAAGAGGCCCGTTCAACCCGCCGCCGACGATAAGGATTTCCGTGTCCATGCGCAGACATATGCGCGCCCGAGAGCCATTGTCCAACCGATGGCCTGCGTCTAGCGTGGCCCGCGACGAAATGACGGGGGCGGACATGCAGGATTGGTTGTGGATGAGCGGCGGCGATCTGGGTCGGGGCATCGCCTCGGGAGAGATCGATCCCGAAGCCTTGTGCGATGCGTATCTGTCGGCCATCGCCGCAAGTCCGAACCGCGACACGATCTTCGCCCGTCTGACCGAGGATCGGGCCCGTGCCGAAGCCGCCGCCGCAGCCGGTCGGGCGCGGACCGGCCAGCGCAGGGGGCCGCTCGATGGCGTGCCGATCAGCTGGAAGGACCTGTTCGACAGCGCGGGCGTGGCGACCGAGGCCGGAACGGCTCTTTTGAAGGGGCGCATCCCGCAGGACGACGCCCTGGTGCTTGCGAACGCAACCCATGGCGGGTCGGTCTGTCTGGGCAAGACGCATATGAGCGAACTTGCGTTCAGCGGTCTGGGGTTGAACCCGGTCACGGCCACGCCGCCCAACGTGAATGACGCCGCGCTGGTGCCGGGGGGATCGTCGTCCGGCGCCGCCGCCTCCGTCGCTTTCGGCCTCGCGCCCATCGGCATCGGCTCCGATACGGGCGGATCGGTGCGCAACCCGGCGGCGTGGAACAATCTGGTCGGGCTGAAGACGACCGTGGGCCGCGTCCCACTGGCGGGCACGGTGCCGCTGGTCACGAGCATGGACACGATCGGCCCCCTGTGCCGCACCGTCGAGGATGCCGCCCTGTCGCTGGCGCTTATGGAAGGGCGCAAGCCCGCCGACCTGACCCATGCGACCCTCACGGGCACGCGCTTTCTGGTGCTGGCGGATTACGCCGACAGCAGTCGCGACGCGCCCCGCGCCGCCCTGAAACACGCCGTCGAACGGCTGCGGGATGCGGGGGCCACGGTCGAGCGCGGCGCGATATCGGCCGTCGACACCGCCATGGCCTTGACCCCGCTTTTGTTTGCGCCCGAAGCCTATGCCACATGGGGCGACACCATCGAGGCGGCTCCACACCTGATGTACGACCGCATCCTGGAGCGGTTTCGCGGCGGTCGCGGGGTCGAGGCCGCCGATGTTCTGGCCGCGCACCGGACGCGGGTGGCAGCGGAGGCGGAGTTTCTGCGGGAAACCGCAGGCTACGATGCGATCCTGCTTCCGACGTCCGCGATCCTGCCCCCGGACATCAAACGGTTGGGCGACGACGAGGACTATTACGTCTCCGAGAACCTCATGGCCCTGCGCAACACCCGCGTCGGCAACGTGCTTGGCCTGTGTGGCCTGACCCTGCCGACAGGTGTGCCGATGTGCGGTGTCATGGCGCTTGCCGCGCCCCTGCAGGAGGAACGCCTGCTGCGCCTCGGCGCGGCGATGGAGGCCGCGCTGGCCTGACCGCAAAACGCCGGTCCCAGCCGAAATCCGGGGATCATCTGGGAACGGGCGCGAAAGCCACACCCCGTTGGACCGGTTTGCCTTTTCGTTGGACGCTTCCCCGGCGGTTGGGTTATCGTGTGTGAAATGGGGCCGTCAGAGCACCCGCGTCGAGGCTACAGGCTATGAATTCTCCGCAGCGGTTCTCCGAACTGCCCCAATATGCGTTCCCGCGTCTGCGGACGCTGCTTGGCGCGTGCGCGCCCGGCAGCAATGCGCCAGTGGAGATGACCATCGGCGACCCGCGTCATGCGCCGCCCGCGTTCGTGGCCCGGATCGTCGCGGAACAGGCCGCGGGCTTCATGGGCTATCCGCCGAACGACGGAGCGCCCGAGCTTGTGGCGTCCTGCGCAGGTTGGATCAAGCGGCGCTATGGCTACGACGCCGATCCCGCGACCGACATTCTTGTCCTCAACGGCACGCGCGAGGGGCTCTACAACACCTCGATGGCGCTCTGCCCCGAGCAGAAGGCCGGGCAGCGCCCGGTGATCCTGACACCCAATCCGTTCTACCAGGTCTATGCGGTGGCCGCGCTCAGCGTCGGGGCGGAGCCGGTCTATGTGAACGCGACCGAGGCCACCGGTCACCTGCCCGACTTCGCGGCCCTCGACCCCGAGGTGCTGGATCGTACCGCGCTTGTGTATGTCTGCTCGCCCGCAAATCCGCAGGGGGCAACGGCGTCGCCTGCCTATTGGGCGGATCTGCTGCGCTTGGCGGAAACGCACGATTTCATCATTCTCGCCGACGAATGCTATGCCGAGATCTATCGCGACGTGCCGCCCGTCGGTGTGCTGGAAGCGGTCAAGGCGACCGGTGCGGACCCCGATCGGGTCGTCGCCTTCCACTCCCTGTCCAAGCGTTCGAACCTCGCCGGGCTGCGGTCCGGCTTCGCCGTCTCGGGGCCAGGCAACATCGCCCGCATGAAGCAGTTGCGCGCCTATGCCGGAGCGCCCCTGCCGTTGCCGCTGCAGATGGCCGCCGCTGCCGTTTGGGCGGACGAGGCGCATGTGGACGCCAACCGCGCGCTATATGCCGCCAAGTTCGATGCAGCGCGTGAGATCCTCGGACAGGTGCCGGGCGTGACGATCCCCGATGCCGGGTTCTTCCTTTGGCTGCCGGTGCCCGAGGCCTTCGGGGACGGCGAAGCAGCGACACTGCGGCTTTGGGAACAGGCGGGCGTCAAGGTCCTGCCCGGTGCCTATCTCGCGCGCGACACGGCCGCCGGGAACCCAGGCACAAGCTACCTCCGCGTGGCGCTGGTCGCCTCGCTCGACGACACGATTGCAGGCCTGACGCGCCTGCGCGACTGCCTCTATGGATAAGGAGACCATGTAAACATGGCGTATCAGGTCAGACAGCGAGATCCCCTCCTCGACAGTTCCATCCAGATTTCCCTGGCCCGACGGGGCCGCGAAGGGCTCGGCATGCTCATGGGACTGGGGGGCCTGCTGGTCGCGGTGATGCTGTGGACCTACAGTCCCGACGACCCCAACTGGCTGGCGGCGACCGATGCGGTGCCGCAGAACTGGCTGGGCGTGTTCGGCGCCACGATCGCTGCCCCGATCTACCTGATCCTGGGATACGGCGGCTTCGGCCTGGCCGTGGGCCTTGTGGTCTGGGGCCTGCGGTTTGCCCTCCACTGGAATTCGGAGCTTGCGTTGCCGCGCTCGCTTTTCGTCGCCGGATGGGTCCTGTTGCTGTCTCTCTATTGCACGTCGCTGACGCCTGGCCCCGCATGGTCCCATGACTTCGGTCTGGGCGGATTGTTCGGTGACACCCTGATGGGCGCGTTGCTGCAGGTTCTGCCGATCAAGGCTGTCGCGGGCCTCAAGATCCTGTCGCTTCTGCTGATGGGTGTGATGATCGCGAGCGGGGCCTGGGTTCTCGGGTTTACCCGGGACGAGCTGACCCGGGGCGGGGTCTTCCTGCTGAACGGCTTCGGGACGGCATGGTATCTCGCGCGTCTCGTGACCGGTCACGCCGCGCGCGGCGCGGCCCGTGGCACGATGGCGACGGCCAGCACCCTGCGGGAGCGCCGCGCCGCGCGTGATGCGGCCATGCCGGACGACGATTTCGAGGACGATGACAGGGACGCCGCGCCACGCCGCAGCCTGATGTCCTGGTTGCCCGGCCGCGCCAC
>JBARXR010000295.1:0-3485 GCA_049647445.1 Jannaschia sp. | reverse complement strand
GCGGCGGGCCGCGGCGACGATGTCTGAAATGGAGCCGGGGGGTACGTTCATGGCGGGTGTCTAGCACGCGGTCAGCGCGCCCCGTAAGCCGACACCGGCCACGAAAACGACAAAATCGGGTCGAATCGAAACCGATTGTTTCGGAAGCCGGCGTTGATCGAGCCCCCCCGCATCTGCGATAAGCTGTCACGCGGTGGGGGCCGCAACTGCCGGGACGGCCTCGTCATGACTGCTTATCAGCGGCTTCCTTCCGCCTCGTACCGTTCGGCGTCCGACCCCGCCGTCGATCGTGCCGCGTCCGACCGGGCACCGGATGTGCGTCCGCTCGCGGCCTATGACCTTGCGTGGATCGACGCAAAGGGGACGGCCATGTGGGACCGCCGCATGCTTCCCGATACCCCGGAGGTGGAGGCCGCCGTTTCCTGCCTGGCACGCGGCGCGATGCTGCGCGGGCCGCGCGGCCCGATCGCGGTCGAGGACCTGATCCCCGGCGACCGGATCGCCACCCAGTCGGGCGGTGCCGTGCAGGTCGAGTGGATCGGATCGCGCAGCTATTCCGGGCATGGTCCGCGCCCTTCATTCTTCCGTGTCGCGGCGAATGCGTTCGGGGCCCATGGGCCGACGCAGGATGTGATCGTGGGGGCCCACGCCCAGATCCTCGTGGACAGCGCGAAATGCATGGCACTGGTCGGCTCGCGGCGCGCCTTCGCGCCGATCTCGGCCTTCGCGGACGGCATGAGCGTGATCGCCATCAGCCCCCCCGGCGAAGTCACGGTCTATGGTCTGGCCTGCTCCGGACAGGAGGCGGTGATGGTCGCCGGAATGCCCGTCGAAACCTATCATCCTTCGCGCGCCACCACCCGCAGCCTGAACCGCGTTGTCCTGTCGGACATGGCACGCCTCTTTCCGCAGGCCTCGGCCGGCGACGGTTTCGGCGCGCCCCGCGTCGCCTATCTCAGCGTCTCGGAAGCCCAGAGCCTGTCCCTGAACGGCTTCTGACGGTCCCGCAATCGCCGCGCCCGACGGCGGCATGCGATGATCCACCCGGGAGGCAGGCATCGCCTGGCCCTTTGCCGGAGCGGCCCCTGCCCGATCCCGTCTCCCGCCCTGGCGGTCGGCACAGCGCCGATGTCCGTGTCGCGCGGATCGCGCCGCACCTGAAACGCGCAACCCACACGCACCCTGCGGGAGGTCGATCGTTTCGACCCGGCGGACGGGCCGGGCTGGCGCGCGCCGCATCCGTTCGGTCGCGTGCCCGTCCTGTCCCACGGCGCGTTCACGCTTTGCGAAACCGGGGCGATCATACTTCATGTCGATCGTGCCTTCGACGGACCGACGCGTCCCCATGGACCTTGGCGCGGGGTGCTGTAGGTATCGCGGCAGCTTCGAGATGTTACGCGAAAGGCCTTCCCCATGCAGATCATCCATGCCCTCTCCGAGGTCTCCGGCCGATACAAGGCGCTGTTCGTGGACCTTTGGGGCTGCGTGCATGACGGGGTGACGGTCTACCCCGGCGCCAACGAGGCACTGACGGCCTATCGCGCGGGCGGGGGCAGGGTCATCCTCGTGACCAACTCGCCCCGGCCCCGCGCGGGCGTGGAAACCCAACTCGACGGGTTCGGCGTCTCGCGCGACGCCTGGGACGACATTGCAACGTCGGGCGATTCGGCGCGCGTGGCGATGTTCACGGGCGCGGTCGGATCGAAGGTCTGGCACCTCGGGCCGGATTTCGATGCGGGCTTTTTCGAGGTTCCGAAACTGCTCGACAATCCGATCCGGATCGAACGCGTCCCGCTCGACCAGGCCGAGGGGATCGTCTGCACCGGCCCGTTCGATCCGATGGCCGATCCCGCGGTGCTGCGGCCCGAATTTCTGGCCGCCAAGACGCGGGGCCTGAAACTGCTCTGTGCCAACCCGGACATCGTGGTCGACCGGGGCGGCGTGCGGGAATGGTGCGCCGGGGCGCTTGCCGCGCTCTATACCGAGATGGGAGGCGAGAGCCTCTATTTCGGCAAGCCGCATCCGCCGATCTATGACCTTGCGCGACGGCGGCTGGCGCGGATCGCCGACGTGCACGACAGCGCGATCCTGGCGATCGGGGACGGACCTGCGACCGATGCGGCCGGGGCCATGGGCGAAGACCTCGACCTTCTGTTCATTTCCGGCGGGCTTGGGGCGGAGGAGACGGGAACGCCCCGGCTTGGGGACCCGGACCCGGAAAAACTGGCCCGCCATCTGGCCGAGACGGGGGTGGTGCCATCCTACGTCATTGGATCGCTCCGGTAACAAAAGACTTTGGAAGCCGATAATCCGACAACTTTATTGCCTGACCGCTTGCCGCAACGCCGCAACCGCGCTATCTGATCTCGGGTAACTTCCGGAGGTCGGTCCATGCTCGACAACATGCCCCGCGGCACGATCTGCATCGAAGATATCGAGATCGGCATGAGCCGCAGTCTGCGCAAGGTCGTCACCGACCGCGACATCGAGCTGTTCGCAGAGGTGTCGACGGACCACAATCCGGTGCATCTGGACGACGACTATGCCCGCGACACGATCTTCGAGGGGCGAATTGCCCACGGCATGCTGACCGCCGGGCTGATCTCTGCCGTCATCGGAGAGCAATTGCCGGGTCACGGCACGGTCTATCTTGGCCAGACCCTCAAGTTCCTGGCGCCCGTCCGTCCGGGCGACTTGGTGGAGGCCGTGGTGACCGTCACCGACATGGACATCGCGAAACGGCGCGTCACGATGGAGACCTGCTGCGTCATCGACGGCAAGACCGTCCTGAAGGGCGAAGCGGTGGTGCTGGCCCCGTCCCGCAAGTTCGACTGATATCGACAGCCGACGGATGTCCGACGGGCATCGGCCGTGCGTCGCCCCGGATCGCCCCCCCCGGTTTCCACGCCCCCGCTTGCGCCGCCCCTGCGGTCGGGCTAGCCCCCGATCATGCGGATTTTCCGGGATCATACTGCCATTCCAGACGACGCCCGGGGCGCTTCGGCGGCGATCGGCAACTTCGACGGCGTGCACCTCGGACACCGCCACGTCATCGATCTTGCGCGCGCGGACGGGCCGCTCGCCGTCCTGACGTTCAGTCCGCACCCCCGGGAGCATTTCAAGCCGGACGCCCCTCCTTTCCGCCTCATGTCGCCCGACGCGCGGGCCAGGCGCCTTGCGAAACTGGGCGTGGACCTGCTGTTCGACCTGCCGTTCGGCACGATTGCCCCGCTGTCCGCAGAGGCCTTCATGGCCGATGTGTTGCGTGACGATCTGGGACTGTCCCACGTGGTGGTGGGGGGCGATTTCTGTTTCGGGAAGGGGCGGCTCGGGACGGTCGACACGCTCAGGGAGGGGGGCGCGCGGCTCGGCTTCGGAGTGACGGTCGCCGATCTGATGGGCGGCGAGACACCCGTCTCCTCGACCGCCATCCGACAGGCCCTGACCGACGGCAGACCCCGCGACGCGGCGTCGATGCTGGGCCA
>JBARXR010000294.1:0-26434 GCA_049647445.1 Jannaschia sp. | reverse complement strand
AGATAGCGCCTGATGCGCGCATCGAATTCCAGTACATCCGAATCGTCGAACGCGTTGCCCAACGACAGCATCCGGACCTCGTGGGCGATCTTGCCAAATCCGTCAGATGGCGCGGCACCGATCTGATCGGTCGGGCTGTCGGCACGCTTGAGATCGGGAAACCGGGCTTCGATCGCCATGTTCCGCCGCTTGAGCGCATCGTATTCCGCGTCCGACACAATTGGGGTATCGTCGACATGATACGCCTCGTTCAACGCTCCAAGCACCTCTGCCAATCGTGCCAGTTCCGTGGCGGCAGCTTCGGCTGTCAGCCCGTCAATGTCGTCGCCGCTCGTCGCCACAGCCCAATCCTCCAGTCACGCGTGCCTTGTGATATGAGGCGGAGGATCGGCTTTCCAGTTATTTTGCCTCGGCCCGGACGCGCTGCGGGGCACGGCGCAAGGTCGTCTCGCCGGTCGGGATGCCACGTCCAATTTCATGGCTGCCACGAACCCGGTCCGCGGCGCTAAACTTTGTGGGCTGGGAGGGAGCTTCGCGTTGCCCTCGGGCAGCGATCTCCTCTGCGCCAACGCTTGACGCGCGATGGACTGCCCGCTGACGTCTGCACGTCCCGGTGGATCATTTTCCGGCGTGCCGCCAGGATCGTCGGGGTTCGGTGTTGCATCCACACAGGGCGAACGAAGCGAAGAAGGGTCTTTTTCCCCTCGCCTTCAATGAGTGGATCCGGCGACGGGACAAACCCGTCACCGGAAGCACGCGAAATCCCGTTCAAGACACGGATTGACGGCTATCGGGTGCGCCGACGTCTCATGACAATGTCATGCTCAGGTCCAAACGAGAGACCACTGGACCGAAAATCGCGATGATTTGGCCAAGACGGGCAATTTGGCTCACCGTCGCGGACCAACAGATCAGGCCGAGATCAGGCCCCGGCCGTTCCCCGACGCCTCCTGCGGATCTCGGAGCACATAGCCCCTACCCCAGACCGTCTCGATGTGGTTATGGCCGCCGGTCGCCTCGGACAGTTTCTTGCGCAGCTTGCAGATGAAGACATCGATGATCTTCAATTCCGGCTCGTCCATGCCGCCATAAAGGTGGTTCAGGAACATCTCCTTCGTGAGCGTCGTTCCCTTTCTCAGACTAAGGAGCTCCAGCATCTGGTATTCCTTGCCGGTCAGGTGCACGGCACGCCCGTCCACCTCGACGGATTTGGCGTCGAGGTTGACCTCGACAGTGCCGGTGCGGATGACCGACTGTGAATGCCCTTTCGACCTGCGGACGATGGCGTGGATGCGGGCGATCAACTCATCTCGGTGGAACGGTTTGGTCATGTAGTCGTCCGCACCGAACCCGAACCCGCGGATCTTGTTCTCGGTATCGTCGGATCCGGACAGGATCAGGATCGGCGTCTCGATGCGCGACATCCGGAGCTGCTTGAGCACGTCGTGCCCGTTCATGTCCGGGAGGTTGAGATCGAGAAGTATCAGATCGTAATCATACAGCTTCGCCAGATCGACGCCTTCTTCGCCCATGTCCGTGGAATAGACATTCAGGTTGGCACTCCCCAGCATCAGTTCGATGCTTTTGGAGGTAGTCGGGTCGTCTTCGACGAGCAGGATTCGCATGGCCTTCTCCCGGCGGTTTGAATTATTTCATGACCATTTACCGAAAAGGTTAACTTACCGTTACCCTGCGCCACTTTGCGACACCTTTACAACTCACGGCTGCCTGAATTGTTGGATCAACGTCGTTTTGAGCCCGTCGGTCCCGTGCGCGGAGATCGCGGCCGCCCAGCCGTCATACTCCTCCTGCGACAGATCATATCGTTCGATCGCTTCCTGAAGCGTGATCAGCCCTGACTCCACACCCATGACCACCATGGCCTTGCGTCGCGCCACCCAACGCGTCGTTCCCGCCGGCGGCAGATCGGCGCGGGTCATCTGCGACCCGTCAGGCAGCGTCACCACGCGCGGCCCGGGCCCTTTCCTGAGATACATTGCGACCTCCTAGATCAGTGTCGCGATCTGTCTGGCCCCGACAGCGTTAAGCGAGCGTGAAGCGGCACCTTGAGAATAGGTTGCATTTTCCTGTATCCCGGCCCATCACGCCGGCTTCGACCATCCGGAGAAAACCATGCCTCTCGATACGACCCTGAACACTCTGGGGCTGCCAAAATCGCCTGCCGACACGCGCGTCGTGGTGGCGATGTCCGGTGGCGTGGACAGTTCCGTGGTCGCGGCGCAGTTGTCCGAGCAAGGCTATGATGTCGTCGGTGTCACGCTTCAACTCTACGACCATGGGGCTGCATTGGCGAAAAAGGGAGCCTGCTGTGCTGGGCGCGACATACACGACGCCCGCCGGGTTGCCGAAACCATGGGGTTCCCGCACTATGTTCTTGATTATGAGAACAAGTTCCGGGAATCCGTGATCGACGAGTTCGCCGACGCCTACCTTGGGGGGGCGACCCCGGTGCCCTGCATCCGCTGCAACGAGCGTGTCAAATTCCGCGACCTGCTCGAAACCGCGAAGGACCTCGATGCCGATTGCATGGCCACGGGGCACTATATCCAACGCAAGCTTGGAGCAGCAGGGCCGGAGCTTCACATGGCCGCCGATCCGATCCGCGACCAGTCGTATTTCCTGTTCTCAACGACCGGCGAACAGCTTGACTATCTGCGCTTCCCGCTTGGCCACCTGCCCGACAAGGCAGCCACCCGTGCGCTTGCGCAAAAGTACGGCCTGCCGGTCGCCGACAAGCCCGACAGCCAGGATATCTGTTTCGTTCCAAACGGCGACTATGCCGCCGTGATCGAAAAACTGCGCCCAGACGCCGCCAGGCCCGGTGCAATCGTCGATCTGGAGGGGCGTGAACTTGGCCGACACTCCGGCGTCATTCACTACACCGTCGGACAGCGGCGAGGCCTCGGGATCGGCGGCCTTGCCGATCCGCTTTATGTCGTCCGCCTCGATCCGGAATTGCGGCAGGTCGTCGTCGGCCCCAAGTCGGAATTGGCGACGCGTCTGATCCCGATCAGGGAAATCAACTGGTTGGGGGACGCCCCTCTCGACAGTCGGCCGGAGTGGCACATCGGCGTGAAGGTCCGCTCCACCCGGCCGCCGCGCGACGCGATCCTGCGGCCCAAACCGGGCGGGCTCGCGGAGGTCGAGCTGTTGACACCGGAGGAAGGTGTCAGCCCCGGTCAGGCGTGCGTATTCTACGACATGGACGGCACCCGCGTGTTCGGCGGTGGCTGGATCTGGCGGGGATACTGACGCCGCACGCGCGGTATTTCAGTCAGCAGTAGCGCTCCGGCCCGACCCATTGGGGCGCCGCATAGCGGTCTCCGTGGGCCCATCCAACGGGCAGTACACGTTCGATCGCCTGCACATCCTCCTCCGTCAGCGTCCGCTCCGCACCTTCCAGCAATTGCGCGAAATGGTCTGTGGAGCGGGTTCCCGGGATCGGCAGGACATGGTCGCCCCGGGCAAGCGTCCAGGCGATCGCCAGACCGGCCGCAGACAATCCCATGTCTTGGGCCAGCGTCCGAAACCCCGCCAGAATGGCGATGTTGGCGGCGTAATTCGGTGCCATGAACCGCGGGTTGTGGGCCAGAAACGGCAGGCTTTGCGCGACCTTGAAGGGGATCGGCGTATCCGTCAGAAGCGAACGCCCAACGGGAGAGAAGGCGACCAATGCCACGCCCAACTCTGCACAGGTCTGGACCAGTCCCAACTCGGGTGCGCGCGTCGACAGGGAATATTCGGATTGAACAGCGGCGACGGGGTGCACGGCATGGGCGCGGCGCAGCGAACTCGGCGCGATCTCCGAGAAACCGATCGACTTCGCCTTCCCGGCCTTGACGAATCCGGCCATCGTACCGGCCACCTCTTCGATCGGAACCGACGCGTCGCGCCTGTGCACATAATAAAGATCGACCGCTTCGACCCCCAGCCGTTTCAGACTGCCCTCCAGCTCCGATTGCAGATGTGCGGGTGAATTGTCGAAGCTGCTTCCGCCGCCGTCCGGACTGCGCTTGATCGCCCCCTTGGTGGCGATGACGAACCCATCCTTCGCGCCGGGATTGTCTTTCAGGTATGTGCCGATCACCGTCTCGGAGGTGCCCATGCCATAGACGTTGGCCGTGTCGATGTGATCGACCCCGGCGTCGCGCGCGGCATCCAGAATGGCGTGACTCGCGCGCTCGTCCGTCGGGCCGTAGAAGTTCGAGAACGACATGGCCCCGATCCCGAGGGGGTGTACGGCTGGGCCATCTTTCCCCAAAAGACGTCTCTTCATCGCGAACCTCCTGACATTTTCGCCCGATCCGGCGTCGGTGCACCCTTCCCCAAGACCGGACGCATGTCCACGCACAAGCTGCCGTCAGAGGTCCGGCGAACGTCCGCGCGTCGCCGCGACCCGTTTGCCGAGCATCATCGGACGCGTCTTGCCTGAATCCGGCCGGACCTCGGAAAGTGAGGATACGTCCCATAGCCACAGGATCCGGCGCGTCACGTGCCCCCCAATCCGGGCGCCCATGTAAATCCGCTTAACTTTTTTCGCCCTGCCCCTTGTCACCCCGAACCAGCCTTCCCATTTCAAGCCATGTGAAAGACATTCACATCAACCAATGAGGAGAGACCTTGATGACACCATCCCCCGCCTATGCCGACACCGTCTCGGGCAATTGGTTCACCCGCACCGAAAGCTGGCTCGACGCCCGTGGCAAAGGCGCATGGATCGCCGCCATGGTCTTGGGCTTCATCTTGTTCTGGCCTGTCGGTCTCGCCATTCTTGCCTACATGATCTGGAGCAAACGCATGTTTTCTGGCCGTAAATCCGCAATGTCCTGTACCTCGCGCCGGATGGGGTCCGTGACGCGCATGCGGTCTTCGGGCAACGCCGCCTTCGACAGCTACAAGGCGGACATGCTCCGTCGTCTCGAAGACGAACAAGAAGCGTTCGAGAGCTTTCTGCAGCGTCTCCGGGAAGCCAAGGACAAGTCCGAGTTCGACCAGTTCATGGACGACCGCGCCAAGCGCAAAGGCAGTGACGACACGACTGTCGAGACCTGAGCCACTCGGCGCGGCCCAACATCGGGCCGCGCTGAAACCTTTCCCAAAACGCCTTCTCACGGGGATCCCATGACCTATTTCGACCGCTCGTCCACCCTGCCCGACCCGATCCGCGCACCTGAATTCTATCGTGCCGTTCTGGCCAAGCGTGGTTTCGCCTGGGTCGTCGATGTGATCCTGATCACTGCCATGACCTTCCTGGCCGGTATCGCGACACTCACCGTGGGCTTTTTTCTCTGGCCGCTGTTTTTCGTCGCGATCGGGTTTCTCTACCGCGTCACGACGCTTTACGGCAGGTCGGCGACGCTTGGCATGCGTCTGATGGGGATCGAGTTGCGCGATGTCGCGGGTGAGCGCTTCGATGGCCCGACAGCCGCGCTGCACGTGTTGGGATATTGCGCGTCGATGGCTTTCGTCCTGCCAGCGCTCGCATCGATTGTCGCGATGTTCATGACGGACCGCCGTCAGGGTCTGACGGATCTCCTGCTCGGAACCGCCGCCATCAACCGTCCCGGCTGACGATCCGGCGTTAACCACTGCAATTGCGACAATCCGGTCCATTCGGCCCGGATTGATCTATTGAAGGTGGCCAAGACCTGCCCAAGTGAACGTGAAGCTGCCGAAATCATTTGACCTGCCGTGCGACGCGGCTAGGCTCCGGCTCAACCACCGAGGAACGTTCACCAATGCGCCACAGCCTGCCTCTGACGCCACAATTCTATGTGACGGCTCCACAGGCCTGTCCGTATCTCAACGGTCGAAGAGAGCGTAAGTTGTTCACGGCGTTGCAGGGCTCGGGGGCGGCCGACCTGAATGACAAATTGTCCAAGCAGGGCTTTCGCCGCTCTCAGAACGTTTTGTACCGCCCAAGCTGCGCAGATTGCTCGGCCTGTCTGTCGGCACGGATCCGGATCGCCGACTTCGTGCCGAACCGGTCGCAGCGCAGGGTCCTGCGCCGCAACACGCACCTGCGCCGCGAAGTAACATCGCCCTGGGCCACGGAAGAGCAGTATGCCCTCTTTCGTCACTACCTCGAAACGCGTCATGCCGACGGTGGCATGGCCGACATGGACATCTTCGAATTCGCCGCGATGATCGAGGAGACGCCGATCAGGACGCGCGTCATCGAATACTGGGACGACCGCGCAGTGGACGCTGCCGGCAAATCGGTTCCCAAGTTGCGGGCCGTCTGCCTGACGGACGTTCTCGATGACGGCTTGTCGATGGTCTATTCGTTCTATGACCCGGATCTGCCGCAGGATAGCCTCGGCAGCCAGATCATCCTCGACCACGTGGAGATCGCACGAGAAGCGGCGCTGCCTTACGTCTATCTTGGATATTGGGTCCCCGGCTCACCCAAGATGAGCTACAAGGCGCATTTCAAGGCGCTGGAAATCTACAAGAACCGGACCTGGCAGCCGATCGGACGACCACAAGCCCACAGCCAGGAGACGCATCCGCTGTCTGTGGAGCCGATCTCCGAACAGGTCGCCCGGATCGAATTGCCGCAAACCGCAGGCTGAGATCAGCCGCCTGCGCGACGTCGCAGAACGTGGCTGATCGGCGCCACGACAACCGCGTCAGACCGTCGGCCGAGGGCCCATGAATAGAGGGCAGTGACCGTTTCAGGGGACGTGCGCCCAACGACGATCGCAGATCCCTCCTGTGCCGCCGTGAAGGTTGCCCGGTCGAGATATCGCGTGATGACCGTCGCCCGTTCACCTTCGTCGTCTAGGCTTCGGTAGATCGCTGCCGATGGAATGCCGCTCCTGTCAGCCGTCGCGAGACCGGTATTCAGGCCGCTGCCATAGGTGACGAAGCCAAGCCCCGCGTCCGCCATTGGCGGCAACAAGGCTGACAAGGCCTGACGGTTCGAGGCGAACCCTCCGCCATTCCGGTCCAGAACGCCGACGGCCGTGGGAATTTCCGCAAGCGCACCGGCAAGCGCGACTTCGACGTCCTGTGCACCCCCCTGAAGCGCCAGCGCATCCGCAAGGATAAGCACTTCGTGGCCTGCACCCCGATAGAGCTCTGCCGCTTCGGCGGCATCGCGGGCGGTGGGATCTATGGCGAATGTAACAGGGAACTGGAACGACAGAAGCGTGTCGCGCGACAGGCCTGCCGTCGGATCGTCGATCAGGATGATCCCGAACAGGGGCAGGTCGTCGGGGTTGTCGAACGGCATCGCGTTCGCGATTAGCGCGCCCAGATCTTCCTGAGGGGCGCTTTCTTCCGTTTCATCCCCGCCGCCTTCGACAGGCCTCCCGGTTTCGCTGTCAAGCGCTAGCTCCGGCTCGTCTGCCCTGCGCTCGCTGTCAAGAACGATGCGTCGCGGCACGATTGTCGGTTCGTCCGCTTGCGGCGCGACGTCCGTCGCCGCCACCTCGGGTGCGACTTGCGGCTCGTCCGCGTCCGGAGGCGGCGGGATGATGATCGGGGCTTCGACAAGGGTCACGGGCGAAAGCGGCGCTTCTGGCGCCGCGGCGACATCCTGCTCCAGATCGACGTCCGGTCCGATGTCGGTCGGTGCCGTCTCGCCCGCGTTGTTGATCACGGCACTGTCCGTCTCGATCACCGCTTCCGTATCGGCGCTGACATCTGTCGACGTGCCTATGTCCCGGAATGTCTGGGGCGGCCCTTCGGAAATGGCCCTTGGCACATCCGGTGTGTCGCCCGCGTCCGGAGCGGTGACGCCCGGAACAGAAAGGCTGGCCTGCGGCAGCGCCGCCGTCGCGGTGTCCATGGATGGAGCTTGCGAGACACTCTCGACACCCGGCCGGGCGGTCGCGCCGACCGTGGCGACCACCGGTTGCGTATCCTCGTCGGGTGTGACGGGCTGACCGTCCTCCGGGGGGCGGTTGAACTGGCTGCCGGCCGGAAGGGGCACGACGCCCGCGGGACGGGTATCGACCGCTTGGGCCTCGGGGCCGGACGTCGCGGGTGGAAGGGCTTCGGGAACGGTCGGCGCGGGATCTGCGGCCGACTGCATGACCGGAGCGTCCGGCGTAGCCGATGCGCGGATATCGACTGCGCGTTCATCCGTCAGGGGCACCAGAAGCGATACCCCCGCCACCAGCAGAACCGACAGGCCAAGCCCGCTTCCCGCACCGATCAAAAGTCCCCGCAGTATCATCCCGACCCCTCGTCGCATGCCTGAATTCGCCCCGTACGCCGGCGCCGCCTTGACCCTGCCCCCGGGCCTTGGGCATGTATACCGCGACGTGCCCGACTTGGCACCCCCGATGGCGCCCGAGGGAGGGACAGGCTTGCTTCTGCTTATTGATAACTACGACAGTTTCACCTGGAACCTTGTCCACTACGTTGCCGAACAGGGGGCCGAGGTAAAGGTCGTCCGCAACGACGCGCTGGATGTGCAGGCGGCAATGGCCCTGAAGCCTGCGGGAATCTTGCTTTCGCCCGGCCCCTGCGACCCCGATCAGGCGGGCATCTGCCTCGCACTCGTGCATGCCTGCGTCGAAACCGGGACACCGCTGCTGGGGGTCTGCCTTGGGCATCAGGCAATCGGTCAGGCCCTTGGCGGCCGCGTCGTGCGGGCCGCCGACATCGTTCACGGCAAGTTGGGCCGGATGCTCAACGATGGCACGGGGGTCTTTGCTGGCTTGCCCGAGGCCTTCAACGCGACGCGCTATCATTCCCTGATCGTCGAGCGGGAAAGTCTGCCGGACGACCTGATCGTCAACGCGGAACTGGCCGATGGCACGATCATGGGTCTGCGCCACCGCACACTGCCTATCCATGGGGTGCAGTTTCACCCCGAAAGCATCGCGTCCGAGCATGGCCACGCCCTCTTGAAGACTTTCCTCGGCCTGCTGCCGGTGGCCGCATGACCGACCTGAAGGCCCTGCTGAACATCGCGCCGGACCGCCCGCTGACGCGCGCGGAGGCGGAGGCGGCATTCTCGGCGTTCTTTGACGGCGATGCGACGCCCGCGCAGATCGGCGGCCTGCTGATGGCGCTGCGGACCCGCGGCGAGACAACGGAAGAGATCGCCGCCGCCGCGTCCGCGATGCGCGCCCGCTGCAACAAGGTCAAAGCCCCCGAAGGCGCGATGGACATCGTGGGCACCGGGGGCGACGGCAAGGGCACGCTGAATATCTCGACGGCCACAGCCTTCGTGGTGGCGGGCGCGGGTGTTCCCGTGGCCAAGCACGGCAACCGCAACCTGTCGTCCAAATCAGGCGCCGCGGACGTGCTGACCCAGATGGGGATCGAGGTGAACGTCGGCGCACAAATCGCTGAAAGGGCACTGAAAGAAGTTGGCATCTGCTTCATGATGGCACCGATGCACCACCCGGCCACACGGCATGTGATGCCGGTGCGCGGAGAGCTGGGGACACGGACCGTGTTCAACATCCTCGGGCCCCTGACCAACCCCGCAGGCGTCAAGCGGCAACTGACCGGGGCGTTTTCACCGGCCCTGATCCGGCCGATGGCCGAGGTTCTTGGCGCGCTCGGGTCCGAGGCTGCCTGGCTGGTCTATGGACATGACGGCACCGATGAAATCTCGATCGCCGGGCCGACGTCCGTGGCCGTTCTGGATGGCGGGTCCGTGACCGAACGGCAGATCACGCCTGATGACGCGGGCCTGCCGACGCATCCTTTCGAGGCAATTCTGGGTGGCGACCCCGCCGAGAACGGACGTGCCTTCCGCGCCTTGCTCGACGGAGCGTCCGGGGCCTACCGCGATGCTGTGCTGTTGAATTCCGCGGCTGCGCTGATCGTGGCCGGTCTCGTGTCGACTCTGCCGGAAGGCGTTGCACTTGCGACGAAATCCATCGATGACGGAGCAGCGCTGGCCAAGGTGCAAGCGCTCGCCACCCTGACCTCGGAGGCAAGATGAGCACGCCCACCATTCTTGAGAAGATCAAAGCCTACAAGCTGGAGGACGTGGCGGCCCGCAAGGCCGCGCGCGGCCAGGACGCGATCGATGCCGCGGCGCGCGGCGCGCCAAACGTGCGCCCCTTCGCCGAGGCTTTGGCTTCGGCGACAACCGAGGGCTATGGCCTGATCGCCGAGATCAAGAAGGCCAGCCCCTCCAAGGGATTGATCAGGGCCGACTTCGATCCGCCCGCACTCGCCAAGGCCTACGCCACCGGCGGGGCGACCTGCTTGTCGATCCTGACGGACGGTCCGTCATTTCAGGGCCACGATGATTATCTCATCGCAGCGCGCGAGGCTGTCGACCTTCCCGTCCTGCGCAAGGACTTCTTGTATGATCCGTGGCAGGTCGCCGAAAGTCGAAGCCTCGGGGCGGACTGCATCCTGATTATCATGGCAAGCGTCAGTGACGCCCAGGCGGCAGAATTGGAAGCCGCCGCTGCAGATTGGGGCATGGACGCGCTGATCGAGGTTCACAGCCAGGAGGAACTTGACCGCGCAGGCCTTCTCAACTCGCGGCTTCTCGGGATAAACAACCGCGATCTCAACACGTTCGAGACCGATTTATCGGTGACACGCGCCTTGTCGCGCCAAGCGCCGGAGGACTGCCTTCTGGTTTCGGAAAGCGGGCTGAACACACCGGAGGACCTTGCGGATATGGCGCGATATGGCGCGCGGTGCTTCCTGATCGGCGAAAGCCTCATGCGGCAGGACGACGTCGCCATCGCAACGCGCCGACTTCTCGCCAAACCACTGGTGCCACAACGGTGAGCGGCCTGACACACTTCGACGCCAAGGGCGCTGCTCATATGGTGGATGTCTCCGGCAAGGACACAACGGCCCGTCGGGCCATCGCAACGGGCAGCGTGAGCATGACCCCGGCGACGCTGTCTTTGGTCACCGATGGCACGGCAAAGAAGGGTGACGTGGCCGGGGTGGCGCGGCTTGCGGGGATCATGGGCGCGAAACGGACATCGGATCTGATCCCGCTGTGTCATCCGCTGCCCTTATCGAAGGTCGCCATCGAAATCGACGTCGATCCAGCCCTTCCCGGCCTGCGTGTCGCCGCGACTGTCGCGACGATCGGGCAGACCGGGGTAGAGATGGAGGCATTGACCGCTGTGTCGGTGACTTGTCTCACGATTTACGACATGCTCAAGGCGGCGCAGAAAGACATGGTCATTGGACCGATCCAGTTGCTTGAAAAAACCGGCGGCAAATCGGGCGACTGGCACGCTCCCCTGCCGTGATCTCCGTGGCGGAGGCGCGCGCCCAGCTTCTTGCGCTGGTGACGCCGTTGGAGGCCGAGGTCGTCCCTCTGCGTGCCGCTGCCGGACGCGCTCTGGCAGAGACCCTTGTCGCACGACACGACCAGCCTCCGTTTTCCGCGTCCGCAATGGACGGATTTGTCGTGGCCCGGACAGACGTCTCTGCCGGGGACAGTTTCCGCGTGATCGGAGAATCCGCCGCGGGTCACCCTTTCGAGGGTCCCGTCGGGCCGGGTGAGGCGGTGCGCATATTCACCGGCGCACCAATCCCGACTGGGGGCCAACGCGTCGTCATTCAGGAAGACGTGGCGCGGGATGGCGACAGGATTTCGGTGAAAGACGCGCTCGAAACCGGGCATCATATCCGGCCCGCGGCGGGCGATTTTGCGGCCGACGACCGGTTTTTCGCCGATCATCGCCTTGCTCCACGCGATATCGCCCTTCTGGCGGCGATGGGTCACGCCACCCTGCCCGTGCGGCGTAAACCGGTTGTCGCGATCCTGATGACCGGGGACGAATTGCGTCTTCCGGGAGAGGCCCTTGGCCCCGGCCAGATCACGGCGTCGAATGGCTTCGGGCTGGCCGCGATGATCGAGGGCGCGGGCGGGACCGCGCGCCTTCTGCCCATTGCGCGGGATACCCCGGCCAGCCTTCGATCCGCGCTTTCGCTCGCACGTGACGCCGATCTGCTGATCACGATCGGCGGTGCCTCGGTCGGTGACCATGACCTCGGCGCAGAGGCCTTGATCGACGCCGGGACGCGAATGGCTTTCCACCGGGTCGCGATGCGTCCCGGCAAACCGTTGATGGCAGGCCGCATAGGGCGAACCACCGTTGTCGGTCTTCCTGGCAATCCCGTCTCGGCAATGGTTTGTGCGACGATCTTCATCCTTCCACTGCTGGCGAGGTACCTCGACCTGAAACAGCCGGATCCCGAATACACTCTGGAGCTGGGCACGCCGCTCACGGCCAATGGCCATCGGCAACACTACATGCGCGCCACCCTTGGGCCAGACAAACGGGTGCACGTTGCGGAACGTCAGGACAGCAGCCTCCTGTCGGTTCTCGCGACAAGCGATCTTCTTGTCGTTCGACCACCCGACGACGGTCCGAAAGCCATCGGTGACACGGTCCGGGTCCTTCCCCTAACCTAGCCGATCGTCTCAAGCTGCCGTCAAGATAAGCGCCATGCATCGGCGGCGTTGACACAAAACCGGAACCTTAATAGAACAAAGGCAGACTTCTGCCCCGTCTTGACAAGGACCCATCCCATGCTCACCCGGAAGCAACGCGACCTTTTGGCCTTTATTCACAAACGCATGCAGCGAGACGGTGTGCCCCCATCCTTCGATGAGATGAAGGACGCCCTGGACCTGCGGTCAAAATCCGGAATTCATCGGCTGATCACGGCCCTCGAGGAGCGGGGCTTCATCCGTCGCCTCGCGCACCGCGCCCGCGCGATCGAAATTACGCGTTTGCCTGACGACATGACGCAATCGACCGGCTTCACGCCTCGCGTCATCGAAGGAAGCGGCGGGGCACCGGAGCCGCGCCAGCCAGCCTTGGCCCGCGACGTCAGGATCGAAGCCCTTGAGTTGCCGGTCATGGGGCGCATCGCAGCAGGTGTCCCGATCGAGGCCATCAGCGAAGTTTCAAGCCACGTCGCGGTTCCCTCGCAAATGTTGGGCAACGGCGGCACGCATTACGCGCTGGAGGTCAAGGGCGACTCGATGATCGATGTCGGCATAAACGACGGAGATGTCGTGGTCATCCGCGAGCAGACCGTGGCCGATAACGGCGACATCGTCGTAGCGCTCGTCGATGATAGCGAAGCGACGCTCAAGCGTTTTCGCCGGGCCAAGGGCATGATCGCGCTTGAGGCAGCGAACCCGGCCTATGAAACACGTATGCTTCCCGAACACCGTGTCCGCGTTCAGGGGCGGCTTGTGGGCCTGATCAGAAGCTATTGATGCCGTTTCGGGACATCCGCCGGACGTCTGCCGGCGGCCAGTTCCGGCAGGTCATCAGAACGGCGTCGCGAAGACGGAACACGGTGTAATCCCGCGTCTCGAGTTATGACCCGAGGCGCAGTGCACCTCTTCTTCCTCCGGCCTGCCAGCCGGTGGTCCACGGGCGAAGGCCCTGAATACCGGTTGCCGGGATTACCGTCAGGCCGCCGCCCCGGTCAATTCGGACGGCGACCGCCCCGGTAAGCCTTAGTCGGCGCTCGTCGAAGACTTCGCATCGACCGACATCAGCATCGACCGGGACCGGTGTGACGATCCAAAGCGTGTCTGTCTGACATCGGTTCAGGGCCTCGTCCAAACCGGTCTTGCCGCGCAGGGCGATGATTTCGGGCAGTCGGGGATCGGGTCCGGCACGCGCCGCCGCCTGCGCCTGCAGAGCGCCGTCGCCATCATTCTCGAGCCAGCTTTCCGCGGCGAACCCCGCCCCGCTTTCCCGGCTGAGCCACCGACCCTCCGGGGTGATCGCCCCCACCAGACGCCCGTCGGACGCGATCAACAGGTCCGGCCGATTGCTTTGCGACCACAGCACCCCGGCCACCGAAAGAACTGCCAGACCAGCCCAGCGGGAACGACCGGTCGCGCAGCCGAGAATCGCCATCCCGAACCCGATGATCGGCAGAACGAGCGGGTGTGGGGTCGGAACGTAGCCGATCGCACCGGGCAACGCGGCCACCATCTCGGCCACCCAGATGATCCAGCCGATCCCCTGCCCCGCAATCCACAGCGGAAGCGCCTCCAACCCGAGGCCGAGCGGCCAAAGCATCAGGGCGACCAGCAGCATTGGCATCACCAGAGTGCCCATCATCGGCACCGCAAGCAGGTTGGCGAGCACTCCGAATTGCCCGACGCGGTTGAAATGCAGGGCAGCGAACGGGGCGGTCGCGGCTCCGGCCACGATGGACGATACCAGCAGCGACAGGACGGCACCGCGCCAGCCCGTGAACCAATGTGACCAGCCGTCGCGACTGCGCAGCCGGGTCATGGCGGCAAACGCCACGACGAGGGCGCCGGTCGCCGCAAACGACATCTGAAACCCGGGACCGGTGATGCTTTCCGGTCGCCACAGCAGCACGATGAGAGCGGCCAGCGCGACCGATCTGAGGGACAACGCCCGCCGCCCCAGGATGATCGCGCCAAGCATGACAACCGCCATGATGAAGGCCCGTTGCGTGGCGACGCTGCCGCCCGAGAGGAACAAGTAGAAAATGGCGAAAGGCAGCGCCACGATCGCCGCCCATATGCGCGTCGGATAGCGGAGTGCGACACGCGGCCAAAGGGCCAGCCCGCCGCGCGTGGACCAGAAGACGAAGCCGACGAGAAGTCCCATGTGAAGGCCGGATATGGCAAGAAGATGCGCAAGGTTCGATACGCGCAACGCCTCCACGACCGCTTCCGGCAGACCGGACCGGTCGCCTGTCGTGATCGCGGCCGCGACCTCTCCGCGCGGGCCGGGCATCCGTGTACGCAGGCCCTCGGATATCCGGTCGCGCAGGCGCGTGATCGCAAGGGCCAGATCCGACTCGTTCGGCGCCATCCGCAGGATCGGAACCCGGGCATAACCGATCCCACCCAGCCCTTCGTAAAAGGCGTGGCGCTGGAAATCGAAGCCGCCGGGTTCGGTCGGTCCGTTGGGGGCCGAAAGATGCGCCGTGGTCATGATCCAGTCGCCCGGATGGGGCCTTGCATCGACCTCGCCCTGCAGGGAAATCCTCACCCGGTGCGGCGTTCGATCGGGTGCCAGTCCGTCGAGGCGCACATGGTCGAGCGTGATGCGGAGCGCACCCGATGCCGAGCGATCGACTTCGACCACGCGACCCTCGACCGCACCGTAGTAGCGAAACGACAGGACCGGGCCGCTGACAATGGCCGTTCGGACGACACCTGCCAACAGACCGGCCACGAGCGCCGCGAGGATGAGGGGCAGCACGCCGATGCCCTGCCACATCAGGCGGGCCACGATCAACAGACTGGCCAGCACGAAACACAATGCCACGACCTGTGAAAAGGCAGGCTCCGTCTTCAGCGCGAAATAGAGCCCGGCGCCTGTCCCGAAAGCCACCGCAAGCCAGGGCAGACGGCGCCCGCGCAGCCCCTGACACCCCAGAACAAGCCCGTCCCCGATGTCGCGGAGACGGTGCGGCGTGACCTCGGCCTGGTGCATCCTTGTCCTCAGTGATCGCGGCCAATAGAACCTGCAGCGAACATGGCAGTCGGATGGTTACCAAATCATTAACCCGGTGCTGCCGGAGCAAACGCATCCCCCGGAGATCTCACCCGTATGAACGCCCCCGTCGTCACCCGCATCGCCCCCTCGCCCACGGGCATCATGCACATCGGTACGGCGCGGACGGCGCTGTTCAACTGGTTGTTCGCCCGGGCGCGCGGAGGGCGATTCCTGCTGCGGGTGGAAGATACCGACAAGGCGCGCTCCAGTCCCGAGGCGACCGAGGCGATCTATGACGGACTTCGGTGGCTCGGCCTCAATTGGGATGGGGACACCGTCAGCCAGGCCGAGAACGCAGCGCGCCACGCCGAAGTCGCCCATCAGATGCTGGCGGCAGGCCATGCCTATCGGTGCTTTTCGACACAGGAAGAGATCGAGACGTTTCGCGAGACGGCGCGGGCCGAAAATCGGTCCACTCTCTTCCAGTCGCCCTGGCGGGATGTGCCGGGGGCCGAGCACCCGGATGCGCCGTCCGTCATCCGCCTGCGCGCGCCGCGCACGGGCGAGACGGTGATCGCGGATGCCGTGCAGGGGCGTGTCACGTTCCGGAACGATCAACTCGATGACATGGTCCTACTGCGCTCCGACGGGACGCCGACCTATATGCTCGCCGTCGTCGTGGATGATCATGACATGGGGATCACCCACGTGATCCGCGGTGACGATCACCTGAACAATGCGGCTCGGCAGGCGCAGATATTCGACGCGATGGGGTGGGACCAGCCGGTCTGGGCGCATATTCCGCTGATCCACGGAGCGGATGGCAAGAAGCTTTCCAAACGTCACGGGGCCACCGGCGTCGCCGAATACGCAGCCATGGGGTTTCCCGCAACCGCGATGCGCAACTATCTGGCGCGGCTGGGATGGAGCCATGGCGACGCCGAGTTCTTTACCGACGCACAGGCGCTCGAATGGTTCGATCTGGATGGGATCGGGCGTGCGCCCGCGCGGCTCGACCTCAAGAAACTCGAAAACCTCTCCGGACAGCACCTGAGCGCCATGGACGATGCAGATGTTGTCGCCGCCGCCCTTGATTTTGCCGCACGCGACGGGCGTGCAACACCCGATGCGGAGGCGCTTGGGCGCGCCGTTCCCGTCGTAAAGGAAGCCTGCAAAACGCTGGACCAACTTCTTGACCGCGCGCATTTCGCCCTGATGCATCGTCCCGTCGAACCGGACGAGAAGGCATCGAAATCGCTCGATACTGTATCCCGTGGTATACTGGCGGAATTGACGCCGCACCTGCAAACTGCTAGCTGGTCGAGAGACACGCTTGAGGGTGTGGTGGGCCAAGTGGCAGAGGCGAACGGCCTTGGGCTGGGCAAGGTTGCGGCCCCCTTGCGGGCCGCACTTGCCGGGCGCACCGCGACCCCCAGCGTCTTCGACATGATGCTCGTCCTCGGACAGGCAGAGACCCTGGCTCGTCTTGCCGACGCCGCCACCCGATCCGAGGTACAGGACAGATGAGGCTAAAACCTCAAACGCTCTGAAATCTGCGCTTTATCAATGTCCTGCAGACCAGTCCTCTGCGGGTTCCTGACGAAAGGACGACCATGGCAGACACGAACAAGACCGCATCGCTGAGCATCAATGGCGAAAGCTATGACTTGCCGGTGCACACGCCTACCGCCGGTCCCGATGTCGTGGATATCGGCAAACTCTATGGGCAGGCCGGTGTCTTCACCTATGATCCGGGCTTCACCTCGACGGCGGCCTGCACCTCGGCGATCACCTACATCGATGGCGATGCGGGTATTTTGCTGCACCGCGGCTATCCCATCGGGCAGCTGGCCGAAAAATCGCACTACCTCGAGGTCTGCTACCTTCTGCTCTATGGCGATCTGCCGACGGCGGCGCAGCTTGAGTTGTTCGAGACGACGGTCACGAACCACACGATGATCCACGAGCAGATGCACAACTTCTTCCGGGGCTTCCGGCGGGACGCGCATCCGATGGCGACGATGGTTGGCGTCGTCGGTGCGATGTCCGCATTCTACCATGACAGCACCGACATCAACGATCCCTGGCAGCGGGAGGTTGCGTCGTTCCGCCTGATCGCGAAGATGCCGACGATTGCGGCGATGGCGTACAAGTACTCGATCGGCCAGCCTTTCGTGTATCCCCGGAACGATCTCGACTATGCGGCAAACTTTCTGCGGATGTGCTTTTCAGTTCCAGCCGAGGAATACGTGGTCAATCCGATCCTCAGCAAGGCCATGGACCGGATTTTCACGCTGCATGCCGACCATGAGCAGAACGCCTCTACCTCCACGGTGCGCCTCGCGTCGTCCTCCGGGGCAAACCCCTTTGCCTGTATCGCGGCCGGGATCGCATGCCTTTGGGGTCCCGCGCACGGCGGTGCCAACCAGGCCTGCCTTGAGATGCTCAAGGAAATCGGAACGGTGGACCGCATCCCTGAATTCATCGCCCGCGCGAAGGACAAGAACGACAGCTATCGCCTGATGGGCTTCGGACATCGGGTCTACAAGAACTTCGACCCACGTGCGACGGTCCTCAAGGAAAGCGCCGACGAAGTGCTCGAATTGCTCGGAGTCGAGAACAATCCGACGCTGCAGGTTGCCAAGGAACTTGAGAAACAGGCACTGGCGGACCCCTACTTTGCGGAGAAGAAGCTGTTCCCGAATGTGGATTTCTATTCGGGCATCATCCTCGAGGCGATGGGCTTTCCCACGGCGATGTTCACGCCGATCTTCGCTTTGTCGCGGACCGTGGGATGGATCTCCCAGTGGAAAGAGCAATTGTCCGATCCGGCACTCAAGATCGGCCGCCCGCGCCAGCTCTATACCGGGCCGACGGAACGGGATTACATCGGCGTAGACGAACGCTGACGCGGACCGCCGTCGAACCTCGACAGGCCCGGGAAACCTGCCCGGGCCTGTTTGAAGCCATGATGATCTGGCGTCCTGCTGAGGTCGGATTGACACGACATGATCAAATCCGAGAGTACGGGGGACGATCCGTCGCTGTGGCTTGCAGACGGAAACATCCCGTTTCCTGCCTCCGCCTTCTTGCACAGGACGTTTCTTGATAGTGCTAAGGCGGGCGTGGGGGCCGGGTCGAAGGTGGTTGTTTTGAATGTCTGCGTCTGAAGACCCAAGCGCAGGGGCCGCGCGGTGTCCCTTCCTCGCGAAGCTTCAGGAAATGCCGCGTCTGACGGAGGCGCGATACCAAGACGCGTTGGGCGCGCTCTATCAGGGCGCCGACCCGATGGAGGTCGCGCAAAAGATCTTTGATCAGGAAGCCTCGACCCCGGCGGCAAGCGGCATCAGCACGCTTTTCACGACCTGGGGTCAATTCCTCGACCACGATCTGAGCCTCACGCCGGAGGGCGACACCGAGATCATGGAGAACCCTGCCTTCGCCCATGGCGTTGGCCGATCCGAGGTTCTCGAAGGATCCGGGATCGATGACCCCCGCGCTTTCGGCAACTCGATCACCTGGCAGATCGACGGCAGCATGATCTACGGCTCGAACGACGGGCGCACGGCGGATGTGCGCAGCTTTGCGGACGGCAAGCTGAAGATGATCGAAGACCCGTCTTCGACGTTCGGTCTGTTACCGCAAGCCACGCCTGAAACGGTCATGGCAGGCGATACCGATGGCGAAGACGCCGTTTTTCTGGCGGGGGACATACGGGCCAACGAAAACCCGAACCTTTTGACGATGCACACGCTGTTCGCACGCGAACACAATTACTGGGCAGAGAAGCTGGCGGAAGAACACCCCGATTGGGACGACGAACAACTGTTCGCCGGGGCGCGCCAGATCGTCGAATTCGAAATTCAGAAGATCACTTACCAGGAATGGTTGCCCCTTCTTGTCGGCAATGTGATCCCAGACGACATCGAGCATGATCCGGACGCGGATGGACAGGTCGCGCTGGAATTTTCGACTGCGGCTTTCAGGTTCGGACACACGCTCGTGGCCAGCCAACTGGATCGGACGAACGACGACGGCACAGAAGCCGAAGGTGGCCATCAAGCGCTGATGGATGCGTTCTTCAACCCGGACATGGTGCGGGAGCACGGGATTGACGCCTATCTCCGCGGCATGACCGGCCAGGCCGCGGAGGAGTTGGATACAAAGGTTGTAGATGACCTTAACTTCTTCCTGCAAACCCCTGACGGCGTTTCTGGTTTTTCTCTGCCAGCGCTGAACCTGATGCGCGCTGCGGACCATGGAATGGACAGCTACGTGAACGTTCGGGCCCAGCTCATGGGCGACATTGACCCGACAACGCTGGACCCGACGGATTTCTCGATCATCACGTCAAATACGGAGGTCCAAGCAGAGCTGGCGTCGGTCTATCCGGATGTTCGGGACGTCGACTTGTGGGTCGGTGGCCTCGCGGAGGACAAGATCGTGGGAACGATGATGGGTCCCCTCTTCACGCACATTATTTCGGACCAGTTCGTCCGGACCGCCTCCGCGGATGAGACGTTCGGCGTTCTCGATCCTGCGCTTGGGTCGGACATCATAGCTGCGGTCAATGCATCCGGCATGCGGGACGTGATCCTCCGCAACTCCTATGTCGACCATATGCAGGACGATCCGTTCCTGATGGCGACACGCACATTGACGGAGATGATCGGACCAATGGGCACATCGGCGGATGAAACGGCGTCGTTTGCAGCGGTGGATGTTGCCGGCAAAATCGTCATGGGAGGCGGCGACGACACCGTTACCATCATCGGCGGATCGGTTCTGAGGGATACGCTCGCGCTTGGATCCGGAGACGACAGCCTCCGGATGACATCTGGTGCCGCGAAGGGCGGGATAGACAGCGGAACGGGCGATGATACGATCGATATCGGCGGCACCGCCACAGTGAATACGGTTTCGGGCGGCGGCGGTGACGACATCGTTCGGGTTGGCGAGCGAGCGCATGTCGATGTCGTCGAAACCGGCAAAGGCGACGATCTGGTCGAGCTTACCGAGGGTGCCACGGTGGGTCAGATCCTGACGGGCAGCGGATCGGACACGGTGACCGTCGGTCGGGATGCAGAGGTTGCATTCATCGATCTTGGTCGCGGGTCCGACGAGGCTGTGTTGAACGGATCCGGCGTCACCCACATTGACGGCGGTTCCGGGATCGACGCACTCCGCCTTGGACCCGGTGCCAGGGTGGTTCATGACGGGCCTGACGGCATCGTTGCGTGGGCTGACGGAAAGACAACGCGGTTCGAGAATTTCGAGGTGGTGACCTGCTTCACACCCGGCACGCGTCTGATCACCGGAGCGGGGAAACGTCAGATCGAGACGTTGCGTCCCGGTGCTCTTGTCCTCACCCTCGACCATGGATTGCAACCCGTACGCTGGATCGGTCGGACACGGGTCCGGGCTAGGGGTCGGCTTGCTCCGGTCCTGATGGAAACCGGCGCGCTCGGCAACAGCCGCAGGCTATCGGTCTCGCCGCAGCATCGCATGGTGCTCGCGTCCGGTCTGGCCGAGATGATGTTCGGAACCCAGGATGTGCTTGCGCCTGCAATTGCCTTGACCGGCCGTGCGGGCATTTCGCGGCAGGAAGGCGGGACCGTGGACTATATCCACATCCTGTTCGACCGGCATGAAATCGTGCTTTCCGAAGGCATACCGTCCGAAAGCTTTCACCCCGGCGTTGTCGCCCTCTCGACGCTCGACACTGCCACCCGGTCCGAAATCTCAACATTGTTTCCGCAGATCGCGGACGTCGGATACGGTCCATTCGCGCGTCCCGGCCTGCGCGGCCGGGAGGCACGTCTGCTAGCGGGATTGATGTCCTAGCGCTTGTCGATGCGCTCGTAATGTTCCCTCAAGCGCTGAAGAGCGATGCGCAGCACGATCTTGCCCGAGCGCGCTGACCACCCCATCCGCTTTTCAGCAGCCTCCAGCCCTTCCAGAAAACAGCAAACCCGCAAGACCACGTCGCCCAGCCCCGGCCCGAGCGTCCGCAAGGCATCAGAAACCTTCGTTCTTGCCGCCTCGGGACCGCTCACAGGGTCACCCTGTGACATCTGACCCCGATCGCCTGCCGTAAGGAAGCGGTCCCAATTCTGGCCGACCCGCGGCCCCATTTGCGCGCGTTCGAAATCTTCGCGCAGGCGCTCACCGGCGAAAACGAGGTCCATGCTGAGAAACGTCTTGCCGTCCTTGTCTTTCTTGCGGGCAAGCATTCCCAGCGGCGACTCGGCAAGATTGACGCGCAAGCGCTCCTCGCCATTTGCAGTCGGGATGACCCGCTCTCCCATTTCCATGTGCTGCGTCAGAAAGGGGCTTGGGGATTCAGCCATCCCGCGCGATTTGACCCGCCGCTGCAACTCGTCCCCCAACAGCCGCTTGAGCGCCGCGCGACCGGACTCGGTGATCCGATAGCGGGTAATCCGGCCGACCTTGAAGCAGCTCACCCAATCCTTGAGAACCATGGCCTGCGCCACATGGCGCGGCAGCGTCGCGGTCCGCGTCGGCGTGTCTCCCGCCTCGCGCAGGACAACCGCCTGCGGCATTCCCTGCCCCACGGCAAGAAAGGAATCGGCTTCGCACAGACGGCGCAGGACACGCCTGGCTTCACGGTTCAAGGTTTCGTCGTCGACGAGTGAGGCGCTGGGAGGCATGGCTGACATCGCGGGATCTTCCTTCTCATCTGTGAATTTCGTGCCCGATCTCGCGACCTCTGCTAGCCGCTCGATCATGTCGTCCACCAACGGGTCGTCCCGCCGTTGCTCGATCCGACGCACCTGCCGCAAAACCGTCGACGCTGCGCACCCACGATCCAGCGCCACCTCCCGCAGGGATCGGCCGACGTAGGCATGCTCGACGTAGGTGCGCGCGGATTGCGGCACCCAGTCGGGGTATCCGACGACCGGACGGTCATTGGCGTAAGGCAGTGTCATCAAGGGCTCCGGGGGGCTGTGGAAAACTCCGCCAATTCACCCCGGATTGGTTACCAAGTGGTTAATCTTGTCCGGACGCGCGACAAATGTTTCCAATTCGTAAACAAGTTGCGACACCCGTTCTCTGCACCCATCACCGGCGCAACAGGCCGTGCACATCAGCGATCATGACCCCGTGGAAGATCCAAGCTGATGGGACCGGAAGATGTGCAAATTGACCAATGATCTGAATAACCTGCGCCGTCCTGGCCTGCTCGTCGATGCCGCCGGGCATGGCGTCGCGCAATATCAGAGACGTCGCGACCTGCGCCGGATGCTGCGCGTTGCAATTCCGCCGACCGCACGATCGGCGCTTGAGAAACTGTTGCCGATAGAAGCGGATCTGGAGAAGCGACGCCAGATCGGGGCGACAACCTACAGCTTCTCACGACATGTGGATATCCTTGTCGCCCTGCTTGCCGAAGCGCGGGATTTCCGGAACGCCTGCGTCGTCCGGTGACGTCAGATGAAGGCGTCCGGCATCTCGGATTTCCGCCGTGCCACGTGGGCCAACAGGGCCTCACGCACGGCTGGGTCCATGGGCGGCTCCTCGTAACTGGCGAGCATCGCCTCTACCTTGACGGCCGCCAATGCACGGGTGTCGCGCGAGCCGTCGTCCACCCAGGTTTCGTATGGCTTGTAGTCGAAAAGGCGCGTCCGCCAGAAGGCCGTCTGGTAGTTCGCCTGTGTATGGGCGCACCCCAGAAAATGTCCGCCCGGCCCGACCTCCCGGATGGCATCCATCGCCTGCGCGTTCTCATCGATCGCGATGCCCTGCGCCATCTTGTGCAACGTTCCAAGCTGATCGGCGTCCATCACGAATTTCTCGAAGTCGGCAACCAGACCGCCCTCCAGCCAGCCACAGGCGTGCAACATGAAATTCACGCCCGACAACAGGCCCGCGTTCAGGGAATTTGCGGTCTCGTAGGCCGCCTGCGCGTCCGGCAGCTTCGAGCCGCAAAACGACCCGGCGCTTCGATACGGCAGTTTCATGCGCCGCGCCAACTGCCCCGCTCCATAGGTGATGAGCGCGGCCTCGGGCGTCCCGAATGTGGGCGCGCCGGAGTTCATGTCTATGGATGCCACGAACGCACCGAAGATCACCGGCGCACCCGCGCGGATCAACTGGCTGTAGGCAACGCCCGCCATCACCTCGGCCAGGACTTGCGTCAAGGTCCCCGCAACGGAGACCGGGGCCATCGCTCCGCCGACGATGAACGGCGAGATGATGCAGGCCTGATTTGCGGCTGAGTATTCCTCAAGCGCGCCCATCATGATCGAGTCGAACGTCAGTGGAGAGTTGATGTTGATCAGCGAGATCATCGCGGTGCGGTCGGCAAGTCCCCTGCCGTCGCCGCGGTCGAACAGAATGTCGCACATCTCGATGGAATCTCGCGCGCGGCTCGGCTCGGTCACCGACCCCATGAATGGCTTGTCGGTCAGCGTCATGTGGGCCAGCAGCATGTCGAAATGACGCTTGTTTACGGGAATGTCCGTCGGCTCACAGACGGTACCGCCGGAATGTTGCAGCCAGGGCGACTGGTGTCCCAGTTTAACGAACTTCTGGAAGTCGGCGATCGTTGCATAGCGGCGGCCCCCGATGTCACGCACGAAAGGCGGGCCATACACCGGTGCGAGCACGAGGTTCCGGCCTCCGATCTCAACGTTGCGGTCCGGGTTGCGGGCGATCTGGGTAAAGGTCTGCGGTGCCGTTGCACAGAGCGTGCGGGCAAGGCCGCGCGGGATCCGAACCGTCTCGCCCTCGATCTCCGCCCCGGCATTGCGCCACAGGTCCAGCGCCTTGGGATTGTCGACGAACGCCACGCCGACCTCCGCCAGTATGGTCTCTGCGTTCGTCTCGATGATTTCCAGCGCCTCGGCTGACAGAACCTCGAAGTCGGGAATATTGCGCACGATCGTGCCGGCGACATCCACCCGCGTCGATGTCCGTTCGGCCCGACGCGCAGCCCCGCCCCCGCCCCGCTTCCTGCGTATCGTCTCAACCATCTCGCCAATCCTCCGAACGCCTTGGCTTACCGACTACAGCGCGGCCCTTGGCGCGCACAGCCCGGATACGGCGGCGCGGGGCGAAAGGCGACATCGCGCAGCCGTCTTGCCAGTGGACGACGCCCGGCGTAATCGCCTCAGACATGGACATTACCGAAACGCATCAGCGCCTGCTCATCATCGACTTCGGCAGCCAGGTTACGCAACTCATCGCGCGCCGCCTGCGGGAGTTGAACGTCTACTGCGAAATACATCCGTTCCATTTGGTCACCGAGGCCTTTCTGGCCGAGTTCGCGCCACAGGCCGTGATCCTGTCCGGCGGCCCGGCAAGCGTCGTGCACGAAAATTCCCCGCGGCCGCCCGCATCGGTCTTCACGCTGGGCGTTCCCGTCCTCGGCATCTGTTATGGACAGCAGGTCATGATGGAGATGCTGGGCGGAAAGGTCGAAGGCGGAAAGAACACCGGTGGCGGCGGCACGGCGGAGTTCGGGCGCGCCTTCGTGATGCCGAACGCATCGCTTCCGTTGCTCGACGGCTGGTTCGAGATGGGCGGGCGTGAACAGGTCTGGATGTCGCATGGCGACCACGTCAGCCGCATCGCACCGGGCTTCGAAGTGTTCGGCACCTCGCCACATGCGCCTTTTGCCATCACCGCCGACACGACCCGCAACTTTTTCGCGGTGCAGTTTCACCCGGAGGTGCATCACACCCCGAAGGGCGCAAAGCTCTATGAAAATTTCGTTCGGCTCGCAGGGTTCAGCGGAGACTGGACCATGGCCGGATACCGCGATCAGGCAGTTGCCGCCATCCGCGAGCAGGTCGGCACGGCACCCGTCATCTGCGCATTATCGGGCGGCGTGGACAGCTCCGTTGCCGCCGCGCTGCTGCACGAGGCGATCGGGGACCAGTTGACCTGCGTCTTCGTAGATCACGGTCTTCTGCGCCTGAACGAGGCGGAGGAAGTCGTCGGCATGTTCCGCGACCACATGAACCTGCGCGTGATCCACGCGCAGGAACAGGACCTGTTTCTGGGCGAGCTGGAGGGCGTCTCGGACCCCGAAACCAAACGCAAGATCATCGGGCGGCTGTTCATCGACGTGTTCCAGAAATATGCCGATCAGATCGAGGGGGCCGCATTCCTTGCCCAGGGGACGCTCTATCCAGATGTCATCGAGTCGGTGTCGTTCAGCGGCGGCCCGTCCGTCACGATCAAATCGCACCACAATGTCGGCGGCTTGCCCGAAAAGATGGGCCTGAAGCTGGTCGAGCCGTTGCGTGAACTGTTCAAGGACGAGGTCCGCACGCTCGGTCGCGAACTGGGCCTGCCCGCACATTTCATCGCGCGACACCCCTTCCCCGGTCCCGGCCTTGCCATCCGTTGTCCCGGTGAGATCACGCGGCAGAAGCTGGATATCCTTCGGCAGGCGGATGCCGTCTACATAGATCAGATCCGCAAGCACGGCCTTTACGACGAGATCTGGCAGGCTTTCGTTGCGATCCTCCCGGTTCGGACTGTCGGTGTCATGGGCGACGGGCGGACGTATGATTTCGCATGCGCCCTGCGGGCCGTGACATCCGTCGACGGGATGACCGCCGACTATTACCCGTTCAGCCATGACTTCCTGGGCGAGACAGCCACGCGGATCATCAACGAAGTGTCCGGGATAAACCGGGTGACGTACGACATCACATCGAAGCCTCCGGGCACGATCGAGTGGGAATGATTGGGGTGGCTTTCCGGTCGATGATCGCCGCGTTGCAGCGGCGGGTGTCGTAAGCACCGTCGGCGGTAACGGTGACGATCCGCTCTTCTTCAGGAGTATGGCCGAGCAACTCGCGCAGGATCGGGCTGTCACCATCTCTGCTGCGGGTAAACTCTCCCGCCCGGATGTCAGAATTGGCTTTATCCATGGCGAGATGCACCTTGCGCCACTGACGGCGACCCTGGGGCCCGTGCTTGCGGGTCTGCCATTCGCCATCGACGAGGAACTTGATGCCGGTGCTGTC
>JBARXR010000293.1:0-2661 GCA_049647445.1 Jannaschia sp. | reverse complement strand
AGATCGACCGCCGAGACCCGTGCCACCAGGTCGGCCGTGACGCCCGCCGCGACGGCGGGCTTGCCGCCCGTATCCGCGATCAGGACCACGATGCCAGAGCCGAGCGCCTGCTTCTGCGCGTCGATCATCGCCGTCAGATCCTTGCCGGAGACGCCGGAAACAACCTGAAGAACGGCCTGCATCCCGTTGATGGCCTTCGCATCGGCCCCATCGCCCATCGCCATGTCACGCCGCATCTGGGCCAGGTCGTTCTGCAACTGCCTGCGCTCATCCATCAGCGCCCGGACCCGCGCGCCAATTTCATCCGGTTGCGCCTTGAACAGGTTTGCAAGGTCCGTCACCCGGGCGTCCTGCGCGCGCAGATAGTCCATGGCCGCCTGACCGGTCAGCGCCTCGATCCGCCGCACCCCCGCACTGCTGGCCTGATCGCCAAGCGCCACGAAAGCACCGATCTCGCCGGTCCGCGCGACATGCGTGCCACCGCACAGCTCCAGCGAATAGGTGTTGCGGGTCAGCCCCTTGCCCGACCCGTCCTCGATCCCCATCGACACGACGCGCACCTCGTCGCCGTATTTCTCGCCGAACAGGGCCTGCGCCCCAAGATCGCGGGCGGCGTCCGGCTCCATGATCCGCGTCGAGACCTCGGAGTTCTGGCGGATATAGGCGTTCACGTCGGTCTCGATGGCCACAAGCTGCTCTGCCGTGACGGCGTGCCCGTGGCTGAAATCGAACCGAAGCCGGTCGGCCGCGTTCAACGATCCGCGCTGGGCGACATGATCGCCAAGAGCATGGCGCAGCGCCTCGTGCAGCAGGTGCGTCGCCGAATGGTTCGCCCGGATGGCAGACCGCCGGGCATGATCCACGCTCAGGTCCGCCGACTGGCCCGGCGCGATCTCACCGTCCTCGACGGTGGCGACATGGATGAACACGCCCGCGGCTTTTCGGGTATCGGTGACCCGCACCATTGCCTTCGGGGTGCGGATGACGCCGGTATCCCCGACCTGGCCGCCGCTTTCGGCATAGAACGGTGTCTGGTTGACGACGATCGCGATCGTTTCACCCGCCCGGGCGGAGGCGACCTCGGCTCCGTCGCGCACCAGCGCCAGAACCTGCCCCTCGGCCCGTTCGGTGTCATAGCCCAGGAACTCGGTGGTGCCGTGCAGGTCCGCGAGGTCGTGCCAGACCGCCGCGTCGGCCTGCTCGCCCGACCCGGACCAGGCCGCGCGGGCGCGGGCCTTCTGTTCCGCCATCGCGGCGTCGAACCCACCGGTATCCACCGACAGGCCTTTCTCGCGCAGCGCATCCTGCGTCAGGTCGAGCGGGAAACCGTAAGTGTCGTAAAGCTTGAACGCCGCCGCGCCGCCCAGCGTGCCGCCCTGCGGCAGGCGCGACACCTCGTCCTCCAGCAGGCGCAGGCCGCGATCCAGCGTGGTGCGGAACCGTTCCTCCTCCCCGCGCAAGGTCTCCTCGATCAGGGATCTGGCGCGCGCAAGCTCGGGGTAATGCTGCCCCATCTGCTGCACCAAAGCCGCCACCAGCCGGTGCATGACCGGGTCGGCCGCCCCTGCCTGATGCGCATGCCGCATCGCGCGGCGCATGATCCGGCGCAGCACATAGCCCCGCCCCTCGTTCGACGGCATCACACCGTCGGCGATCAGGAACCCGGTCGACCGCAGATGATCCGCGATGACCCGGTGATGCACATTCGCCGGTCCGTCCGGATCGGTCGACGTCGCATGCGCCGACGCCTCGATCAGTGCGCGCATCAGGTCGGTGTCGTAGTTGTCGTGCTTGCCCTGCAACAGCGCCCCGACACGCTCCAGCCCCATGCCGGTATCGATCGACTGCATGTCGAGCGGGCGCATGGTGCCGTCCGCGAACTGCTCGTTCTGCATGAACACCAGGTTCCAGATCTCGATGAAGCGGTCCCCATCCTCGTCCGGGCTGCCCGGAGGGCCGCCGGGAATATGGTCCCCATGGTCATAGAAAATCTCGGTGCAGGGGCCACAGGGACCGGTCGGACCCATGCGCCAGAAATTATCGTCCGTGGGGATGCGGATGATCCGATCGTCGGACAGCCCAGCGACCTTCTTCCAGATGTTCGCGGCCTCGTCGTCGGTGTGATAGACGGTGACCAAAAGGCGCTTGGGGTCGATCCCGAATTCGCCCGTGATCAGACCCCAGGCAAAGGCGATGGCATCGTCCTTGAAATAATCCCCGAAGCTGAAATTGCCCAGCATCTCGAAGAACGTATGGTGGCGCGCGGTATAGCCGACGTTGTCGAGATCATTGTGCTTGCCGCCCGCCCGCACGCATTTCTGGCTGGTCGTGGCACGGTTGTAGGCGCGCGTCTCGAGGCCGGTGAACAGGTTCTTGAACTGCACCATGCCCGAGTTTGTGAACATCAGCGTCGGGTCGTTGCGCGGCACGAGGGGCGAGCTGTCGACACGGGCATGGCCGTTCCTCTCGAAGTAATCGAGAAACGTCGTGCGGATATCGTTGAGGCTGGCCATCGGCTGTCACTTCCCTTGCGCTGCGACAGGCTACCTAGCCGCGCGACCCCAACCTGTCGAGAGGCCCTGTCGAGCGGGCGGGCGATGCGGATGGGGCCATCTGCCCGGACGACCCCGATCCGCCTGTCCGGCGGCCGCGTCCCTGATC
>JBARXR010000292.1:0-1535 GCA_049647445.1 Jannaschia sp. | reverse complement strand
GGCCTGACCCACAGCATCGCGGGCTCGGGCGACAGACGCGGCAGTCGCCATGCGCGCCCTCTCTGCGGCGGCCAACTCGCGGGCCCGGTCGGGATGCTCGTCGCCCACGGACGCCGCACCGGCTGCGGGATCGAGGTCGGAGGCCGCGGTGGCGCGTCCTCTGCGTTCGGCGGCCCGCCTGCGCGCCTCATGCGCGCGTTCCTGCCTCAGAATTTCCAGCGTTTCGTCGTCGGCGAGGGGACGGCGGGGGCGGCTCGCGTCAGGCATCGGCTCTGCCGGAGCCTCCGGTCCCGCTGGCGCGTCTGGCTCCACCTCGTCCGGGTGCGCGGCCTCCGGGACCTCATCCGGCACGTCGTTTTCCTCAGGCTCCGTCGTCTCCGGCTGACCGGCTCTGCGGACCTCGCGGTCGGTGTCCGGGGCCGCGGTGCGGATCCTGCCGGCCTGGAACCACGTCGTGGCGCAATTGGAACACTGCACGTCCCGACCGTCCGGCGGAATCATGTCCTCGGCGACCTCGTATTGGGCGCTGCAATTCGGGCAAGTCAGACGCATGACGGCGCGGGCACATCCTCTGGCAAAACAAGACAATCCTCTTTACCGCGCCTGATCGTCACCGGACTGTCAACCCCGGCGTCCCATGTCACCTGTCTGCGCCTGCCCACCGTGACCGAAGGCGCACGGATTGCGTCGAAACTGTGGCTGGGGCAGAAGGGCGCGAACCGCGGCACCTCAAGGCAGGCAAATCACGTGATCGAGCTGAAGGGCGCAGGATATTCCTATGGCGGCAGCGGGATCCTGGACGGCCTGGACCTGGCGCTGTCGTCGGGTTCTTTCCATTTCCTGACGGGCCCGAGCGGCGCAGGCAAAACGACCCTGCTCAAACTCTGCTACGGCGAGTTGAAACCCCTGACCGGAGAAGTCACGCTGTTCGGACGGGACAGTCGCCGCCTTGGCCGCGATGGCCTCGCGCGGGCGCGCCAGCGGATCGGCGTCGTTCACCAGGATTGCCGTTTCCTCGACCACCTGAAACTGCGCGAGAACATCGCCTTGCCGCTGACGGTCGCTGGCCGCGATGTCGCCGCCGAGGCCGAAAGCCTCGACCAGCTGATCGGCTGGGTCGGCCTGTCGCACCGCGCCGACGCCAGGCCGCCGGAACTCTCCGGGGGAGAGCGTCAGAGGGCGGCATTGGCCCGCGCCATCATCATGGATCCCGACATCATCATCGCGGATGAACCGACGGGCAACATCGACTGGGAAATGTCGCAGCGCCTGCTCACACTGCTGACGGAGCTGAACAAGCTCGGCAAGACGATCCTCGTGGCGACCCATGACCTTGCGCTTATCCGCGCCGCCAAGACGCAGGTCTCGGCCCGTGTGCTGCGGCTTGCGGGCGGTCGCCTCCAGGCGGCGGGGTCGGACCTGTGAGTGCCGCGACGGATCGGATCGGCGGCCTGCTGGCGCTGGTGATCGGCGACCGGCAGGCGGACCGTGTCGTGCCGCCGACTGGCTTCACGGTCTGGCTGACGGTGCTGACC
>JBARXR010000291.1:0-3370 GCA_049647445.1 Jannaschia sp. | reverse complement strand
GTCACGAACAACGACGACGCCTATCGCACGGCAAAGGTGCTGATCGAAGCCGGGTTGCAGGTGCCCGCGATTCTGGATGCGCGTCCATCGGTCGACGGCTCTCTCGTGAAGGATATCAAGGCGATGGGGGTCACTGTTCATGTCGGTCGGGGCGTCGCGAAGGTGCTGGGGCGAAACGCGGTGCGGGGCGTGGCCGTTTGCCTGCAGGCGGGCGAAGGGGCCGTGATGCAGGAAATCGCCTGCGATTGCGTCGCGATGTCGGGCGGCTGGTCCCCGGTGGTGCACCTGTGGTCGCATTGCGGCGGCAAGCTGTGGTGGGACGAGGCGCGCGCGATGTTCCGCCCCGATCCCGACCGCCCCCCGACCGGCGCGGACGGCAGAGGCTTCGTGGAGGTGGCGGGCGCGGCATCGGGCGCGCTGACGCTGGCCGAGGTTCTGGACGATGCGGCCGAAATCGTCGGGGTCGAGGCGCCCGCCTGCACCTGCCCGGATGAAGCGCCGATCCTGCCGGTCTGGGTCATGCCACAGGGCGCGGGGCGCAAGCTGCGCGCGAAAATGTGGCTTGATTATCAGAACGACGTGAAGGTGTCCGACGTGCGCCTGGCCGCTCAGGAAGGCTTTGAAAGCGTGGAGCATGCCAAGCGTTATACCACGCTCGGGATGGCCACGGATCAGGGCAAGCTGAGCAATATCAATGGCCTTGCGGTTCTGGCGGACAGGCTTGACACCGCGATCCCCGAGGTCGGCACGACAACGTTCCGCCCCCCCTATACGCCGGTGACGCTTGCCGCGCTGGCCGGTGAGGCAAAGGGCGCGTTGTTCCAGCCGTTGCGGCGGACGCCGATGCATGACTGGCATGAAGCGCAAGGTGCCATCTGGGAGCCCGTCGGCCAGTGGCGGCGGCCCTATTGCTATCCCCAAGGCAGCGAGACACCCGCGGAGGCCGTGGCAAGGGAGGTGAAGAACACCCGGCAAGCCGTTGGAACGCTGGACGCTTCGACGTTGGGAAAGATCTTGGTGCGGGGGCCGGACGCGGGCCGGTTCCTCGACATGCTCTATACCAACATGATGAGCACGCTGAAGCCGGGTCGCTGTCGATACGGGCTGATGTGCGACGAGAACGGGTTCCTGATCGACGACGGCGTGGTTGCGCGCATCGACGAGACGACGTGGCTTTGCCATACGACGACGGGCGGGGCGGACCGCATCCATGGGTGGATGGAGGACTGGCTGCAATGTGAATGGTGGGACTGGCGCGTCCACACGATCAACCTGACCGAGCAGTTCGCGCAGATCGCCGTTGTCGGACCGAAGGCACGCCATGTGCTCGAACGTCTGGGCGGCATGGACCTGAGCGCCGGGACGCTGCCGTTCATGGGCTGGTCGGACGGGCGGTTGGGCGGCATCGAGGTGCGGGTCTATCGCATCAGTTTTTCTGGCGAATTGTCGTTCGAGATCGCCGTGCGCGCGGGGCAGGGACAAGCCCTTTGGGACGCAGTGCAGGCCGCCGGAACGGACCATGGGGTGATGCCATACGGGACCGAGGCGCTGCATGTGATGCGGGCGGAAAAGGGTTTCATCATGATCGGGGACGAGACGGACGGCACCGTCATTCCGCAGGATCTGGGGCTGGACTGGGCGATTTCGTCGAAGAAGGACGACTATCTGGGGAAACGCGGGCAGGAGCGGGCGGCGTTCCGGCGCGCCGACCGATGGGCGCTTGTGGGTCTGGAGACGCTTGACGGCTCGGTCCTCGAGGACGGGGCATACGGGATCGGCGAGGGCGTGACGGAAAACGGCCAGACGTGTGTCCAGGCGCGGGTGACGTCGACCTATCTGTCGCCGACGCTGAGTCGGGGCATCGCCCTTGGATTGGTCGAGCGGGGGCCGGACCGGATGGGCGAGGTGATCCGCTTCACCCGGATCGGCAAGGATCCGGTCGAGGCAAGGATCGTCTCGCCGGTGTTCTTCGACCCCGAAGGAGAGAAACAGAATGTCTGACGTGACGGTCACGGCGATGCCCCCGTTGGGCATGGTCACGCTTCGGGGCACGCCCACCGTGCTGGCGAAAGCGGTCGAGACGGTCACCGAATGCGCCTTGCCGTCCCAAAGGATGGCTGAAATATCAGGCGATTGCGCCGTGTTGTGGATGTCGCCGGACGAGTTTCTGGTGACCTGTCCCTATGACGCGGCGGGCGGCATCGCAGACAGGCTGGAGGTCGCGCTGGCCGGGGAACACGCAACGGTCGCGGTGGTCAGCGATGCGCGGGCGACATTCGTCGTGACGGGGGACGGGTCGGAACGGGTGCTGGCGAAACTGATGCCGGTAGACTTTGCGGCGATGGCTGCGCGGGAGGTGCGGCGCACCCGGATGGCGCAGGTTCCCGCCGCCATCTGGCGCGCAGGCGACGGCTGGCGCGTGGTCTGCTTCCGCTCGGTCGCGGCCTATGCCCAAGGGCTGCTCGAGAACGCGGCAGCTTGACGCGGGGCCGTTGCGCGCTCAGTTACCCCTCAAGATGAAACCAACCCAGGGGGCCAAGAAAATGGCATTCGACCTTCCCGATCTTCCCTATGCCCACGACGCGCTGGCCGCGAAGGGCATGTCAAAGGAAACGCTGGAGTACCACCACGACCTGCACCACAAGGCCTATGTCGACAACGGCAACAAGCTGATCGCGGGCACGGAATGGGAGGGCAAGTCCCTCGAAGAGATCATCGTCGGCACCTACGACGCGAACGCGGTCGCGCAGTCGGGCATCTTCAACAACATCAGCCAGTTGTGGAACCACAACCAGTTCTGGGAAATGATGGGCCCGAACGGCGGCGCGATGCCCGGTGAGGTCGAGAAGGCCCTGACCGAAAGCTTTGGCAGCGTGGCCAAGTTCAAGGACGATTTCTCTGCCGCCGGTGCGGGTCAGTTCGGCTCGGGCTGGGCGTGGCTTGTCAAGGATAGCGACGGCAGCCTGAAGGTCACCAAGACCGAGAACGGCGTCAATCCGGTGTGTTTCGGGCAGACCGCGCTGCTTGGGTGCGACGTGTGGGAGCACTCCTATTACATCGACTTCCGCAACAAGCGGCCCGCCTACCTGACCAATTTTCTCGACAATCTGGTCAATTGGGAAAACGTCGCCTCGCGGATGTGATGCCGACGTGAAATCGACGACAGAGGGGCCCCTTGAGCGGGCCCCTTTTTCGTGGCGGAACGACGGGCGTGGCGTTTGCCGGGGCCATCGTGCGATCGCGGGCCGCAAGACGGATCTTCGGGGCGTCGCGACCACCAAAGCGGCGCCACACACGTCCTTGTGCTTTTGACCCGGCCTTGTGCCGTCGGTAAAGTTCCGTCAAGCCCGTGGGTGGGGAAAACAGGAAC
>JBARXR010000290.1:0-11327 GCA_049647445.1 Jannaschia sp. | reverse complement strand
GGTGCGCCAGGGGTAGAGGCCCGCGGCCTGGAAGACATAGCCGTAGGCGCGGGCGCGGCGGGCCTCGTCGGGGGACATGCCGTTGACGGTGAGGGTGCCGGCGGTCGGTTGTTCGAGGGCGGCGACGCAGCGCAGGAAGGTGGTCTTGCCGCAGCCCGAGGGGCCAATGAAGGAGACGAACTCGCCCTCCGCGATGTCCAGCGAAATGTCGGAGAGCGCGTGGACGGGGCCGTCGGGGGACGGGACGGTGAGGTCGAGGGAGTGGGCGGAGATTGTGGTCATGGGGTGCTCAAAGCGATCATAGCTAAAGACTTAAACCTGTAATCCGCAAAATTTCCATCGTGAAGAAATCTTATAGCTAAAGAACGATTGTCTTTTCTATGTAACATCCAAAAGTTCCAATTCAAAGGCGCGTATTCGAGAGTACAAATATCACAAGTAAAAAAGTGTTCACCAGAATCAAAGTCAATAAAAACCATAGAGCCCCTAAAGCGAAGGCCGATCTGCGAGATTTGGTAGGGGGTATCTTTATCGAAATCCACCTAGTGATAATCACACAAATCAGAGTCAAAAGTCGGAATGTGATTAAAGCTGTAAAAGCCGCCGAAAGAAAACTGTTGATTTTCACGGCCCACACCATAATCCCGGGTAGATCCGGAATCGGAGGATCTACGCTGGCTCGAAAAAGGATCACAGTAAAAGCCGAAAAAACAACTGCGCGAATAACAAATCCGGCAAAATCAGATAATGCTTTAGCTTCATCGAAAACATCGCGATGAAGCCCCCGACGTTTTACTTCGTCAAGCTCTGCGTGATGAAAGAATACCATCAAACCCCCGACGGAATGTTCTTCGGATCGCGCTCGATCTTCCTTGGTGTGTTCAGCGCCTTCCACTTGCTCAGCGCCTTTGACGCACTCGCAAAGGCTGGCCGCCGCACGAATTTGCCCCGGCCCGGTTGGGGTTGGGTGTTCTGGCCGTGGGCCCAGATGACGTCGCCGCGGGAGAGGGTGTAGCGGGCCTGAGCGGTGACCTTCTTGCCCTCGAACACGTTGTATTCTATGATGGATTTCTGCGATGCGGCCGAGATGGTCTTGCTGATCTTCGGATCCCAGACGACGACGTCGGCATCGCCGCCCACGTGGATCCCGCCCTTCATTGGATAGATGTTCAGGATCTTGGCGATGTTGGTCGAGGTGACGGCTACGAACTCCTCGGGCGTCAGGCGGCCGGTCTCGACCCCCATGGTCCAGAGCATCGCGAGGCGATCCTCCAGCCCGCCGGTGCCGTTGGGGATCATGGTGAAGTCCTTGAGGCCCATCTGTTTTTGCTTGTCCGAGAACGCGCAGTGGTCGGTGGCGACGACTTGGAGGGAACCGGCGGCGAGGCCCGCCCAGAGGCCGTCCTGATGCTCCTTGGAGCGGAAGGGCGGGGACATGACGCGGCGGGCGGCGTATTGCCAGTCCTTGTTGAAGTATTCGGATTCGTCGAGCGTCAGGTGCTGGATCAGCGGCTCGCCGTAGACGCGCATCCCCTTCTGGCGGGCGCGGCGGATGGCCTCGTGCGCCTGCTCGCAGGAGACGTGAACGATGTAGAGGGGAGTTCCGGCGGCGTCGGCGATCATGATGGCGCGGTTGGCGGCCTCGCCCTCGACTTCCGGAGGCCGGGAATAGGCGTGGCCCTCGGGGCCGGTGATGCCCTCGGCCATGTACTTCTGCTGAAGCTCCTGCACGATGTCGCCGTTTTCCGCGTGCACCAGCGGCAGCGCGCCCAGTTCGGCGCAGCGGCGGAAGGAGGCGAACATCTCGTCGTCCTCGACCATCAACGCGCCCTTGTAGGCCATGAAGTGCTTGAAGGTGTTGATGCCGCGATCCTTGACGACCGACTCCATCTCTTCCCAGATCGATCTGGACCAGCCGGTGATCGCCATGTGATAGGAGATGTCGGTGCAGATCTGGTCTTTGGATTTGCGGTCCCAGTCGTCGACGGCGGCAAGCAGGCCGTCCTCCCCCGGAAGGACGAAATCGACCAGCATCGTTGTGCCGCCGGCGGCGGCGGCGAAGGTGCCGGATTCGAAGGTCTCGGTCGCGGTGGTGCCCATGAAGGGCATCTCGAGATGGGTGTGCGGGTCGATGCCGCCCGGGATGACATAGGCGTCGGTGGCGTCGATGACCTCGTCACCCTTGAGGTTCTCGCCGATCTGGGCGATCTTCTCGCCCTCGATCAGGACGTCCGCCTTCCACTGGCGGTCGGCGGTGACGATGGTGCCGTTCTTGATGACCTTGGACATGAAAACCTCCGGGTGTGGATCAGCTGCTGACGGGCGCGATGTCGGACGCGGGCACGATCACCGGCGACGGATCCTCCACCTGCGGCGTGATGCACCCGGACAGGCCGGTCAGGACGATTGCGACAACGGTCAGACGGATGGGCATGGGGATATCCTTTACAGGCAATACTGCGTGCCGCGCGGGATCAGCACGGGATAGATCGCGCCATTGTACGCGTAGGCGTAGCAATTGTCCCAGACGCGCACGTCCTGTTGCGTCACGCCGCGCGGCAGGAGGCGGCTGACGGCGAAGGGGACGGGCGCGTCTGTCGGGACATAGCGGGTCGGGTTCTCGACCGGGGCCTGCGCGGTCGGCAGGCAGGCCGCGAGGAGGACGGGGGCGAGGAGGGCGAGGCGGCGCATGGGCATCAATCCTTGTAATCCGGTTGCTCGGTGTCCAGCAGGCGCTTCATTTCCTCGAAATGGGCGACGCGCTCGCGGGGGTCGGCATCCCAGCCGCGCGCGGTTTCCTCGGCGAGAGCGTCATTCATGACCGATAGCGGCTGGCCGGTGGAATAGGCGAGCACCATCGTGCGGGCCGCCCGCTCCAGATGATACATCGCGTCGAAGGCTTCCGCCACCGTCGTGCCCAGCGTGGTGACGCCGTGGTTGCCCATCATGACGGCGGAATGGTTGCCGACGGTGCGGGCAATGCGCTCGCCCTCCTTGGCCTCCAGCGCGATGCCGCCGAAGCTGAGGTCATAGGCCAGACGGTTGTGGAACCGCGCCGTGACCTGATCGATCGGCTTGATGGTCGGGTCCTTCAGGCCCGCCAGCGCGGTGGCATAGGGCGGGTGCAGGTGCAGGGCGACGCGGGCTTGCGGCAGGGTCCGGTGCAAGGCCGAGTGGATCATCCACGCCGAGGGGTCCGGGGCGTCGGGGCGGTCCATCGTGCTTGGGTCGTCCGCGTCCACCAGCAGCAGGTCGGAGGCGCGGATGCGGCTGAAGTGCCACCAGCGCGGATTGACCAGGAAGCGTTTGCCATCGGGCGAGACGGCGGCGGAGAAATGGTTGGCGACGGCCTCGTGCCATCCGGCGCGTTCCGCAAGGCGAAAGCAGGCGGCAAGGTCGATGCGCAGTTGGGTTTCGGTGGGGTGGGATGTGTGGTCCTTCATTCGTCGTCGCCTTTCTTGCGTGCCTGCCAGCGCAGGTAGATCCAATAGATCCCCGTGGCGACCAATGTGACGACCACCGCCGAGGCGATCGCACCGGGCGTCAGGCCGCCCGCACGGTAGCCATCGAACGCGAGGTTTACCACGAAGAAGACGCCTGCAAACAGTGCGAGGGCCCGCAGGCGCGGGGTCATGCGACCACTTCCGCCGTCTCGATCACCGCGTGCAGCAGGACGTCGGCGCCCGCGCGGGCCCAGTCCCTGGTGATCTCCTCGGCCTCGTTATGCGACAGTCCGTCGACGCAGGGGGTCATGATCATCGCCGTGGGGGCGACGCGGTTGATCCAGCAGGCGTCGTGGCCCGCGCCGGAAATGATGTCCATGTGGGTGTATCCCAGCCGTTCGGCGGCGGCGCGCACGGCGGTCACGCAGGTCTCGTCGAAGGTGACGGGGTCGAAGCCGCCGACTTTTTCCAGCTCCACCTCCATCCCCATGTCGGCGCAGATGCGCTTGGCGGCGGTGTCGAGTTTCGCCTCCATGTCCTCGATCACCGAAAGGCTGGGGGAGCGGAAGTCGATCGTGAAGACGGCCTTGCCGGGGATGACGTTGCGGGAGTTCGGGTAGATGTCGATGTGACCTGCGGCCCCCACGGCATGGGGGGCATGCGACAGGGCGATGGCCTCGACCTCCTCGAGGATGCGCGCCATGGCGAGTCCGGCGTTCTTGCGCATCGGCATGGGGGTCGATCCGGTGTGGCTGTCCTTGCCGTGGATGGTGACCTGCGTCCACGACAGGCCCTGCCCGTGGGTGACGACGCCGACGTCTTTGCCTTCGATTTCCAGAATGGGGCCCTGTTCGATGTGCAATTCGAACATGGCGTGCATCTTGCGGGCGCCGACCTCTTCGGTGCCGCGCCAGCCGATGCGGTCCAGTTCATCCCCGAAGCGCAGGCCCTTGGCGTCGGTCTTGTCCTCGGCCCATTGTTGCGGGTGGATGCCCGCGAAGACGCCAGAGGCGAGCATGGCGGGGGCGAAGCGCGTGCCTTCCTCGTTCGTCCAGTTGGTGACGACGATGGGGTGTTTCGTGCGGATGTTGAGATCGTTGAGGGTGCGGACCAGTTCGAGGCCGCCCAGCACGCCGAGGACGCCGTCATATTTGCCGCCCGTGGGCTGGGTGTCGAGGTGGGAGCCCACGTAGACCGGCAGCGCCTCGGGGTCCTCACCCGCCCGCGTCGCGAACATGTTGCCGAGGCGGTCGACGCCCATGGTCATGCCCGCCGCCTCGCACCACGTCTGGAACAGCGCGCGGCCCTCGGCGTCGGCATCGGTCAGGGTCTGGCGGTTGTTGCCGCCCGCCACGCCCGGCCCGATCTTGGCCATCTCCATCAGGCTGTCCCACAGGCGCTCCGCATCGATGCGCATGTTTTGTCCGGCGGTGGCGGCCATGACGTCTCTCCCCCGAGATTTTACCAATCGGTCAAAGCGACGCTATCACGGGGTCCTTGGCAGTCAACCGGTGCTTGCGCTCGGGCGCGGGCTGTCGCCAAATGCCCAAAGAGCAAGCAGGCCGTGAGGGGGCCTGCCCGAGGAGTGCGCATGGCGAACGACGAGACCCCGACGCGAATCCAGTTGAAGAACCGCGCCCTGATCCTGGAGGCGGGGCTGGAGGTCTTTTCGGCGGAGGGGTTCCGGGGGGCGACGCTGGACGGCATCGCGCAGGCGGCCGGATTGTCGAAGCCCAACGTGCTGTATTATTTCGGCTCCAAGGAGGCGATCTACCGCGATCTTCTGGCGCGTCTGCTGGACACCTGGCTGGACCCGTTGCGCGACCTCGATCCGGAGGGGGAGGCGCTGGAGGAGCTTTTGGCCTATGTCCGGCGCAAGCTGGTGCTGGCGCGGGACTATCCGCGCGAAAGCCGCCTGTTCGCCGGTGAGATCCTGCGCGGTGCCCCGCATCTGGAGGAAGAGCTTGCGGGCGATCTGCGGCGCCTGGTGGATGCGCGGGCACGGGTCATCCGGGCGTGGATGGATGCCGGCGCGCTGGCGGCCTGTGATCCGCATCACGTGATCTTCTCGATCTGGGCGCTGACCCAGCATTACGCCGATTTCGACGTGCAGGTGCGTGCGGTGCTGGGGCCAGACCGCGACCCCTGGATCGAGGCGGAACGAGAGCTGGACGTGCATTTCCGCCGGGTGTTGACGGCCTAGCGGGCAGCCGGACGCGGGCAGGGCGCACGAAGACATGCGGCGGCCTTGCCTGGTGCCGGAGCAGGACACTGGACGGATCGAACCGAGGGGACCGGATCGCATGACGGAAGAGCCATTGGACAGACTGGACCGGGCGCGCAAGCGGGGGTCGCACGGGCGACAGCAGGACGAGGGCGTGATCGTCATCCGCACCATCGCGATGCCTGCGGATACCAACCCCGCCGGGGACATTTTCGGCGGGTGGCTGATGTCGCAGATGGACCTTGCGGCGGGAAACATGGCGGCGCGGGTGTCGCAGGGACGCGGGGCGACGGTCGCGGTCGAGGCGATGCAATTCCTGCGGCCGGTCAAGGTCGGCGACGAGGTGACGCTTTATGCGACGCTCAAGACGGTGGGCCGCACGTCGATGCGCATTCACATCGACGTCTGGGCCCGTCCCCGCTATGGCACGGCGGCCGCAAAGGTCACGGACGCCGATTTCGTCTTCGTGGCGCTGGACGGCGAGGGCAACCCGCGGGCGATCCTCGACGCCTAGGCGGCCCCGGGGCCCGGATGGGCGGTGGCCGGGGCTATTCCGCCGCGACCTTCACCGACGGATTGTTGGGGTGCATCGTCCAGTCGGCGGGCTCCGCCTCGACCACCTTGCCGGTGCGCGGATCGACGGTGCCGGGCGCGAGACGCTCCATCGTGATGCAGTCCTGCACCGGGCAGACATCGACGCAGAGGTTGCAGGCCACGCATTCCGCGTCGATGACCTCGAAGGTGCGGTCGGCGGACATGGAGATCGCCTGGTGCGAGGTGTCTTCGCAGGCGGCGTAGCAGCGGCCGCACTTGATGCAATCGTCCTGAGAGATGCGGGCCTTGGTGACGTAATTGAGGTTGAGATACTGCCAGTCGGTGACGTTCGGCACGGCGCGGCCCACAAGGTCTTCAACCGTCATTCCCTTGTCGTCGAGATAGCGCGACAGGCCCGCCGTCATTTCCTTCACGATGCCGAACCCGTAGGTCATGGCGGCCGTGCAGACCTGGACGTTGCCCGCGCCCAGCGTCATGAACTCCGCCGCGTCGCGCCATGTCGTGACACCGCCGATGCCGCTGATGGGCATGCCGCGGGTTTCCGGGTCGCGGGCGATTTCGGACACCATCGACAGCGCGATGGGCTTGACCGCCGGGCCGCAATAGCCGCCGTGGCTGCCCTTGCCGTCGATGGTCGGCTCCGGCGCGAAGTCGTCGAGGTCGACCGAGGTGATCGAGTTGATCGTGTTGATCAGCGACACCGCGTCGGCCCCGCCGCGCTTCGCCGCCGCAGCCGGTTTGCGCACGTCGGTGATGTTCGGCGTCAGCTTCACGATGACGGGCATGCGGGTGTATTGCTTGCACCAGCGGGTGACCATCTCGATGTATTCGGGCACCTGGCCCACGGCGGCGCCCATGCCGCGCTCGGACATGCCGTGGGGGCAGCCGAAGTTCAGTTCGATCCCGTCGGCGCCGGTGTCCTCGACGCAGGGCAGGATGGCGCGCCAGGCGTCCTCCTCGCAGGGGACCATGATCGAGACGACCATGGCGCGGTCGGGCCAGTCGCGTTTGACGGCCTTGATTTCATCGAGGTTGGTTTGCAGCGGGCGGTCGGTGATCAACTCGATGTTGTTGAGGCCCAGCAGGCGGCGGTCCGCCCCGTAGATCGCCCCGTAACGCGGGCCGTTGACGTTGACGACGGGCGGCCCTTCGGAGCCGAGCGTTTTCCAGACGACGCCGCCCCAGCCCGCCTTGAAGGCCCGGCGAACGTTGTATTCCTTGTCCGTGGGCGGCGCGGAGGCGAGCCAGAACGGGTTCGGGGATTTGATCCCGATGAAGGTGGTCGTCAGGTCTGCCATGGGTCACTCCTGCGTGTCAGGGGGTTCGGAAGAAGGTGGTGTCGGCGGCGATGGGCCGCTCAAAGCCGCTTATGTCGCGACAAAGCCCCTCGAGCACACGGCGGCGGTCGGCGGCATTGCCCGGCCCGAAATTTGCGCGCAGGCGGGGATAGTTGGTATGCAGCCGGGCGCGCAGCAGGTCCGCGACGGTTCTCAGGTGATCCGGCAGTCGGCGCGGCAAATTCGGGTGCATCTGGGCGGGAATGACAGCGAGGGCGAGCAGCAGGGCACCCGGCTCCCGCCACCACCATATCGCGACAACTGCCCCGAGGATGGGAACGGCAGCGGCGGCGACCGAGGCGATGCGCGTGACCGGAAGGGGCGCGTTCAGGTCCAGGTCCGAGGCGGCGGACACCCGGGCCAGCCAGCGGGCAGGCGGGGTGCGCCCCATCAACCGGGTCAGCGGCGTGGAGGGCGACAGGTCCGGTTGGCCGATGCCGTCCCGCAGGGCGAGCAGCATCTCTCGCAGCAGGCAGACATGGGTCGTGCGCGCATCCATCCTGGCTTCGACGAGATCCGTCAGGTTGCCGAACATCCGCAGGCGCGCAGCCTCCTCGTCCGTCACGGCAATTCCGAAGATTTCCTCAACCGACATGAGCAGGTCGAGATCATCGCCGTCACCGACCAGATCGAACGAGGAGGGAGAGACGCTCATGTCCCGCGCATCCCTATGGCCGGCTCCGAGATCATGCGGTTTCTGGCGCGGGTTCGGTTTGCGCCGTTTCCAGCCGTGCTGTCGCCGCATCGCGGGTGGCCGCGTCGAAAGCGTCGGGATAGCGCAGGATCACGGCTTCGCCGGTCAAGTCCTCAAGCCCTCGGGCGATCAGGGTTTTGAAGGCCGAGTATTCGTCCGTGACGGAGGCAAAGGACTCCAGCGCCTTGACCGGCCCGGTCTTGGTCATCTTCATCCGCGTCTTGGTCAGGCGCTTGGCCTTGCCCAGCTCCTCCCGGACGAGCTGTTCATAGGCGAAGATGGTGCGCAGGAAATCCCGTTCCATCGCGTCGGGGGCCTGCTCGGCGGCGTCCACGGTCGCCTCGGTCTGGATCAGGGCAAGGCGGCGGAAGGCCGCGTCGCGCACCGGGGCCACGCCCATCCGGTCGGCGTTGGCCATCAGGTTGCGCAACTTGTCGACGTCATCCATGGCGTCGACGCGGGCGAGGGCGGCGGCGTTGCGGTCCGCCACCTCCGTCTCGGTCAGGGTTGCGGGCTTGGGGGCGGGGGGGGATTTTGAGGTTTTCATACGCGATCTTGGGTCAGGGCCGCGTGAATGTCCATTGCGGCATCGCGTCCCTCGGCAACTGCGGTGACGGTCAGGTCCTCACCCCCGGCGGCACAGTCGCCCCCGGCCCAGATACCGGTCAGGGAGGTGCGCCCCGGCCCGGTGACGGCGATCTTGCCGGCCGTCGTCTCCAACCCCTCGAGGGCTTCGAGCTTCTGCCCGATGGCGCGGAACATCTGGTCTGCGGGCACGATGACCGTCTCTCCGGTGGGGGTCATGTCGGCGCCGGTATAGGCCAGTTCCACGGCGCGCAGCGCGCCGTCGCCGTGCAGGGCCACGGGCTGGACGTTGAACATCAGGCGGACGCCATGGCTGGCGGCAAGGTCCTGTTCGTAGCGGCTGGCGGGCATCCGGTCGCGGCCCCGGCGGTAGGCGATGGTGACCGTTTCCGCGCCCAGCATTTTCGACTGCACGGCGGCGTCCACGGCGGTCATGCCGCCCCCGATGACGACGACATCGCGGCCCACCGGAAGGGTGGTCAGGTCGTCGGTCTGGCGTAGGGTGGCGATGAAATCGACGGCGTTCTGCGCGCCGGTCAGGGTCTCCCCCTCCAGCCCGAGGGCCCCCACGCCGCCAAGCCCGACCCCGAGGAAGACGGCGTCGAAGCGGTCGCGCAGGTCCGGAAGGGACAGCCCGTCGCCCAGGGCCTGGCCGGTCTCGACGGTGATGCCGCCGATGCCGAGAAGCCAGTCGACTTCCGCCTGCGCGAAGCCGTGCGGCGTCTTGTAGGCGGCGATCCCGTATTCGTTCAGGCCCCCGGCCTTGGGGCGCGCATCGAACATGGTGACGTCGTGGCCCAGCAGGGCGAGGCGGTGGGCGCAGGCAAGACCCGCAGGCCCGGCACCGACGACGGCCACGGTTTTGCCGGTCGGGGCGGCGCGGGTGTAGGGATGCTTTGCCTCGGCCATCAGCGCGTCGGTGGCGAAGCGCTGAAGCTGGCCGATCAGGACCGGCTTGCCCTCCGCCGCCTCGCGCACGCAGGCCTGTTCGCACAGCGTCTCGGTCGGGCAGACGCGGGCACACATGCCGCCCAGGATGTTCTGGTCGAAGATCGTCTTCGCGGCCGCCTCCGGCATGCCGGTGGAAATCTGCCGGATGAAGAGCGGGATATCGATGTCGGTCGGACAGGCGGCGATGCAGGGCGCGTCGTGGCAGAAATAGCACCGGTCGGAGGCCACCAGCGCCTCGTGCGGGTCTAGCGCCGGATGCAGATCGCTGAAATTCGCCGCAAGGTCCTCGGCCCCGAGCCGTCCACTGCGGATTCCGTCCAGGCGCATCGCTTCGGTCATCGCTCTCTCCAACTCAGCCGTTGCCGGTGAGAGTGCCATGTCTGCATTTTTTATCAACTGGTAAAATTTAAGCGTTGTGCGAACACGCGCAAGGTTCAGCGAAGGTAGTCCATGACCAGCACCCGTGTCCGGTCGGGCAGGCCGTCGCGGGTGATTTCGGTGCGCGGTCCGAAGGCAAAATCGACGTCGGCCGCATTGAAGTGATCGAGGAACGACTGGATCCACAGGATATTCGCCGGGCGATAGGCCAGCGTGCGGAAGTGGATCGGAATGATCAGCCGAGGCCGGACCCGGTGGATCATGCGCATGAGGTCGGGGAGGGCGATCGTCGGCGGCCCGCCGGTCAGCGCGCAGAGGACATCGACGCCCTCGAAAAAGTCGATCTGGTCATCGTCGAGCGCGTTGCCCACGTCGCCCATGTGCGCGATCTCGATCCCGTCGAGGGTGAAGCGGTACATGGCGTTCTGGTTGGCCACGCCGCGCGGATGATGTTCCCATTCCTCGGCGGCAATGGCGCGCACGTGGAGGCCGCCGACGTCGCCCTCTCCCTGACCGTCGCCCGCGATGTCGAGGGTGTTGCAGGTCACGGGGTTGCCGCCGATCAGGTCCGAGCGGGAATGGGCGCTGTCGTCGTCCGATGAGGTCAGGACGATGTCGGCGGTCTCGGTGATCGCCGGGTAGCCGATCTTGTCGGGGGTATAGGGATCGGTCATCACCGACCGCTCCGCGCCCTCGAACAAGAGGGCAGCCTGTCCGAACCAGGTGACGCGCATGATGTTCTCCTTCCCGACGTGCCATCACCTTGCCGCATGGGACCGGGCGGAGGCAATGGCTTGACCGCCGTGCGGCCAGACCGCACCGTGCCCGGGAAACAGGAGGACACGATGCCCAAAGCCTATTGGATCGCCCATGTGATCGTCACCGACCCGGACCCCTATGCGATATACGCCAAGGGCGCGACGGAGGCTTTCGCCAAGCACGGCGCCACGGTTCTGGCGCGGGCCGGCCGCGTGGAGGGACTGGAGGGCGACAGTCGTCCGCGCAACGTGGTGATCGAGTTCGAGAGCATGGAGGCGGCGCTGGCCTGCTACAATTCGCCGGAATACCAGGCGGCGCGAGAGCATCGGCTGGGCGCGGGGGATGCGCAGATCATCCTGCTTGAAGGCGTCTGAGCGGCGGTCGCCGGGGCGGCATCGGGT
>JBARXR010000289.1:0-1981 GCA_049647445.1 Jannaschia sp. | reverse complement strand
GACCGGTTCCGCCTGACCGCGCGCGGCTATCACAGGGTCCTGAAGGTCGCGCGCACGATCGCCGATCTGGCGGGCGACGCGCAGGTCTGCCGCCCCCATATCGCCGAAGCGCTGTCCTACCGGCTGGTCGCCGCGCGGGACCTCTGACGCGGTGGCGTCAGGCCCGGCGGCGCTCGATCGCCTCCCAGATCAGCGCCGAGGCATTGGTGCCGTCGAATCGCTCCAGTTCCTGCAATCCGGTGGGCGAGGTCACGTTGATCTCGGTCAGCCAGTCACCGATCACGTCGATCCCGACGAAAATCTGGCCCCGGTCCCGCAGGCGGGGTCCGATCCGCGCGCAGATCTCTCGGTCGCGGTCGGTCAGCGCGACGGCTTCCGGGCGCCCGCCCACATGCATGTTCGACCGCGTCTCTCCCTCGGCCGGGACCCGGTTGATGGCGCCGACCGGCTCCCCATCGACGAGGATCACGCGCTTGTCGCCCTTGGAGACAGCGGGCAGGAACTTCTGCATTATGAGCGGCTCGCGGTTGATCCCGCCAAAAAGCTCGTGAAGGGAGTTCAGGTTTCGGTCCTCGGGGGTCAGGCGAAACACGCCCGCGCCGCCATTGCCGTAGAGCGGTTTCAGGATGACGTCGCCGTGCCGCGCCTTGAAGGCGCGCAGCACCTCGATATCCCGCGCGACGGCGGTGGGCGGCGTCAGGTCCGGAAAATCCAGCACCATGAGCTTTTCGGGCCAGTTGCGCACCCAGGTCGGGTCGTTGACCACCAGCGCGCCGGGGGTCAGCCGGTCGAGGATGTGCGTCGTGGTGATGTAGGACATATCGAACGGCGGATCCTGCCGCAGCCAGATGACGTCGAATTCCGCAAGGTCGACCTCCCGCAGGGGGCCCAGCGTCGCGTGGTTGCCCTTCTCACGCCGCACCTCGAGGTCCTGTCCGCGGGCAAGGACACGCCCCTCGACATAGGCGATCTTGTCGGGGGTGTAGTAGAACAGGGAATGTCCGCGGGCCTGCGCCTCGAGTGCGAGACGGAAGGAGCTGTCGGCGTCGATGTTTATGGCCCCGATCGGGTCCATCTGGAAGGCGACCTTGAGCGGCATCGGGATCCTCCGGTTGGCTGCTTGGCCGGAGTGATGGACGATGCGCGGGGCGGGGGCAATGTGCAGCCGAACGCGGTCGGCCCTTCGGATCAGGCCGCGAGCGCGTTCTCGATCAGGTCGATCCGCCCCGCGACATCGACGAGGGCTACGTCGAAACGGACCGAACTGTTCAGACCGTTCGGCAATGTGCCCATGAATTCCCCCGCACAGTCGAACAGACGACGCATCTGCTTCGGCCGCAGGCTTTCGGCCGCGGCGGCATGGGTCGCGCTTTTCTTGACCTCGATGAAGATCGTGTCGCCATCGCGCTGGGCGATCACGTCGATTTCTCCGCCCTTGCCGCGCCAGCGACGCCCGACGATGGCATGACCGCTTTTCTCATAGAGGCGGGAGACCTGATCCTCGGCGGCGAGGCCGGCATGATAGGAAATGGAGCCGCTCACGGTGCGTCCTTCACTGACAGGGCAATCTCGTAGACCACGTTACGCGCAACCCCGTAGGTTTCGGAAACACTCTTTACCGCGGATTTTACCGACATTGTCTCGAGGGCCTCCGACAGGCGGGCCCGCAAGTCCTCTTCGGACAGCGTCGCCGCTGCGCCCCGGTCGATCAGCACCACGATTTCCCCTTTCGGGGCCTCCGCGCCATAGCGCGCCGCAAGATCGCCGAGACTGCCCGGCACGACCTCCTCGAACCGTTTCGTCAGTTCCCGGCAGACCACGGCGCGGCGCGGACCAAGGACCAGCGCGGCATCCGCCAGCATCGCCCCGAGGCGCTTGGGCGATTCGTAGATCACCAGCGTTCCCGGGATCGTGCCGATCTCGCCCAGCGCGCTGCGCCGGGCGCCCTGTTTCGGGGGCAGGAAACCGGCAAAGAAAAACC
>JBARXR010000288.1:0-22145 GCA_049647445.1 Jannaschia sp. | reverse complement strand
GGGCCCCCCCCCCCCCCCTCCCTCCCGAAAACAGGATCCGGATCATGACACAGACGCCAGCCTATGACGGCCCGATCCTCGAAATCGACAAGCTCTCGATCTCCTTCTTCACCCGCCTGCGGGAAATCCCCGCCGTGATGGACTTCTCGGTCAAGGTCGCACCGGGCGAGGCCGTGGGCCTCGTCGGCGAGTCCGGCTGCGGCAAATCCACTGTGGCCCTCGGTGTGATGCAGGATCTGGGCCGCAACGGGGCCGTCGTCGGCGGCACGATCAAGTTCAAGGGCCGCGACCTCGGGACCATGTCCCAAGAAGAGCTGCGCCACATCCGCGGCAACGAGATCGCGATGATCTATCAGGAGCCGATGGCCTCGCTGAACCCCGCCATGAAGATCGGACGCCAGTTGATGGAGGTTCCGATCCTGCACGAAAACGCGTCCGAGAAAAAAGCCTACGATCTCGCGCTGGAAGTCGTGACGGACGTCAAGCTGCCCGACCCCGCGCGCATCCTCGAAAGCTACCCGCATCAGTTGTCGGGCGGTCAGCAGCAGCGGATCGTCATCGCCATGGCGCTGATGTCCAAACCGGCCCTCCTGATCCTCGACGAGCCGACGACCGCGCTCGACGTCACGGTCGAGGCGGGCATCGTCGCGCTGGTCAAGGACCTGGGCAAGAAATACGGCACATCCATGCTGTTCATCTCCCACAACCTCGGGTTGGTGCTCGAGACCTGCGACCGCATCTGCGTGATGTATTCCGGCGAGGCGGTGGAGCGCGGCTCCATCTCCGAGGTCTTCGACAAGATGCGCCATCCCTATACGCAGGCCCTGTTCCGGTCGATTCCGCTGCCCGGCGCCAACAAGAACTCCCGCCCCCTCGTGGCGATCCCCGGAAACTTGCCCCTGCCGCATGAACGGCCCGTCGGCTGCAACTTCGGACCCCGCTGCGACTACTTCGAAGCGGGGCGCTGCGATCAGGGCCATATCTTCATGGCCGATGTCGACGGGGCCGGCACCCACGAATCCCGCTGCCTGCGGTTCACCGAAATCGACTGGGACGCCCCGCCCGCAGACATCATCGAACAGGGCAGCCGGGAAATCGGCGCGCCGATCCTCAAGGTCGAGAACCTCAAGAAATACTACGAGGTGGCGGCCAACGCCCTGTTCGGCGGCGGCCAGGAAAGGGTCGTCAAGGCCAACGAGACCCTGACGTTCGAAGCCCGCGAATCCGAAACACTCGCCATCGTGGGCGAATCCGGCTGTGGCAAATCCACGCTCGCCAAGGTGCTGATGGGGCTGGAAACGGCGACGGATGGCACGATCACGATGGGCAACGAGCAAATCCAGAACATTCCCATCGCGGGCCGCTCCACCAAGCAGGTGGCGGACATCCAGATGGTGTTCCAGAACCCGTTCGACACCCTGAACCCGTCGATGACCGTCGGCCGGCAGATCATCCGCGCGCTGGAAATCTTCGACTACGGCGACAGCGACGCGGACCGGCGCGAGCGGATGCTCAGACTGCTCGACCTCGTGAAACTCCCGCGCGCCTTCGCCGACCGGATGCCGCGTCAGTTGTCGGGCGGCCAGAAACAGCGTGTCGGGATCGCGCGCGCCTTTGCCGGGGATGCCAAGATCGTCGTCGCGGACGAGCCGGTGTCCGCGCTCGACGTCTCGGTGCAGGCCGCCGTCACCGACCTGCTGATGGAAATCCAGCGCGAACAGAAGACCACGCTTCTCTTCATCTCCCATGACCTCAGCATCGTCCGTTACCTGTCGGACCGGGTGATGGTCATGTATCTGGGCCATGTCGTCGAACTCGGCACCACCGACCAGGTTTTCGCGCCGCCCTACCACCCTTACACCGAGGCGTTGCTGTCGGCGGTTCCGATCGCCGACACCCGGGTCAAGAAAAAGCACATCGTGCTCGACGGCGACATTCCGTCGGCGATGAACCCGCCCTCCGGCTGCCCGTTCCAGACACGCTGCCGCTGGAAGGAAAAGGTGCCGGGCACCCTGTGCGAAACCGACGTGCCGCCGGTCCGCACCCTCGACGGCGGACATCAGGTCAAGTGCCACCTGTCGGATGCCGACTTCGCGTCGATGGAGCCGGTGATCGAGGTCGTCGCGGCGGAATAGACTGAACCCGTCGCCCCATCCGTGCGTTGACCCTGTTCAGACAGCGTGGAGGGTGACATGTCAGACTATTCCTGGGCCATTCCGGTCATGCGGGCCGGATACGCCGGTCGGGGTCTGACCTATGTGGCGATTGCCGGGCTGTCGCTCTGGGCGATCTTGCGCGGCGGACAGGCGCAGGGCACCACGTCCGCGATGGAAACCCTCTCGACCAGCGTCTGGGGCATCGCCATCCTCTGGCTGATCGCGGTCGGGCTGCTCGCCTATGCCGTCTGGCGCTGCATCGCCGCCGCCGCCGACCTCGAAGATCACGGCACGGACGCAAAGGCGGCAATCGCCCGTCTCGGCATGGCCGTGACCGGCCTGATACATGGCGCGCTCGGTCTGGTCGCCATCGTCACGGCGCTTGGACTGACCGGCGGCGGCGGCGGCATTCCGGGGGCCGTCGGCTGGGTCCTCGGCCTTCCGGGCGGGCGCTGGATCGTCGGACTGGCCGCCATCGGCACCCTCGGGGCCGGAGCGTATTACCTGAAAAAGGCCTGGACGGCCGATCACCGCAACAACCTGAAAGCCAACCATTTCACGCTGAACTGGGACTGGGCCTTGCGGGCGGGCGTCGTGGCGCAAGGCATCATCGTCCTGCTGATCGGCGGATTTCTCGGGGCTGCGACGATCAATGGCAACCCGAACGAAGCGGGCGGCCTTGCCAAGGTCTTCGACTGGCTCGCCACGCGGCCGTTCGGCAACACGCTCGTGATCGCGCTCTGCCTCGGCCTGCTGGGGTTCGCATTCTTCTGCTTCGTCAACGCGGCCTACCGGATCGTCGCGAAGGCATCCGACGACACGCTCGCCTCGCTGGCCGACCGGGTGCAGGCGGAACTTTCGCGCTGACCCGCGCGCCTGCGCATGCATCCGCAAGAAAAGAGGGGCCGCGGCAGACCGCGACCCCTCCCCTGCCCGACGGTTCAGCCCCGACATTCGCCGTGGGCCGCCCGCAGGTAACGTGTCAGCTACACCCGCTGGTCCCGCCGCAGGTGTTGCACTTCATGCAGGTGCCGTTGCGGACCAGCGTGTAGTTGCCGCATTCGCCGCAGGCCTCGCCCTCGTAGCCCTGCATCTTGGCCTTGACCCGCGCGTCCATCGAGGTGGCCACGGCGAGGGTCGACGTCTCGGTCTTGACCGCGAAGGCCGCCTGCTGGCCCTCGGACAGGCCCGTCACCTGCCCTGCGATTTCCGCCGCGACACGGTCGGCCCCGCCGCGCAGTGCCACAAGATCCGACGGCATCCGGTTGCGCAGGTATCCGGTGGAGGACACCGACTTGATGACCTCCAGCGATTTCGAGGCCGCCGACTGACCCATGGGCGCGACGTTGCCGTCCTCGCTCATGTTCTCCCGCTCGCCGATGCTGTCGAACGTCTCGCCCTGCGGCTTGACGTGCGCCAGGTCTTCCCGGTCGAGGTAGCTGACCGCCAACTCGCGGAAGATATAATCCAGCACGGACGTCGCGTTCTTGATGCTGTCGTTGCCCTGCACCATGCCCGCAGGCTCGAACTTGGTGAAGGTGAAGGCGTCCACGAACTCCTCCAGCGGCACGCCGTATTGCAGGCCCACCGACACCGCGATGGCGAAGTTGTTCATCATCGCACGGAAGCCGGCACCTTCCTTGTGCATGTCGATGAAGATCTCGCCCAACGCACCGTTCTTGTATTCTCCGGTTCGCAGATAGACCTTGTGACCGCCCACGACCGCCTTCTGGGTATACCCCTTGCGACGCTCCGGCAGCTTGGTGCGCGCGGCACGGGCGACTTCCTTGATGATGATCTTCTCGATCACCTTCTCGGCCAGGACGGCGGCTTTCTGGTGCGGCGTTCCCGTCTCCAGGATCTCCGCCGCCTCGTCGTCGTCCTCGACCAGCGCCGCCGCCAGCGGCTGCGACAGCTTGGAGCCGTCACGGTAGAGCGCATTCGCCTTCACACCCAGCGACCATGACAACTCATAGGCCGCCTTGCAGTCCTCGATCGTCGCCGAATTCGGCATGTTGATCGTCTTGGAGATGGCACCCGAGATGAACGATTGCGCCGCCGCCATCATGTGGATGTGGCTGTCGACCGACAGGAAGCGCTTGCCCGTCTTGCCACAGGGGTTGGCGCAGTCGAAGACGCTCAGATGCGCGTCCTTCAGGCCCGGCGCGCCTTCCAGCGTCATCGTTCCGCAGACGTGATCGTTGGCCGCCTCGATGTCCCTTTTCGTGAACCCGAGATGGCGCAGCAGGTCGAACGACGGGTCGTTCAGCTTGGCCGCCGGGATGCCCAGCGTCTGGGTGCAGAAATCTTCGCCCAGCGTCCACGGGTTGAATACGAAGCGGATGTCGAAGGCCGACGGCAGCGCCGCCTCGATCTTCTTGATCTCCGCCTGGCCGAAGCCGTGCCCGATCAGCGAGGTGTGGTTGATCCCCGGTGCCTGGCCCAGCGAGCCGTGGCCCACCGCATAGGCGATGATTTCCGCCACCTGCGCCTCGCCATAGCCCAGCTTGCGCAGGGCGGCGGGCACCGACTGGTTGATGATCTTGAAGTATCCGCCGCCGGCCAGCTTCTTGAACTTGACCAGCGCGAAGTCCGGCTCGATCCCGGTCGTGTCGCAATCCATCACCAGGCCGATCGTCCCCGTCGGCGCGATCACGGTGGATTGCGCGTTGCGGAAGCCGTGCTTGGCCCCAAGCTCCACCACGCCGTCCCAGATCTCGGCGGCAAGGTCGGTCAGGCGCGCGTCGGGGCAGCCGTCGATGTCGAGGGCGACCGGCTTGACCGCCAGGTCCTCGTATCCGGTGGTCTTGCCCTTCGCGGCCGTGCGGTGGTTGCGCATCACCCGCAGCATGTGCGCCGCGTTCTTCCTGTAGCCCGGGAACGCCCCCAGCTCGCCCGCCATCTCGGCGGAGGTGGCATAGGACACGCCCGTCATCACGGCGGTCAGCGCGCCGCAAAGTGCGCGGCCCGCGCGGCTGTCATAGCCCAGCCCCATGTTCATCAACAGGCCGCCGATGTTGGCATAGCCAAGGCCCAAGGTCCGGAAATCATACGATCTTTGCGCGATTTCCTTCGACGGGAACTGCGCCATCGCAACCGAAATCTCCAGCGTGATCGTCCACAGACGGCAGGCATGGACGTAAAGGTCATGGTCGAACCCGCCATCCTCGGTCATGAACTTCAGAAGGTTCATGGACGCCAGATTGCAGGCGGTATCGTCGAGGAACATGTATTCGGAGCACGGGTTCGATCCCCGGATCGCGCCATCTTCCGGGCAGGTGTGCCAGTCGTTGACGGTATCGTGGAACTGGATGCCCGGATCGGCGCAGGCCCAGGCCGCGTGGCCCACCTTGTCCCACAGCTCGCGGGCCTTGACGGTCTTGGCGACCTTGCCGTCGCGGCGGTTCGTCAGTTCCCAGTCCGCGTCTTTTTCCACGGCATGCAGGAAGGCATTCGTGACGCGGACCGAGTTGTTGGAATTCTGGCCCGACACGGTGCTGTAGGCCTCCGAGTCCCAGTCGGTGTCATAGGTCGGGAATTCGATGCTGTCATAGCCCTGACGCGCATATTGCAGCACGCGCATGATGTAGGCTTCGGGGATCATGTGCTTCTTCGCGCCCCGGATCACACCCTTCAGCGTCTCGTTCACCGCCGGATCGCAGGCATCCGCCAGCGCACCGTCCCAGGCCCGCACGGCTTCCATCACGAGGGTCAGTTGCGCCTTGTGCGCCTTGGACCCGGCCACGAGGGCCGCGACCTTCTGCTCCTCGATCACCTTCCAGTCGATAAAAGTTTCGATATCGGGGTGGTCCATGTCGACGATGACCATCTTGGCCGCCCGCCGCGTGGTCCCGCCCGACTTGATCGCGCCCGCCGCACGGTCGCCGATCTTGAGAAAGCCCATCAGGCCGGACGACTTGCCGCCGCCCGACAGCGCTTCGCCTTCCCCGCGCAGGTGGCTGAAGTTGGTGCCCGTACCCGAGCCGTACTTGAACAGGCGTGCTTCGCGCACCCACAGGTCCATGATGCCGCCATCGTTGACCAGATCGTCGGCAACGGACTGGATGAAGCAGGCATGCGGTTGCGGATGCTCGTATGACGACGTGGAGCGGGTCAGCTTTTCGGTTTTCGGATCCACATAATAATGCCCCTGCGCCGGGCCGTCGATGCCATAGGCCCAGTGCAGACCGGTGTTGAACCACTGCGGCGAGTTCGGCGCCCCCATCTGCCGGGCCAGCATCACGCGCATTTCGTCGTAATAGGTCTGCGCATCGGCTTCGGATGTGAAATATCCGCCCTTCCAGCCCCAATAGGCCCAGGCCCCCGCCAACCGGTCGAACACCTGCTTGGACGACGTCTCGCCAGCGAACCGCTCCTCTTCCGGCAACTCGGCCAGGGCGGCCTCGTCGGGGACGGACCGCCACAGGAACTCGGGCACGTTCTTTTCCTTGACCGCCTTCAGGTGCGCGGGGACGCCGGCTTTCCGAAAGTATTTCTGCGCGATGACGTCGGAGGCCACCTGGCTCCAGCCCTTGGGAATCTCGACGGCGTCGAGACGGAACACGACCGTCCCGTCTGGGTTACGGATCTCGGAGGTCGTCGTGGTGAAGGTCAGCGCCGCATAGGCATCCTGACCCGCCTTCGTGAGTTTCCGTTCCAGCCGCATCGTCAATTCCCCTATCCGTTAGATTTTCGGCACGCCCCCAGTGGCGTTCACAATGTTCGTTCGGGCCGGACGCAGAACAGAAAGGACTGGCCGACCGCCGGTCGATCCGTATCAATGCAAGCTCTTTCAAACGTCGACCTGTCGCTCTGCGCTGGCCACTATATGTGGTGGCTTCTCTGCGCCCGGATACTAATGGATGACAATTGTGTGACCCGTCAATGTGGATATCGGGGATAACCCAAAACTTTTTCGTTGACTCGGGACAGCCCGAGTCGACGGCGTCGCCGCCGCCCGGGATGACGGATCGAAGACTCAACAGAACAAGGTTTTGCGGCGCTCCGGGTCGGCTGCGGAGCCGCGTCCCGTCACCGTGGCATGACGGACACGGTCGGGTCGATACACAACCATCCACAGGTTTCCAGCCGGATTTCCGCGCGGGGTGAGGCCGGCCCGCGCGCGACGCGGGAGGAATCAGCGGCTGCCGCCAGCGTTCCCGCGATATGCTGCCGCGCCCCCCTCGGGGGCCGGCAAGTGGTCGGGGCGAGATGATTCGAACATCCGACCCCCTGTACCCAAAACAGGTGCGCTACCAGGCTGCGCCACGCCCCGACGAGAGGCGCATAACATGCTGCCCTCAGGAATGGAAAGCCTTCACTCGCAGGGCCAGACGGCGCGGTCCTGCGGCATGGCGGGCGACCGGATCTCATCGCCCGGCCCGATCCCGAGGGTCGCAGCCATCCCGCCGTTGATCTCCAGCACGCTCAGCGCGGGGTCCTCGGACAGAATGACCGTTTCGTCCAGCGGCTTTGCCTCCGCATGGACCTTGAGGACGACACCCGTGTCATCGACGAAGATCATGTCGAGGGGGATCAGCGTGTTTCGCATCCAGAAGCCCAGTGGCCTCATCGCGTCGTAGACGAACAGCATCCCGGCCATCCGGCGCATCTCTTCGCGGAACATCAGGCCACGGGCCTGTTCTTCCGGCGTCAGGGCCAATTCCACGCTGAACTGCGCCTTGCCCCAGTCGCCCCTTATATCGAGGCGGTCCGACGCGCAGGTCGCCGCAGCGGGCCCCGCAACCACGACGAGCACGGCCAGAAGCCATGCCGGTCGTCTCAGGTTACGTAGAACTCCCATCGGCGTATCTCCAGGGCAAGTTGCCCGCGCGCGCCATCCACGGCACGCAGACAGATTGCCTCGCCCGACGTCAGCTCCGCAAGACCGAAGCGCCGGAGAACTTCGATATGTATAAAGATATCATCGCTTTTCCCGAAGACATTCGCAAAGCCGAAGCCCTTGGCCTTGTCGAACCACTTCACGCGGGCCGGAAGATACGGAAGGTCCTCGGGGATCGGCTGCAGAAATTCCGGGCCCACGGCGCCGACGTATGTGATGTCGATGTGTTCCGGCGGACGCACCGCCAGCACCTCGATCGCCTGAAGACCCCGATCGCTGTGCTGGACCCGCAGACTGACGTCGCTGCCGTCGGCAACGGAACTCTGGCCGAAACTCTTGAGGACGTTCACGTGCAGCAAGACATCGCGATCGGTCTGGGGCGACACGACAAAGCCGAACCCGCGCGTCGAGTCGAACCACTTCACGCGGCCTTCGACGACGTCGTCATTCCCATTCTCGGTCACGTAATTATATCCAGTTCCGCTGTCCAACGCGCCCCTCCACAGAGCCATGAAAGAATCATGACGATATAGGGGACAGTCATCGCCAGTGACACGATGTTGCAAGCCTTTGCATCGTCCAGAGCGGATATCGGCCATTTGACACGTGAGAATGCGCGGGTGTCAGCCGATTTCGTCACGGATTCAGCCTCTCGACCGACCACGCGCCTTGCCCCGGCGACGCCACGGTCCAGCGAAAACGGTCATGCAGGCGGAACGGGCCGTCCGCCCAGAACTCGATCTCCACGGGACGAATCCGGAACCCTCCCCAGAACGGAGGCCGCTTCGGGTCGGGTCCGTGCACCGCCGTCACCTTCGCGACCTCCGCCACAAGCGCCGTGCGGCTGGCCAGCGGGCGCGACTGCCTCGACGCCCAGGCCCCCAGCCGCGACTGCAAGCTGCGCGATGCGTAGTATGCGTCGGCCTGCGCGTCCTCGACCACCTCGACCGCGCCCCGGACCCGCACCTGCCGGCGCAGCGACTTCCAGTGCATCACGAAGGCGGCTTTCGGCGTCTCGGCGAGCTCGCGCCCCTTCTTGCCCTCGAAGTTGGTGTAGAAGACGAAGGCATCCGCCTCGACCTCTTTCAAAAGCACCATCCGAACGTTCGGAAGCCCCTCGGAATCGACCGTCGCAAGGGCGATCGCGTTCGGGTCCTGGGGCTCGCTCGCCGTCGCATCCGCCAGCCAGGCGCGCGTCAGGGCGAAGGGATCGTCTCCCTTGAAGATGCCGCCACGATCCGCCGTCATTCGCCCGATCCTTCCGTTAACCTTGCCGCACCCCAGCCAATCGCCTAAAGCCACCGTCAACGCAAGGGAACGGCGCGATCTTGAAGGGGCGGACATGTCGGGGATCATGACAGGGAAACGCGGGCTTATCATGGGTCTGGCGAACGACAAATCCATCGCCTGGGGGATCGCCAAGGCCTGTGCCGCGCAGGGGGCCGACCTCGCGTTCAGCTATCAGGGCGAGGCGCTCAAGAAACGCGTCGACCCGCTGGCCGCCCAGGTCGGGTCCGACATCGTGATCCCCTGCGACGTGGGCGACGGTGCCTCCATCGACGCGATGTTCGACGCCCTCAAGGAGCGTTGGGACACCCTCGACTTCATCGTTCACGCCATCGGTTTCTCCGACAAGAACGAACTCCGGGGCCGCTATCTCGACACCTCCCTCGACAACTTCCTGATGACGATGAACATCTCCGTCTATTCCTTCACCGCCGTGATGCAGCGGGCCGAAAAGATGATGACGAACGGCGGATCGGCCCTGACACTGACGTATTACGGCGCGGAAAAGGTCATGCCGCATTACAACGTCATGGGCCTCGCCAAGGCGGCCCTCGAATCCTCCGTTCAATACCTCGCCGAAGACCTCGGCCGCGACGGCATCCGCGTGAACGCCATTTCGGCGGGCACGATCAAGACCCTGGCCGCGTCCGGCATCGGCGATTTCCGCTACATCCTGAAGTGGAACGAATACAACTCGCCCCTGCGCCGCACCGTCACCATCGAGGAGGTCGGGGCATCGGCCATGTATCTGCTCTCCGACCTGTCCTCGGCAGTCACCGGCACCATCCACCACGTCGATGCAGGCTATCACGTGGTCGGGATGAAAAACGTCGACGCCCCCGATATGACGCTGGAGAAAAAGGGCAGCTGATGGACACGCTGACCGCCGGGCACCTTCTGGCGTTCAACGTGGCGCTATTCTTCGCGGTCGCCGCGCCAGGCCCGGCGTTCCTCGTATGCGTCCAGGCCAGTCTGACCGGCGGACGGCGCGAAGGGATCGTCACCGGCATCGGGCTCGCCGTCATGGCGGGCCTCTGGACCCTCGCCGCTCTCCTCGGGCTGGAAGCGCTGTTCGAGATGTTCCCCCCCGCCTACCGGACCTTGCGCATCGGCGGCGCGCTTCTGGTCATGGTCTTCGCGGTCCTGATCTGGCGGACCGCGCGCGATCCGGTCGCCGATGCCCTGCCCACAAGCCGCCGCCGCGCCTTTCTGCGCGGGTTCCTTCTGAACCTCGGCAACCCGAAGTCGATCCTGTTCGCCGCAGGTGTCCTTCTCGTGATCTTTCCTCCGGACCTCAGCCCGGCGGAAATGGCCCTGATCACGGTCAACCACATCGCGCTCGAAATCGCCGTCTACAGCACGCTCGCGGTGCTGCTGTCCCGCGCGCCCGTGCGCGCCCGCTACCTCGCGTTGAAACCGGCGATCAGCCGCGCGACGGCGCTGGTCCTCGGCGGCCTCGGCCTGCGCCTTCTCATCACGTCCTGACACCAGCATTCCGGAGGTTCGCCCATGTCCACCCGCCTGCCCCACGAAAAAGGCTTCCACATCAGCTGGGACCAGATCCACCGCGACAGCCGCGCGCTGGCATGGCGGCTGGACGGCAAGGGGCCGGACAACGGCGCGTGGAAGGCCATCGTCGCCATCACGCGCGGCGGCATGGCCCCCGCGATGATCGTCGCGCGGGAACTGGACATCCGCCTCGTCGACACGATCTCGATCAAGTCCTACGACCATCAGAATCAGGGCGACACGCAGGTCCTCTCCAAGCCCGACGACGGGCTGGTGGGCGACGGGACCGGGATCCTCGTGATCGACGACCTCGTCGATTCCGGAAAGACACTGGAAGTCGTGCGCGCGATGTATCCGAACGCCCATTTCGCCACGGTCTACGCCAAGCCCAAGGGCGAGCCGATGGTCGATACCTTCATCACCGGGGTCAGCCAGGATACCTGGATCTTCTTTCCGTGGGACATGGCCCTGCAATACGTGCAGCCCTATCGCGGCACCGACTGACCGGCGAAAACGGGTTTCCGACGCCGGTCACCCGTAGATCACCCACAGATCACCCGTTCGTCACCCGTATCGGATCGCACCGTTCGCCGCGTCAGGCACAGTCTTATCCCGTTTTGCGCACGCACCGTCAGATGCGCCACCGGCACCGGCGGCGGTCCGACGGCAGACAGATGAAACGCGCCGGCAAGGCGCGCCAGCAACAGGACACCCTCGGCCATCGCGAACCCCGCACCGGTGCAGACACGCGGTCCCGCGCTGAACGGCATATAGGCCAAGCGACTGCTTTCCTTACAGGTTTCCGTCTGCCAACGACCCGGATCAAAGGCATCCGGCGCTTCCCACATCCGCTCATGTCGGTGCAGATGCCAGGGTGACAGGACAACCTGCGCGCCCTTGGGCGCAACACGGCCCCGGAACGTCTCCACCTGCGTCGTCTCCCGCACCATCATCGGCACGGGCGGATAGAGACGCAGCGTCTCCCGGAACACATCCCGCGTGAACGTCAGCGCCGAAAGGTCTGAAAACCCGAACCTTTGCCAGTCGCGCAGACCTTCCGCCGCAACCCGGTCCTGTGCCTCGGGATGCGTCGCCAACAAATAGAGCGCCCAGGCAAAGGCCGAGGCGGACGTCTCATGCCCCGCCAGAAAGAAGATCGCCACCTGGTCCACCATTTCCTGCGGACCGAACAGATGACCGCTGTCCGGATCGGGGTAAGTCATTATCTTCGTTGCCAGATCATCCGGTGCCGTGCCCGCGGCAATCTCCGCCGCGCGCCGCTCCACCAGTGCGGCGATGGCCGACCTGATCGATCGTGCCGCCGCCATCGTCCTGCGCCTGTGGAACCGCGGCATCCACCGAGGCAGCGGGATCAGCGCCGCAAGGTTCAGCAAGGGCTGCGTGCGCTGGTAGTCCCGAAATTCCCGAAACACTTGAGCGGCAAGGCGATCCTCGATAGGAACCGAGAACAACGTGCGAAAGATCACATCGGCCGCGGCATAGCTCGCCACCTCTTCGATTTCCTGCGTCCCATCGCCGACCCGAGACACCATCGCCTCCGCCGCCGCCAGCATCGCCGGAAACGCGTCGCGCAATCGTCCCTTTCCAAAGGCCGGGTCGATGATCCGCCGCTGCCGTTTCCAGTCCTCACCGTTGGTCACGAAGACAGATCGCCCCAGAAGCGGGGCGAGACCTTCGCGAATCCGGTCCGATTTGGGAAAGTCGTCGGGACGCGTTTTCAACACAAGATCAATAAGTTCCGGATCGTTCATCATGAAACTGCGAAAGAACGGGGTCCTGAATTCCGCCATCCACGCACGATACAGCCGCGCCGGTTGTGCCGACAGGATATCGGCCCGAAACCGTCGGCCATAGTCGAACAGTCCGATCCGGTCCGGACGCGGCACCGGCTTGGGAGGGGTCATGCCGCCATCGCCCTGTGCCGGTTCACCGGCGCCGTCAGCCGCGAGGGGCTGTGGGCACGCCCCTCGAACCGCTCGGCAAGCGTCAGTGGCCCCGCAGTGATCCGGAAATAATCATAGTCGCCGGGCCGATCAAAGGCGCAAAGATACTGAAAATGAAGGCGAAAATAACGCCTTTTCAATGCCTTCCACTGCCCGGGCGACAGGGTCTGCGAAAACGCCGCCGACAGGATCAGCGGCCCCGTCTGCCGCTCCGGGGCGACCCCCGTCACGGCCACCGGATCGCAGAGCGCGAAGGAGCATCCGTCCCCCGGCGCGGTCACATCGACCCATGACATCAGGTCCTGCCCACCCATCAGGTTAAGATCGGCCCGCAACCTGTTGGCTTTCGGCAGGAAACTGACCATCGGCACGACATGACCAAGGCTCAGGAACGCGCATTTCCCGACCGGTACGCGCCCCGCCCGGATAAGATCGGCCAGCACCGAAATCGCCAGATGCGCGCCCGACGAATGACCGACGACCAGCACCTCATCCACGTCGGACGCCAGCGCCTCGGCGACCCTGTCCGCGAATTCCGCCATCCGCGCCTCAAGCTCCGGCGGATTGGCACCGCCCCAACGGGCCGAGAACGCATAATCATGCATCAGGTAATGGGCGAAGAGCTTGGAATCCTTGGATTTGAACCACCGCAGAACCGCGACAACCGTCCCCGCGAAAGCCGCCGTGGCAAGCACCGTCCGCACCGCTGGCAGATCGGACCCAACGTTGATCTGCGCGATGCCCCAGACCGCTCCGGCCCCCGCCGCCACGCCCAGGCCGAGTGCGACCGCAAGCTGCGCCAACAGGACGACGATGGGATACAGCGCCGCGATCACCGGCCCCTGACGCAATCGCATCAGACGAAACAGCGCGCCCGAGCCGATGTAAGCCCAGGCCGTCAGGACCAGTTGGGCATAGGTCGCCGGGATCGAACGGGACATGGAGGATGCGACGATGTCCGACCAGACCAGCACCTCCACCTCCGCCTCGACCCGCGCCCCGTCCATCTCGGCGATGACCTCCCAGGCATATGGCCCCTTGCCCTTTCGCTGCGACACGGCATAGCCCGACACCGCAGCCTGCGCGGCCCCTTCCTTGCGGTAGAGTTCGCGGTAACGGCGCGGATGAAACGGATCGTATCCGGGGACATAGAGAACGCGGCGGCGCGTGACGGTCATGACTTGCCCTTTCGCGCGCGATCATGACAGAACCGCGGGGCGAAAATAAGGACGATCATGGACGACGACATCGACTTGGAAATCGACGCCCTGGGCCTTCTCTGCCCGCTGCCGGTGCTACGCCTGCGAAAGCGCATGGCCGACCTTCCCGGCGGCGCGCGGATCCGCCTGCTGGCTGACGACCCGGCCGCCTTTGTCGACGTTCCGCATTTCTGCGCCGAGGCTGGCCACACCTTCGAAGGCGCGGAGGGACACGTGTTTACCCTTCGCAAAGGGTAAGGCGTCCGCGTATTTGCGCGCGAAATATGCCGAGGCGCGCGAGGGGCTTGCCCCTTGCCCCTCCCGTTACTTCACTCGGCCGCCTGACGCAGGTTCGGGCCGCCGGCGCGGATCACGCCCAGCAACTCTTCCCGCCGCTTTGCCGCCGCCCGCTCATTCGCTTCCTTGACCGGTCCGAAGCCCCTGATCGACACGGGCAATTCGGCGAGGGCGACAGCGGCGTCGCGCGTGGCGTCCGTCACCAGCGGCAGGACCTCGGCCATGTCGGCCTCATACTGAGCGATCAACGCCCGCTCCATCCGCCGCTCCGACGTGCGCCCGAAGGGATCAGCGAAAGTCCCGCGCAAGACCTTGCCGCGCGCAAGCCAAGGATAGAACAGTTCGATCCAGTCCCCGAACGCGCGCTTTGCTGGGCGTCCGTCGACCCCTTCCTTGGACAGCATCGGCGGCGCCAGGTGATAGGTCAGTTTCAGGTCTCCGCCAAAGGCCGCACGCGCCTTGTCCCGGGTCCCTTTCAGCAGGCGGGCGACCTCGTATTCATCCTTGTAGGACAACAGCTTGTGATACCCCAAAGCCACGGCTTCCCGGATTCGGCGATCGCCGATCCCGTCCAGCATCGCAGCATAGCGTTTGGCCAGTCGCCGCGACTGATAGGCCGTCAGATGCTCCCTGCGGAAGGCGATCTTCTGCTCCAGCGTCTCGGGCAAGGTCACGATCTTGTCCGCGAGCAGTCTTGCGACCTCATCCCCGTGGACCATCGCCCAGCGACCCAGTTCGAAGGCACGCTGGTTTCCCGCCACCGCGGCCCCGTTTAACTTCACCGCCTTCAGCAGTGCCTCCCGCGAAAGCGGCACAAGGCCCTTTTGCCAAGCGGCCCCAAGGATCATCATGTTCGAGAAGATCGTGTCCCCGAGCAGCTTTTCGGCAAGCGCCGAGGCGTCGAACAGCGAGAGCCCCTCACGCAGACGCGCCTGCAGCGAGACGATCAGGCGATCCGCCGGCAGCTTGAAATCCGCATTGCGGGTGAAATCACCCGTGACGATCTCATGGGCGTTGACCACCGCCCCGGTGCGGCCCGTCGACGTCAGCGACAGGGTCTTGGCCCCGGCACTGACCACCAGATCCCCGCCGATCAGCGCATCCGCCTCGCCCAGGGCCACGCGGATCGCGCTGATATCCGAGGGCTTGTCCGCCAACCGACAATGCAGCGCCACGGCACCGCCCTTTTGCGCCAGGCCGGCCATCTCCATCAGGCCAGCGCCCTTGCCGTCCAGATGTGCGGCCATCGCCATGACCGCCCCGATCGTCATGACGCCCGTGCCGCCGACACCGGTGATGACCGTATTCCACGTGCCGTCGATGACCGGCAGGGCAGGCTCCGGCAGGTCCGGGATATCGACGTCCGCCGTCGCGGCCTTCTTCAGCTCCGCGCCCGAGACCGATACGAACGACGGGCAGAAGCCCTTGATGCAGCTGAAGTCCTTGTTGCACGATGATTGATCGACGGCGCGTTTTGTCCCCAAAGCCGTCTCGACCGGGACGAGCGAGACGCAGTTGGACTGCACCCCGCAATCGCCGCAGCCTTCGCAGACATCGGTGTTGATGAAGATGCGCTTGTCCGGGTCAGGATACAGACCGCGCTTGCGACGCCTCCGTTTTTCGGCGGCGCAGGTCTGGATGTAGAGGATGGCGCTGACGCCCTCGACCGTCTGCATCCTTTCCTGGACCTGCGGCATCTCCTCGCGCTCGTGCCAGTCGAGACCCGCCGGAAACTTCGACTTATCGACGTCCTCCTTTTCGTCGTAGACGACGGCGATCGTCCTGACGCCCATGGCCTGCAGTTCGCGCGCGATCTGTTCGGGATGCAGGTCGCCTTCGTTGTGCTGCCCGCCCGTCATCGCCACGGCATCGTTGTAGAGGATCTTGTAGGTGATCGTCGTGCCGGCGGCCAAGGCGGCGCGAATGGCAAGGATGCCGGAATGGTTGTAGGTCCCTTCGCCAAGGTTCTGGAAGACGTGCTTGCGCTTGGAGAACAGCGACTCGCCCACCCAGTTGACACCCTCCGCACCCATGTGCGTGTAGCCCTCGGTCGAGCGGTCCATCCAGAGCGCCATCACGTGACAGCCGATGCCCGCCCCCGCCCGCGCCCCATCCGGCACCTTCGTCGAGGTGTTGTGCGGACAGCCCGAGCAGAACCACGGGGTGCGGACGGCGATCTCACTGGCGTTGTCGGCGCGGCGAACCTCCGAAATGCGGGCCAGACCGGCGTCGATGCGGTCGGTGCGACGCCCCTCCTCGATCAGGATCTCACCCAGCTTTGCGGCGATGTCGGTCGGATCGAGCGCATAGGCCTGTTGGAACAGGATCGGGCCACTCGATCCCTTGCGATAGCCATAGACGCGGCGACCGTCCCGGTCATCGAAGATCGCCTCCTTGACCTGAACCTCGATCAGTTTGCGCTTTTCCTCGACGCAGACGATCAGATCGACGCCCTCGGCCCAATCGTGCAGACCCTTCATGTCCATCGGCCACGTCTGACCGACCTTGTAGGTGGTTATGCCAAGCCGGGCGCATTCCGCCTCGTCCAGTCCCAGAAGGGTCATGGCATGGACGAGGTCGAGCCAGTTCTTGCCTGCCGCGACGAAGCCGATCTTGGCACCCGGCTTGCCGTGCATCCGCTTGTCCATCTTGTTCGCATGGCTGAAGGCTTCCGCCGCCCAGCGTTTATAGCCCAGCAGACGGCTTTCCTGCGGAATCCAGTGGTCGTTGAGGCGGATATTGAGGCCGTCGTCCGGCAGTTCGAAGTCGGGTGTCACGAAAGACATCCGGTCGGGCCGTCCATCCACGACGGACGTGACCTCCACCGTATCCTTCATCGTCTTGAGGCCGACCCAGACGCCCGCGTACCGCGACAGCGCCCAGCCATAGAGGCCATAGTCCATGATCTCCTGCACGCCCGCCGGCGACAGCACGGGCATGTGCACATCGACCAGCGCCCAATCCGACTGGTGACAGGTCGTGGAGGACTCGCCGGTGTGGTCGTCCCCCATCGCCATCAGGACGCCGCCGTGTCGCGATGTGCCCGCCATATTGGCGTGCCGCATCACGTCGCCCGACCGATCCACGCCCGGACCCTTGCCGTACCACAGTCCGAAGACGCCATCATGCGTGCCCTCGCCCCGGAGTTCCGCCTGTTGCGACCCCCAGAGAGAGGTCGCGGCAAGGTCTTCGTTCAGGCCGGGCTTGAAGGTGATGTCGTTCGGTTCCAGCACCTTGCGCGCCTTCGACATCATCAGATCCACCGCCCCGAGCGGTGAGCCGCGATACCCGGTGACGAATCCCGCCGTGTTCAGTCCCGCCCGCCGGTCGCGTTCCTTCTGCATCAGCATCAGGCGGACCAGAGCCTGCGTGCCGTTCAGCAGGACATGGTCGCGATCGAGGTCGTAGCGGTCGGACAAGGAAACGTCATCGCGCATGGAAAGATCCTCCTGTGGCCGGAATATAGGTCATCTTTGCTGACCTATAAAGCGATTTCTTTTTCCCCCTCCACCTTATCTTCAACTAAAGGGTGTGCGAAGGGAGGAGCCTTTCGCGAATGGAATTGTGATGGACTGGGACAAGCTGAGAATTTTTCACGCCGTGGCGGATGCCGGTTCCCTGACCCATGCCGGAGACGTGCTGCACCTGTCGCAGTCGGCCGTCTCCCGTCAGATCCGGTCTTTGGAGGAATCGCTCGACACGACCCTTTTCCACCGGCACGCCCGGGGCCTGATCCTTACGGAACAGGGCGAACTGCTGTTCGACGCCACGCAGAGCATGTCAAAACGCCTTGACGCGGCGGCCGCGCGCATCCGCGACACCGAAGAGGAAGTGTTCGGCAACCTGCGGGTGACGACCACCATCGGCTTCGGGTCCATCTGGTTGGCACCGCGCCTGCCGAAGCTCTATGCAAAATATCCCGACCTCAACATCGACCTCATGCTGGAGGAGCGCGTGCTCGACCTGCCGATGCGCGAGGCCGACGTCGCGATCCGCATGAAGGAGCCGTCGCAGGCCGATCTGGTCCGCAAGCGTCTGATGGACATCCGGATGCAGCTCTTTGCCACACCCTCGTATCTCGAGGAATACGGCACGCCGACGTCGTTGCATGATCTGGCGAACCATCGCCTCATCTGCCAGCACGCAGGCGCCACGCAGGTCAGTGCGGGGGCAACCCTGGTGCGTGAACTGATGACCTATGAGGTCGGGCGGACGCTGACCGTGAACAATTATTTCGGGGTGCTCCAGTCGGTCCTGAGCGATCTTGGGATCGGTGTCCTGCCGGACTATCTGCAACAGGATTTTCCCAACCTCATTCGCGTGTTCCCCACGATCGAATCCAATGAGGTGCCCGTGTTCCTCGCCTTCCCGGAGGAGCTTCGCGGCTCGCGCCGGATCGAGGCATTCCGCGATTTCGTGGTCGAGGAAGTGGTGGCTTACCGCAAGGCCAAGCAAGGCGCCGCAACCGCCTGAGCCATGCAGAAACGTCATAGCGGGGTTGCACAGGATCGTTTGTAATTTGCCTTGTTCGAAGGCAGTGCGGGCACTAACTGGGCAATCGAAGGCCGGTGCATCGCACCCCTTCACCTCCCTGTTGGACTTGGCCGAGCCTTGAGCTCGGCCTTTTTTTTGCTCCGCCTCAGGCGGCGGCGTCCGCCGCGACTTTCCGGATCCGCTCGACCATCGCCCGCAAGCCGTTCGAACGTTGCGACGACAGGTGGTCGTTCAGGCCGAGGCGCCCCAGTTCGGCAGCGGCATCGATCTTGACCACATCCGCGACCGTCAGACCGCCGTACAACTCGTGCAGGACCGCGATCAGGCCGCGCACGATCATCGCATCGGACTCGCCGGCGAAATCGAACGTCGCGGTCGGCCCCTGCCCCTCGATCCGCGGATGCAACCAGACCTGACTTGCACAGCCGTCAACCTTGGTGGCGGGAACCTTGAGCGCCTCTTCGAGCGGCGGAAAGGCCCGTCCCAGGTCGATGACATGGCGATAGCGGTCTTCCCAGTCGTCGAGAAACGCAAATGTGTCGACAAGATCTTCGAACCGTTCCTGGGCCATGCCATCTCCTTCCGTTGACCCGCACCTAAGGCGGCGTCGGGGTGGCGTCCAGCCGCTTCCCAAACGCGAGCCGATGGGCTAGCCCCTGTTGCGATGGAATGAAGCGGGGGCGACCATGGCATTGGCGCGGAAATCACTGGCGGTTCTGGCCGTCCTGGCGGTGGCGGGATGCGGTCTTGGGCAAACGCGGCTCAACCCGTTCAACTGGTTCGGCTCGGACCGGTCGGAGGCGGTGACAACGGCCCAGGCGACGCCCAGCGTGCCGGTCATCGACCAGGTGCTGTCGTTGACGGTGGATGCGACGCCTGGCGGGGCGATCATCTCGACCGTCGGCCTGCCGCCGACCCAAGGGTTCTGGGAGGCAAATCTTGTGCGCCTGCCCGACGACGACGCCTCATTGATGCTGTTCGAATTCCGCATCCTGCCGCCGTTGGAACCATACCCCTCAGGCACCCAGCCCTCGCGCGAGGTTCTTGCCGGGACGGTCGTCTCCAATCAGGACCTCGCCGGAATCCGGACGATCGCCGTGCAGGGCGCGCAAAACCGGCGCAGCGTCCGGCGCTAGGGCAGACCCCGCCGGCCCGCGCGGTCACAGACGCGCATTCGCAAGCGCCGTTCCGTCTGCAAGCGTACGCAGCTTGGCATAGGCGATGTCGGGATCGACCGCCCCAAACCCCGCGAAGGTGCCAAAGCCGCAATCGCTGCCTGCGATGACCCGGTCCGGACCGACGATTGCGGCAAACCGTGCCAGACGCTCGGCCACGACCTCCGGGTGCTCGACGAAATTCGTGGTCGAATCGATCACGCCGGGAACAAGGATCTTGTCGTCCGGGATCTCCGCCGCGCGGTCGCGGAACACCTGCCATTCATGGGCGTGACGCGGATTGGAGGTTTCGAACAGCAACTGCGACGCGTTCACCGACAGGAAGGTGGAGAACACCTTGTCCATGTCGATGTCGCAGACATGCGGTCCTTCATAATTGCCCCAGCAGATGTGCACCCGGACCCTTGAAGGATCAATGCCTTGCAAGGCGTTGTTCAGGGCCTCGACATGCGTTGCCGCGATCTTGAGGAACGCCTCGTCGGTCAGGTCCGCAAAGAGCATGTGCCGCGACAAGGCCAGATCGGGGCAGTCGAGTTGCAGATAAAGGCCCGCGTCCACGATCGTCCGGTATTCGTCGCGCATCGCGTCCGAGAGTGCGGCAAGGTATTCGTCTCGGCTGGGATAGAAGTCGTTCTGCAGGAACAGCGAGATGACACCCGGGCTGGCGGCGTTCATGAACCCCTCGGACGCCCCGTGTTCGGCCATGGCCGTCGTAAGATTGGCGATGTCCGTCAGAAGGTCATCCTGCCCCTTGGAGCGGACTTCGCCGGTGCACATGGGGCGCGCGTATTTCGGGGTGCCGCCGTCTTCGGCCAACCGCTTCAGGAAGCTAGGGAAAAGCTTTAGGTCGGCGGGGGCGTTGCGTTTGCTGTCGCCCGAAAAGCCGGTGTAGCGGTCCTTGACGTAAGTGGCATAGCTGATCTTGGACGTCTCGCCATCCGAGACCACTCCGATCCCCGCCTCCACCTGTTTTCGAACGGTTTCCGAACAGGCCGCCGTCATCTCGGCTGCGAAGGCGGCATGGTCATGGGCCTCGCCCCTTTCGCGCGCGAAAATCATGTCGACGGTCGCCTGCCGGCGCGGCAGCGAGCCGACATGGGTGACTTTGATGGGCATGTTATCTCTCCTCACGACATTTCTCCTTCATCAGCCACCCGGATGCCGGACTGAAAGGTCTCACGACACGTCGGCTCGTCACCCTCTCCAGCTCGGCCCCGCCGGATCCTCCGTCGCGATGACGTGGAACAGCGCCGCTTCACCTTCCATCGAGGGATGCGCGCCATGGACCAGTCCTGCGGGGATGGAAGCGGTGTCGCCGGGGGCCAGCGTCGTCTCGCCGCCCTCCCAGAACAGGCGCCAGTGGCCGCGGACAGGGATGACGACCGACGGGCGGTCATGGCTGTGCGTCGCATCGCTGGCAGAGGCACGGGTCAGCAGATCGACCTCGAACCCGGGCCTGTCGCGGATGATGCCCGTCTCGCCGATCACCTTCACGGCCTTCGGGCGCGCCAGTGCCGCCATGTCGTTGAACCGGCGCACACCCCAGCCGACCACCTCGAGCGGGGTCAGTTCGGGGAACCCGGCAAGATCGGCTTGCGACAGGACGGGCATCGGGGCAACGCCATCCGGAAGCGATTGATCCTTCTTGCTGTCATAAAGCTTGCCGTTCGCGCCGAGGATCAGGCCATGGGCCCTGGCATCCTCAATCACCTGCGGGGCCCAGATCACGCCGCCGCCCGCATCGTCACCGCCGAGGATCGCCATGATCATCGCATAGTCGGTGCCGATGTTCTCGAACCCGCGGAAGATGCCGGTGGGAATGTCGATGATGTCGCCCTGTTCCAGAACGACCTCGCCCGCGTCGCCGTGCAGGCCCCAGAAGAACCGCCAGCGTCCGGACAGCACGAAGAACACCTCCGCCGTGCGATGGCTGTGCAGAGAGTTGCGGCATTTCGGCGGCTGCCCCGCCGCACCGATGTTGAAGCCGTGGGGCGTGGCGATATGCACGTGCTGGTCGGGGGATTCGGAGACGCCGCCGCCGATGATCGTGAAGTTTTCCTTTTGGTCCGAGCCGGGCGTATGGGCGTCGATAAAGGCCGTCTTGCAGGGCTTGAGGTCGCCGTAGCGAACGATCGTTGGGGTCATTCCAGAGGCTCCGTGGTCGCCGCGACGCGCGGCAGGATGACGGCGAGCGCGGCGCGGGCCGCGCGTTCGGCCGAGCC
>JBARXR010000287.1:0-2265 GCA_049647445.1 Jannaschia sp. | reverse complement strand
GGTCGATACGGCGCTGCGGGCGAATGCCGAACGCGAGGTCGAGCGCACACGATACGCGGCGGCTTTGGCTCAGCGGCAGGTCAATCGTGTCGATCCGGACAACCGCCTGGTTGCCGCCGAGCTGGAGCGGCGCTGGGAGTGTGCTCTCATGGAGGTCAGGGCGGCGGAGGCAGCCCTCGCCGAACAGTCGACGCCGCGACCGGCCTCACAGGAGGCCATGGGTAAGGCGCTCGAGGGCAAGGTCGTTGCCCTCGCCGGCCGTCTTCCCCGGATCTGGGCCGATCCTGCGACCACGGATGCCCATCGCAAGGCCTTGATGATGTGACCGCCCCCCGACGGCATCAGTTGTGCCAAGGTGGGTCTGCGACGATCCACAAAGGAGGACGGTCATGTCGGAAATTATCACGGTCGGGCTCGATCTGGCGAAGAATGTGTTCCAGGTGCACGGCGCCGACGGCTCGGGGCGGGCGGTCTTGCGCAAGAAGCTGCGGCGCGCGCAGGTTCTGGAGTTCTTCAGCCAGCTGCCGACGTGCGTCGTTGCAATGGAAGCCTGCGGCGGTGCCCATTTCTGGGGTCGCGAGATTGGCAAGCTGGGCCACGAGGTGCGGCTACTCCCGCCCGCCTACGTGAAGCCCTTCGTGAAGCGGCAAAAGAACGATGCTGCCGATGCGGAAGCCATTTGCGAGGCGGCGCAGCGCCCGACGATGCGCTTCGTGCCAGTGAAGAGCGAAGAGACCCAGGGCGCGGCGATGGTCTTCCGCATTCGGGAACTCCTCATCCGGCAGCGGACGCAGGCGATCAATGCCCTCCGTGGGCATCTGGGCGAGTTCGGGCAGGTCGTGCCGCAGGGCGCTGCCAATGCGTCGAAACTGATTGCGATCGTCGAAGATTCCGACAGCGGGTTGCCTGCCGATGCCATCCCCACGCTCAAGGTCCTGGTCGCGGCGCTGGCGCAGTTTGAGGCAGAGATCGGCAAGCTCGATTCCGAGATCGCCCGCCGCGCCAGGGAGAACGAGGTGGCGCGGCGCCTGATGACGGTGCCGGGGATCGGCCCGCTGATCGCCACGGCCATCGCGACCCTCGCGCCTCCACCCGAGAATTTCCGCAAGGCCCGAGACTTTGCGGCTTGGCTTGGTCTGGTGCCCCGGCAGCATTCGACCGGTGGCAAGCAGCGACTCGGGGCCACGACGAAGATGGGCGAGCGTTCCCTGCGCCGGTTGCTGATCATCGGGGCGAACAGCGTCATCATCAAACGGCATGTCCATGCCGCGGCGCGTCCGGGCACATGGCTGGCTGGGATGCTGACGCGCAAGCCGGGGCTGCTGGTGCGCGTGGCGCTGGCAAACAAGATGGCGCGCATCGTCTGGGCGCTTTTGGCCCGGGGTGGCGTCTACCAGTCTCCGGTCGCGGCGGCATAAGCCGACCGTCGATCGCGAGGACGTCGGAGCACAAGAGGGCAAGGAGAAGTTTGGCGCAACGGTCGTGAGACGGGATCGGGAGAACCAGGGCGCAACAAAGTGCCATCGAGCACGCGGCGTTGATTTGGAGCCTGATCCGCGAACACCATACGGGCCGGCGGCATGGAGATGGCCGCAACAGAGGCCGGACACATGTCAGCACCCGACAACGCGCCAAAAAGATCCGAAACCCTCTTGCGCTTGGGGCGGTTACACATGTTGCGCAACTCCGGCCTGAGGTGAAACTACCCCTTACCCCTCTGACCTCATGCCACGCGGATGATCTCGGCGGTGCCGAGGGCGTTGAAGCGGTTCATGAGAGCGATGCGGATGTGGATCTCGGCGGTCTGGCGGTCGGGGTCTCTTGCCATGATGCGCTCGCCGAAGGATTTCAGGCCGCGCATCTTCGCCTCGATCCGGCTTCGGATGTGGTATCCCGTCCAGCGTTTCCAGAACGCCCGACCGTAATGCCGGGTGGCGCGCAGGGTGTCGTTGCGGGCGCGTGCCGCGGGGCAGTCTTCTTTCCACAGGCGGCCGTTCCTGCGGATCGGGATGATTGCGGTGCCCTGCCGCTTGACGATGGCGTTGTGGCAGCGGCGCGTATCGTAGGCACCGTCGGCGGTCACGGTGCCGATCTGTTCATCGACCGGGATTTGGCCCAGCAGGTCGGGCAGCACGGGGCTGTCGCCGTCGCGGCTGGGCGTGAATTCGACCGCCCGGATGCCGGATGTGGCCGTGTCCATCGCCAGATGCACCTTGCGCCATTGGCGGCGGCCCTGCACCCCGTGCTTGCGCGCCTGCCATTCGC
>JBARXR010000286.1:0-5402 GCA_049647445.1 Jannaschia sp. | reverse complement strand
AATCGACGTCGCCGCGCCCGATGGCGACACCGCATCTCCTACGCGAACGGGCAGGCGGCGACGAGGGGGGCGGACAGTCGAATCCTTCAAGTTCATCATGAACATGGTTGCCGTATGGGGGATACGGGGTCTCACGTGGCCTCAACCTGATATGCGGAGGCGGCAATGCCACCGGAAGACCCGGCCGAAGACGGCGCGGCCCCCTTGGGCGGGATGCGCCCGCGGAGACCCGAACCCGTCGTGACACGCGACAGCAACCGCCCCGACCCGGCGGAACTCTATGCTGCGCTCGATCTGGGCACGAACTCCTGCCGGATGCTGATCGCCCAGCCGAAAGGCAATCAGTTGCATGTGGTCGACAGCTTTTCCAAGTCGGTCCAGCTCGGCAACGGTCTCGAGGCCTCGGGGCGTCTGTCGAGATCATCGATGGCCCGGACCATCGGCGCGCTCAAGATCTGTCGCCGCAAGCTGGAAATCCACGACGTCAAACGCATGCGACTGGTGGCGACCGAAGCGTGCCGTCGCGCCACCAACGCCGCCGAATTCATCAAGCTGGTGGAACGGGAGACCGATCTGCAGCTTGAGATCATCGAGCCGGAGGAGGAGGCGCGCCTCGCCGTCGTCTCCTGCGCGCCGCTGGTCTCAACCAAGGCGGAACAGCTTCTGGTGGTCGATATCGGCGGAGGATCGACGGAGTTGGTCTGGATCGATCTGACCCGCGTGCCCCGGTTGGAGCGCGCGCGCGCGATCATGCGCCTTCACTCGGGCTTTCAGCCGGGCGCAGGCAGCCCGTTTCCGGCCGCCAAGGTCGTCGACTGGATCAGCATTCCGCTCGGGGTCGCGACGCTGAAGGACCAGTTCCGCGATGTCACGGATGACGCCGCGCGGTTCGCGCTTATGTCGTGGCACTTCGAGGAGTGCCTGCAGGCGTTCTCTCCCTACGAGGACGCAGCGGGCGACAGCGATCCGGGCTTTCAGATCATCGGCACCTCCGGCACCGTGACGACGGTCGCCGCAACGCACCTGAACCTGCGCCGCTACGACCGCAACAAGGTCGACGGATTGCGCATGACGACCGATCAGATCGACCGGGTGATCCGGTCCTATCTCGAAATGGGGCCGGACGGACGCCGCAACGATCCCCGGATCGGGCGAGACCGTCATGCGCTCATCATGTCGGGTGCGGCGATCCTGCAGGCGCTCTTGCGGGTCTGGCCGACGGACCGGCTGTCGGTGGCGGACCGGGGGCTGCGCGAGGGATTGCTCTATGCGCAGATGTCGGCGGACGGCGTGCTGGACGACGGGCCGTTCTGACGGGGGTGCTATCCTGTGGACCCAAGGGATACCAGCCGTTACCGGTGCGTTCGCGCCGCCGCTCGGGTGAAACCCGCCTTCCCCCCGCCGGTCAAACCGCCTATCTGCGCCCCATGACCAAGCCACCCACCAAGAACACCTCGGGCCGGGGCCGCCGTGACCTGACCGTCAAGGTCAAGACCGCGCGGGGCCGTCGCCTGTCCTCCAAGCTCTGGCTGGAGCGGCAGTTGAACGATCCTTACGTGCAGCGCGCACGGGCCGAGGGGTATCGCGGGCGTGCTGCGTTCAAGATCATGGAGCTGGACGATAAATTCGGTTTCCTCAAGCCCGGTGCCCGGGTCGTGGACCTTGGCTGTGCCCCCGGCGGCTGGCTCCAGGTCGCGGTCCCCCGCATCAATTCGCAGGGTGACAACCCGAAAAAGAAGCAGGGCCGCATCATCGGGCTCGACCTGCAGGAGATCGACGGAATCGCGGGTGCGGAAATTCACGTCCTCGATTTTCTGTCGGAAGGTGCCGACGACAAGGTGCGCGACTGGCTGGGCGGCGAGGCTGATGTCGTCATGTCCGACATGGCCGCCGCGTCCTCGGGGCACAAGCAGACCGATCACCTGCGGATCATGATGTTGTGCGAGGCTGCGGCGGAGCTCGCCTTCGACGTGCTTGCACCGGGCGGCACCTTCGTCGCGAAGGTGCTGGCGGGCGGCGCCGAGGGCGATTTGCAGAAACGCCTCAAGGACCGCTTCACCAAGGTCGCGAACGTCAAGCCTGGCGCCAGCCGGTCCGACAGTTCGGAAAAGTTCGTCGTGGCGATGGGCTTCAAGGGGCGCGACGCGGAGGAGGCCTAATCTTTCGGGGCCTCGTTGCCGCGAATACGCTTTTCACGTTGTTCGTCTATGGCGAAGTCGTCCGACGCCACGGAGGGCTTGTCGTACTTCGTCTTTTCGCCCTCGGGCGCGGTATCGGCCGCGCTCTCTCCGAAAGGGTTTTCCTTTGCCGTGCCGGGCTTGTGTGCGCCTTCGGGCATCGGCTGTTGTCCAGTTGGGTTTTTCTTGACCATGTGGCCTCCTGTTCCGCCGCCCCAACGCGCGGGATGGCGGAAAGGTCCGGGGTGCGTCAGCCGACCGCGATCACGGTTCCGCCGACGGCGAGGACGCAAAGCCAGCCCGCCGTGAAGATCAGCGGGCGCACGGGAAAGCGGGCACGGCCCGAGATCATGCCGACCGCGTGGATCACGCGCAGCCCGAAGAACAGCCCGCTTGCCCAGATCGTGACGGGGGTGGAAATTCCGGCGGCATGGGCGATCAGCACGACGGCCAGCATCGGCAGGAATTGCTCGAGCAGGTTCAGATGCGCGCGGTGTGCCCGGTGCACCCACGGCCTGAGGTCCCGCAGATCCGCCGGGCGCACGAAGGGATCTTCCGCCCCGTCCCGTGCCGGTTCCGTATTCACTCCGACGATGTACGGGACCCAAAGCGTCGCGCCCAGGATTGCCGTCCAGGTCATCCACCAGAGTTCGGGCGTCATGAGTTCTCTCCCGAGATGCGCGTCGGCGTCCCTGTCTCAAGCCAGGTCTTCAGACCCGAAACCAGCCGTTCCCAGCCGTTGGCGTAGCCTTCGCCGCCGTCGGGAATGTCGTAGTGTTCGAGGGTCAGTTCGCAGAACGCGCCCTGCGTCGCGATCTTCCAGACGAACCGCGAGACCGGGATGCCGGGGGCCCACTTGGGCGCAAATTCCGCCTCGATCCGGGTTTTCGGCGTCAGCGATGTCTCGCGGCAGACCAGCATGTCGCTGCCGTCCGGCAGCTTGTAGACGAGCGCATCGCCGTCGCGTTCCGCCGTGGGCGAAAAAGGGTGATAGTTCCGAGCGGCTTGCGGGTCGGTCAGCGCCTCCCAGAGCGCATCCTGGTCGCAGCGGATGAACGTCCGCAGCACGTAGTCGGGTTTCGGGGTCATGGCAGTGCCCTCCAATCGAGCCTTGAGATCAAGCACCCCCCGGACGGCGGGTGCCACGCGGTAGGGTTCGATCCACCGCCCCAAGGCTTCGGCCAGGGGCACGGCGTTGAGGTAATGATGGGTGAAACGCCCGCGCTTCACCCGCGTCACCAGCCCCGCGTCTTCCAGCACCGTCAGATGCTTGGCCACGCCAAAGCGCGACAGGGGCAGGGCCGCCTGAAGCTCAGACAGCGTCTGTCCATCCTTCCGGCGCAACGCATCCAGAAGATCGCGCCGAGACGGGTCGGCGAGGGCCTTGAAGACCGAATCCATGCCTCGACTCATATGTGACTCATCGGTCACGTGTCAAGACATGTGACTGATGGGTCACCTGAAAGAGACCCCTTGAACCACGGGTGATCTACGGGTGATCTAGAGCGGATATGGGGGTGACGCATGGCGGACCATGTAACGCGCAACGGAAATCGACTGGCCTATCACGTGACCGAAGGCACCGGTCCGGGCGTCGTTTTCCTTGGTGGTTTCAGGTCGGACATGGCCGGGACCAAGGCCGTCGCGCTGGAGGCCTGGGCGACGGCGAACGGCCGCGCGTTCCTGCGGCTCGACTACTCCGGCCACGGTCAGTCGGGGGGCGTGTTCGAGGCGGGGTGCATCGGGGATTGGTACGAGGATGCGCTGGCCGTCATCGCCCATGCCACAAGCGGCCCGCAAATCCTGGTGGGCTCTTCCATGGGCGGATGGATCGCCCTGTTGATTGCGCGGCATCACCCGAAGCGGGTCGCGGGCCTGGTGACCGTCGCCGCAGCCCCCGATTTCACGGAAGACGGCTTTTGGGAGAACTTCACCCCCGACCAACGGGTCGAACTGTTCGAAAAGGGCCGGATCGCCGTGCCGTCGGACTATGGCGCCCCCTATGTCATCACGCGGCACCTGATCGAGGAGGGGCGCAATCGCCTTGTCCTGCGCAAGCCCTTGGCCCTGCCGGTCCCGGCGCGTTTTCTTCAGGGAACGGCGGATGCGGATGTCCCGGTGGCGACGGCGCTGCGGCTGCTCGATCATGCCGATGGTCCGGACATGCGGCTGACGCTGGTGGACGGGGCCGATCACCGGTTCTCCACGCCCGACTGCCTGACCCTCGTCGAACGCAGCGTCACGGACGTGCTGGATCGCATCGGAGCTTGACCTCTCCGGCCCGACTGGGCCTGATCGCCACGTCCTTGGGGGAGGGAAGCGATGAAAGCGGTTCTGCGTGGGCTGGTCTGGATCCTGCTGGGTCTCGTCGTCGCCGTGACAGCGCTCTGGATCGTCGGTCCCTACGAAGACGTCGACACGGACATCGCCTTCGATGCCGAGACGCTGCCCGAGGACATCGATGGCTGGCTGGCCGACAGGGAGGGTCGGGTCAAGAACCTGCGGCCCGACAGCGCGAAAAAGGTGCTCTGGGCCGGTGCGCCGGGTCGCCGGACCGCGCTTTCCATCGTCTATCTGCATGGCTTTTCCGCAAGCCCCTGGGAGATCCGCCCGGTCCCCGAGCGGGTGGCCGAGGCGCTTGGGGCGAACGTGTTCTTCCAGCGGCTGGCGGGTCACGGTCGCGACGGCCCTGCCATGGCAGAACCGGATGCAGGCGACTGGCTGGAGGATGTGGCGGAGGCGATGGAGATCGGCCGTCGGATCGGTGACCGGGTCATCGTGATCGCGACGTCCACCGGGGGCACGCTGGCCGGTATCCTGGCGGCCGATCCATCCCTGTCGGACCTGCGCCGCGATCTGGCCGGCGTGATTCTCGTGTCGCCGAACTTTCGGGTCGCCAACCCGGCGGGCGACCTGCTGTCCTGGCCGGGCGCGCGGTATTGGGTGCCGCTCATCGCCGGAGAGACGCGGTCGTTCGCACCGCAGAACACGCGCCATGCCCGGCACTGGACGACGGAATATCCGACAGTCGCCCTGCTGCCGATGCAAGCGCTTATCGATCATGCCGAAAGGCTGGACTGGGCCGCGGCGACGGTGCCTGCGCTGTTCTATTTCTCGCCAGACGATACCGTCGTCGATGCCGGGGCGACGCGTGAGGTCACGCGCGCCTGGGGCGGGCCGGTCACCGGCGAGGACGTCACGCTTGCCGACGGGGACGACGCATAC
>JBARXR010000285.1:0-31556 GCA_049647445.1 Jannaschia sp. | reverse complement strand
GGTCACGGCGGATCACGCGGTCAGTCGGCTCAACGCGGCGCTGACCCTGGCCCCCGGTCCAAGGCTGTCCTACGGTCCCTTGCAGATTTCGGGAAATGAGGCCGTCCGAACGCGCCAGATCGACAGGATTGTCGATTTGCGTCCGGGTCAACAGTTCGATCCCGAGCAGATTGCCGATGCGGCACAGCGCCTTCAAAGAACCGGGGCGTTTCGGTCGGTCTCCATCGTTGAAGCCGAAGAGATCGGGCCCGGCGACACGCTTCCACTGGAAGTGCAGGTCGTTGAGCGGCTTCCAAGGCGCTTTGGTGCCGGCGCGGAGATCGGAACATCCGAAGGCCTGAGCCTCTCGACGTACTGGCTCCACCGCAACCTGACCGGCTACGCCGACAGCCTTCGTGTTGAGGGTGAGATCAATGGAATTGGCGGAGACAGCGGTGGGGAAGACGTGCGCCTGTCCTTCGCCTACAACAGCCCCGCGACATTCAACCCGGAGACCGACCTCTACATCACGGGCGAGATCGAAAGCCTTGACGAGCTGGACTTCAGCAGCGACCGAGCCGAAGTCGGCGTCGGCGCGCGTCGGATCGTCAGCGATGAGTTCGAATACACCTACGGCATCGCCTTTGCCCGGTCGCGGGTCACGGATGCCTTCGGGACGCGCAATTTCAGCATTCTGTCGCTCCCCCTGACAGCCCAATATGACCGCCGCAACGACAGCCTGAACCCCTCCGACGGATATTATGTCGAAGCCGGTCTGGCACCATTCCACGGCTTCGAGACTGCCGGATCCGGCGTGCGTTTCACCGCCGACCTGCGCGGGTATCAGGGCTTCGGACCAGAAGACAGAACCGTGATCGCTGCCCGGTTGCAGATCGGAACCGTCGCCGGTCCCGATCTGGCCGACGTTCCCGCGGACGATCTCTTCTTTTCGGGCGGTGGCGGCACGGTGCGGGGACAGCCTTTCCAGCAGCTTGGCGTGATCCTCCCGTCCGGTCGCAGGGTCGGCGGACGTTCGTTCCTGGGTCTGTCAGGTGAGATCCGGCAGAATGTCACCGAGTCCATAGGCGTCGTCGGCTTTGTCGACGCGGGGCGCATCAGCTCCGCAAGCGACTGGTCTGACGGGGAAACCCATGTCGGAGCCGGCATCGGCTTGCGGTACAATACGGGCATCGGTCCGATACGGGTCGACCTCGGCGTGCCGGTCTCGGGGCCGGACGACAACAGCGGCTTCGAAGTCTACATCGGCATAGGGCAGGCATTCTGATGCGTCTTTTTTTCCTTCCCCTCGCCCTTTTCCTTGCCCTGCCCGCCCAAGCGCAGGACACCACGGAAGAGCGCGATCGCGGATTTCTGACTGCGCTGATCGAAGACAATCTGGCAGCCCCCGGCTTGTCCGTGAGGATCGACGGCTTCGAAGGCGCTTTGAGCAGTGAAGCCTCGCTGGAACGTCTGACGATTTCCGACGACCAGGGTCCTTGGCTGCGGATGGAGAACGTCGTTCTGGACTGGAACCGGGGCGCTTTGCTGCGCGGCAGGCTCGAAGTGACACGGCTGTCCGCCGGTTTGATCTCGGTTGAAAGGGCTCCCCTTCCCCCGGAAGGCGTCGAAGCTTTGCCCGATGCGGGCTCCAGCGGTTTTTCGTTGCCCGATCTCCCCGTCTCGGTAGACATCGGCTTAATCGCGGCCGAGCGGATCGACCTCGGTGCCGCGCTTATCGGGCAGGAGGTGTCGCTCGCGTTGGAGGCCTCCGCGCAACTGGCAGATGGCTCCGGAACCGTATCGATCAACGCGACCCGGCTGGACGATGTCGCCGGCACGTTCGACATTGCCGCGTCCTATGACGCAGAAACCACAGCGCTCGAAATCAATGTCGCCGTGTCGGAGGCCGAGGGTGGCCTGGCCGCGGGCCTGCTGAACCTTCCGGGCCAACCTGCCATCGACCTGACCGTTGCGGGCTCGGGCCCACTGGACGATTTCGCCGCCGATATCGCGGTCGCCTCAGAGGGACAGGACCGGCTGACAGGGCGGGTCACCCTTGCAGGGGTCGAAGCCGGACGCCGCTTTTCCGCCGATCTGGGTGGCGATGTGACCAGCCTGTTCGCACCGCGCTATCAGCCCTTTTTCGGAGACGACATCGGCTTTCTGGCCAGCGGTGTCCTTCTCGCCGAGGGCGGCACCCGTCTGGACCGCCTCGACATCTCGACCGCCGCCCTGTCGCTCAGCGGACGCGCCGAGATCGGCGCGGACGGCTGGCCCAGCGTTCTCGACATCACCGGGGAACTTGCCGCCGAGGATGGCACGCCGGTGCTGCTTCCGACGGCCGAAGTCATCCAGTTGGGTCGATCGGACTTTGCCCTCCGCCATGACGCGTCTGTCTCAGACGACTGGGACCTGAACCTGTCGCTCAGGGCACTAAACCACCCTGTCCTGACGCTGGAACTCGCGTCTATTGCGGCACGCGGCCGTCTGGTGCGGCAAGCGGGAGTCGTGACGGCGGCAACCTCCGACCTGAGCCTGTCCGCTGGGGGTATGGATTTCGTCGATGCGGCCTTGGCGCAGGCCGTCGGGTCAGAGGCCGAACTCACCGCGAACATCGGTTGGGCCGAGGGCGCTTCGATCCGGATCGACGATTTGCGGTTGCGCGGACCTGCCCTTTCGGCGGACGGTGCCATCGAGATCGCGACCGATGACAGTGCACTTCCGGTCACCCTCACGCTCCGCACGGTGATCGAGGATCTGGCCCGGCTGTCAGGGCTGGCGGGACGGGAGCTGGGCGGGGCGGCGACGCTGGCGGTGTCCGGTGGTCTGGCGCCGGTTGGCGGCGCTTTCGACCTGACCGCAGTGGGTGAGACGACAGACCTGACGACCGGAATCGCGCAAGCCGACGCCGTTCTGGCAGGTTCGACAAATCTGACCCTGGCCGCTCGACGCGACGTGACGGGCACGTATCTCGACACGCTGGACCTGATCAACGCGCAGGCCACCGTTTCGGGCAACGCGGCCCTGCTGTCACAGGATGCGCCCTCTCGGACCGAAGGGCAGGCCAGCGCGGCAAACTTGAATGTCGCCCTTTCGGATGGCGCGATCGTCGATCCGCGACTTGAAGGCGCCGTCACCGCAGAGGTCATGCTTGCCGAAAACCCCGAGGGGTTCTGGTCCGGGACCGCGGCCCTCGCGGCGCCGCAGAACGTGGCTCTGAATGCAGCCGGAACGTTCACTGGCCCTGCACCGGACGTGACATTCGACCTGTCTGTTCCTCAGATCGCCGCATTCGTGGATGGCATTCCCGGCGCGCTTGCCGTCAATGGACGCGCAACGGGTGCGGACGGCGTCTGGTCGCTGGACGCCGGCTTGCAAGGACCATGGGGGCTTGTCGCGGCGGTCAATGGACCGATTGCCGGCGCGCAGATCGACATCGACTATACCGCGAGCCTGCCCGACCTCAGCGCGCCGGTTCCGGCCCTGTCGACCGTCCCGGCGTTGGCCGGTCCCGTCTCGCTTGCGGGTCGGATCGTGCAGGAGGGCGCAGCTTTCGTGACCGACACGCGGCTCGACGCGCCGGAAGACGTGACACTTCGCCTGCGCGGTCCGATGACGGGCCCGGCACCCAGGCTGGAGATCGCCGCGACCGTTCCGAGGCTGGAGGCCTTCGTCGCAGCCGTCGAAGGCACCCTGAGCCTCGACGCCGTGCTGGCCCGGACGGGAGAAGACTGGACCGTCGATGCCCGCGCAACCGGCCCGGAGGGCACGCGCGCGACAGTCGAAACGGTGCTGACCGACACACCTCTCGCGGTGGACTTCACGGTGTCGGTGCCGCGACTAGCAGCTTTCGCACCGGGTGTTCCGGGCGGACTGGACGCGGCCGGGATGGCGGTGCAGGCGCCGAACGGCTGGCAGATCGATCTGGACGGCACCGGCCCTTACGATGCGGCCCTCAGCGTCTCCGCAAGCCTGCCGGAGGCGGGTCCAGAACTCGACATCACGGCCAGGATCCCCAACTCCGCGACGATCACCCCGCAGCTTGCCGGACCGTTGGACGTCGCACTGTCGGCGCGGCAGCGCGACGGTATCTGGAGCGCTGACGTCGATGCGTCAGGTCCGTTCGGTGCCACGGCCACGGCACGTGCGCGCCTGCCAGAGGCCGGACCAGAGGTCTCGGCAACGCTGCGATTGCCGAATGCGGCTGCCGTGGTGCCCCAGCTTCCGGGCGCGCTGACGGCACAGCTCGACGCCCAACAGCGAAACGGCGTCTGGCGCGCAGAACTTGACGCAGGCGGTCCTCTGGGCGCGCGATTGGCTGTGGCCGGTGTCGTCGCCGGCGCGCCGATCGCGGTCGACATCGACTTGGCCGTGCCAGACATCTCGCCGCTCGCCCCGGACATCTCCGGACCCCTGCGCGTGTCCGGGGCGATCTCGCAGCCAGCCGACGATTACCGCCTCGACCTCAGGGTCAATGGGCCGTCGGGAACCACCGCAGACGTTTCGGGGACGGTCGCTGCTGGCGGCAGGCTTGACCTTGCGGTCTCGGGCGGCGCCCCGCTTGGCCTTGCAAACGGCATCCTGGCACCCCGGCGGCTTGCTGGAGTCGCCGCATTCGACCTGACCGTCAACGGCCCGCCCGGTCTTCAATCCGTCTCGGGCACTGTTCGCACGTCCGGTGCCGCTCTGTCCCTGCCTACCTTGCGGAACGGGCTGGAGCCGGTGGATGCGACGATCACGCTCTCCGGTGGCAGGGCCCAGATCGATGTAACGGCAGGCCTTCAAACCGGTGGAAGCATCTCCGTAACCGGTCCGGTCGATCTGGCCGCCCCGTTCAACGCCAATCTGCAGGCCGGCTTCAGATTGGTGCTGGAAGACCCGAAACTCTATACGGCGCGCGTTCAGGGTGACCTGTCGATTGCCGGGCCGCTGACGGGTGGTGCGCTGATTTCAGGACGGGTGATCGTGGACGAGGCAGAGATCGCGGTTCCGTCCTCAGGGCTGACCGCTATCGGCGACCTGCCCCCGATCCGCCATCTGTCCGTGCCGCGCCCGGTCCAGCGCACCCTTGCCCGCGCCGGTCAGGATGCCGCTTCGCAAGCCGAAGCCGCCGGGCCGTCCGGACCCGAATTTGGTCTGAACCTGACAGTTTCCGCCCCCGGACGCATCTTCGTACGCGGGCGCGGACTTGATGCGGAACTCGGCGGAAACCTGCAACTCACCGGGACCACCAACACTCCGGTGACTGCCGGCGCTTTTGAACTGGTTCGAGGACGTCTCGATATCCTGCAGCAGCGGTTCGACCTCGACGAGGGCGAAATAAGCTTTCAGGGCAGCCTGATCCCCTACATCCGGCTGGTCGCCATCACCGAGACGGACGCCCTGACGGCATCGATCAGCGTCGAAGGCCCCGCCAACGACATCGGGGTCGTGTTCGGATCCAGCCCCGATGTCCCGCAGGAGGAAATCCTTGCACAGATCTTCTTTGGTCGGGACCTGAGCCAGCTGTCGCCCCTGCAGGCGTTGCAACTCGCAAACTCGGTGGCGACGCTTGCCGGGCGCGGCAGTGGTGGCCTGCTGGAACGGTTGCGCGGAAACGCTGGCCTCGACGATCTGGACGTGACGACGGACAGCGAAGGAAACACGGCGATCCGCGCCGGAAAGTATCTGTCGGACAATCTCTATACCGACGTCGAGGTTGGCCAGACGGGAGATGCGACCATTTCACTCAACCTCGACCTCACGCCGAATTTCACTGTGCGCGGCTCCACCGGTGCAGCCGGTGAGAGTTCCGTCGGGGTCTTCTTCGAGAGAGACTACTGAAGGTGGTTCCGACGCCGGATATGGTCTGTTGCCCGGTGTGCGATGCCCTGCACGAGTTTCCGGATATCCCGGACGGTCAACGCGCACGGTGCATCAGGTGCAAGACGGTCATTGCGGTGGGTCGCCCCGAAGCGATCCTGCGCATCGTGGTGCTGGCGGCAACATCGCTGGTGCTGATGACGATCGTCGTGTTCTACCCTTTTCTTGAGTTGCGCAACGGCGTGTTCGGCAACAAGGCGTCGGTCTTCGAGACGGTGATGTCGTTCAGCCAAGGGGTGATGGCACCTCTGTCCATCGCCGTCGCCGCCTTCGTGATCGTTCTGCCGGTTCTGCGTCTCGGTCTGATCGTCTGGGCGCTCGGTCCGCTTTCGATCGATCGCACCAGCCTGCCCGGCGCAACCTTCGCGCTCCGCTGGGCGGAAATCCTGAAACCATGGGCAATGGCCGAGATCTTCATGGTCGGGGTTGCCGTCGCGCTCGTCAAACTGGCGGGGCTGGCATCGCTGTCGATGGGACCGGCCTTCTGGTCATTCACGGCCATCGTGGTTATCAACGCGCTTCAAGACAGTCAGATGAGCAAGCATTCGATATGGACGGCACTGGATCAGGCAACGTTGCGCTGACCGCTCTCGATGCGGGTCTCGTGGGATGCCGACATTGCACCCGTGTTTCACCGGGCGGCACCGAGACCTGTCCGCGTTGCGGCGGGCCCCTGGTCAGCCGCGACCCGACCTCTCTGCAAAGGGTCTGGGCCTGGTGGATCGCCGGACTGATGCTCTACATCCCGGCAAATCTTTATCCGATGCTGCTGACCGCCACCGCAGGCCGGGAGTCGGAATCGACGATTGTCGGCGGCGTCATCGAGCTTGTGCACTACGGATCCTACGGGGTGGCGTTCATCGTGTTCTTCGCCTCGGTCATCATTCCCGTCGGCAAGTTCATCGCCATCGCTTACCTGGCTCTCGTCGTGCGCAAGCCGCACGGACAAAAGCCAGCGCACCTGCTCCATCTGTTTGAATTCGTCGAATGGATCGGCCGCTGGTCCATGATAGACGTGTTCGTGGTGGCCATTCTGGTCGCGCTGGTGCAATTCAAGCTGCTCGCGACGATCAACCCCGGAATTGCGGCAGTCTGCTTCGCCCTCTCCGTTGTTTTCACGATGCTTTCGGCACTGAGCTTCGACAGCCGCGCCATATGGGACCGAATAGAGACCTTGTCACATGACCGATAATTCGGGCGCGCCGCATGCGCCGAACATGGAACCCGCCCGCCGCAAGCGCCGGGTCGTCTCGGCCGTCTGGCTGGTGCCGATCGTCGCCGTGCTCATCGCGCTGGCCATCGCATGGCAGAGCTATTCCAATCGCGGTGTCCTGATCAGGATCTCCTTTCCGGATGCGTCCGGCGTAACCATCGGTCAGACCACTTTGCGGTACCGCGAAGTGACTGTCGGGGTGGTAGAGGATGTGGGCTTTTCCGAAGACCTCAGCCGGGTGAACGTCTATGTCCGCGTGTCGAACAATATCGCACCCTATCTCGACGAAGACGCGGCGTTCTGGGTCGTCCAGCCGGAGGTATCGGCGCGCGGCGTCGAGGGTTTGAATACGATCCTCTCGGGCACTTACATCGAGGGCACATGGGACAGCGATCTGGGGGCATCGCGGGTTGCCTTCATGGGGGACGAGCGTGCGCCGATCGTGCCCCCCGGGGTCGATGGCACGGCGATCGTTCTTTCGTCGCGCGAAAGCTCCCGTCTCGGACCGGGCGCGCCAATCCTCTATCGCGGGATCGAGGTCGGACAGGTCGCGGAACCCCGCCTTTCGCCGGACGGATCGGAAATCCGGATCGATGCCTTCATTCGCGCACCCTATGACCGGCAACTGTCCACTGCGACACGGTTCTGGGACGCATCGGGCATCACGGTCGGTGTCGGGACCGGCGGAGTCGACCTGCGCATCGGGTCGCTCGCCTCCATTCTCGAGGGCGGGGTCAATTTCGACACGCTCATCTCCGGCGGAGACGCAGTGGAATCGGGAACGGTCTTCACGATTTTCCCGGACGAAGCCGAAGCCCGTGCTTCGACCTTCGAAGCGCCCTCCACGCGGTCCATCACGCTGTCGGCGCTCTTTCCCGGTGCGCTGGACGGTCTCGCATCCGGAGCACCCGTCAGATATCGCGGCGTCCGCGTGGGAACCGTCACCGCGATCACCGGCTTCGTGCGTCCCGACGACCGCGTACAACGTGTGCAGCTTCTTGCAGTGATGTCGCTTCAGCCCGTGAAGATGGGCCTCGAAGACATGCAGACCGACCTTGAAGGCCTCGACTATATCGGCGATCTCGTCGAAGGCGGCTTGCGGGCCAAGCTCGTGTCGACGTCGCTTTTCGGTGGCAGCCTCGCGATCGAACTTCTCGAAGTACCGGACGTGCCCGCCGACAGGCTCGAGATCGGCGTCGCCGACAACCCGTTGATACCGACTGTCGCAACCGAGGCCTCGACGCTGACGGCGAACGCCGAGGGGGTCTTCAACCGCATCAGCGAATTGCCCGTGGAAGAGCTTCTGACCTCAGCTACCGACTTGCTCGAAAGCCTGAACAGGCTGGCCGGGGCTCCCGAGACGCAGGCCATTCCGGGCGCGGCGCTCGCGGCTATCGAAGACGGGCGCGGTTTGATCCGGGACGGGCGCGACATTCTTGACTCGCCTGAGGTGGCCAGCGTTCTTGTCGATATCGAAACGGCTGCCGGGAACATCTCCGCTCTGACGGAGAGCCTGACCCGGGACAATCTGACCGGCCGTGTTGGCGATGCGCTGAGCGCTGCAACGGACGCCGCCCGCAATATTGCCGATGGAACGGTCGATCTTCCTGCGATTGCGGCGAACATCAACACGCTCGTTGCAAATGCTGACGTTCTGCTGGCGGACGAGTCCACGCGCGCTCTGCCGTCTGCCGCGCTCGCCCTCGTCGAAGACGGCAGCCGCCTGATCGCATCGCCGGAGTTGACGGCAATCCTGTCCGACCTTGCGGCCACGAGTGCCGACATCCGCGCGATCACCGCGCAACTGGCCGCCCAGGAAGCCGGCGCGCGCCTGACTGCCGCACTCTCCGCCGCCGAGGATGCCGCTGTTTCGGTGGCTGAAGGCACGCGAAACCTGCCGGAACTCAGCGCGCGTGCGGAACGTATTCTCGCGCAGGCCGAAGAACTGGGCGCGGGCCTGAACCGCCTGACGACCAAGGCCGAGGGCCTTGCCCTGGACGAGTTGGTCAATGCCACCACGTCTTTGATGCAGACTGCCGATGCATTTCTCTCGTCGGACGAAGCCGACGACGTGCCGGTGGTTCTGGTCCAGACCCTGGAAGAATTGCGGCGGACGATCGAGACGATCCGGACGGGCGGGACGATCGACAATCTCAACGCCACCCTGCGCTCGACGGCCGGTGCGGCGGACAGCATCGCGCAGTCCGCGCAGGATTTGCCGACACTCGTGGCCCAGCTCCAGACGTTGACCAATCAAGCCGGTGGATTGCTCCAAGCATACGGCGATGGCAGTCGTGTCAACACCGAACTCTTCGCCGCACTCAGGGCCGCGACCCGCGCGGCGGAGGATGTCTCTTCGCTGTCGCGCACCATCGAACGTAATCCGAATTCTCTGCTGCTGGGAAGGTAGTCCATTGATCCGTTTCGCACCCCTTCTCGCGCTCCTCGTCGTATCGGCCTGTTCTGACACGCAGTTCTTCGTGCCACCTCCATCCGTGTCGGAGCTGCGCCTGAACGTGCGTGCCAACACGGTGCAGATCAACGACATCTCGATCCCGGAATACGCCGTCAACCAGGAGATAGCGATCCAGAACCCCGATGGCTCGATCTCGACCGACACCGGCAAGCTCTGGGCGGATCTGCCGGACCGTGCAATGGCAGGCAGTCTCACCCGGCACCTCAACACGATCACCAACGCCTCCGTCGCCGTCGAACCCTGGCCTCTGTCAGGCTTTCCGGACGTAGAGGTTTCGGTCTTCGTCGAGGATATGATCGTGCAGTCCGACGGGCAGTTGCGTCTTACGGGGAGCTATGCGCTTGGACGCGAAACCGGTCGGGGCCAGATCGAGAGCTTTGCGGTGCGGGTGCCGGTGGCCGATGATACCTACGTCTCGATCATCGGGGCACACGAAGCCGCCTGGTTGAAACTCGCCGAAGAAATCGCCCGCAATCTGTGACATCGTTGGGCCGGCTGCGGCGCCGGTTCTGAGACGTAGCCCATCGCCGGCGCATATTCCCGGAGTTCTCATGAAACGGTCCCGCATCAACGACGTACTGGCGGATGCGGATGCGATGATCCGCAGACACGGATTTGCCCTGCCGCCTTTCGCCTATTGGACGCCGGAGGATTTTGCTGAACGTGCGGGCCACGCCCGCCATGTCATCGACGCGCGCTGCGGCTGGGACATCACCGACTACGGCGCCGGCCGCTACGATGAGATGGGTCTGTTCCTGTTCACCCTGCGCAACGGCCTTCTGTCGGATCTGACGGCGGGCCGGGGCATGTGCTATGCTGAAAAGTTGTTGATCTCGAAACAGGATCAGCTTTCGCCGATGCACACCCATGTCCTCAAGGCCGAGGACATCATCAACCGGGGCGGGGCCACCTTGGTTGTCGAACTCTACGGATCAGACGACGCGGGCGGATTTGCCGGGGATCGCGGCGGCCGTGTCTGGTGCGATGGTATCGCGATGGACTACGCGCCGGGCACGAAGCTCAAGCTTGCGCCCGGAGAAAGCGTGACGCTGCGCCCTGGCGACTGGCACGCGTTCTGGGGCGATGGCGGCGACGTGCTGATCGGTGAAGTTTCGACCGTCAACGACGACGAGACGGACAATATCTTCCGCGACCCGATCGGACGCTTTGCCGAAATCGAAGAAGATGCGATCCCCGTGCACCTGCTGGTGAGTGATTACAGCGCACGCTTCGGCGCGTAGCGACGCTTGCGCCGGGAGGCGCAGGCGCGGTAACGCGGGACAAGGTTCATCCCGAGCAGAGGCCAGCCCCATGAAAGATACCCCGGAATGGTGGCGCGGCGCCGTCATTTACCAGATCTATCCCCGCAGCTTTCAGGACGATACCGGCAACGGGACGGGCGATCTCAAGGGTATCACGCGCCGCCTCGATTACGTCGCCGAACTTGGGGTGGATGCGATCTGGATCAGCCCCTTCTTCACGTCGCCCATGGCGGACATGGGCTATGACGTGGCCGATCACCGGAATGTCGATCCCAGTTTCGGCACACTCGACGACTTCGAGGCCTTGACGGCACGGGCCCACGAACTTGGGCTGAAGGTCATCATCGATCAGGTATTCTCCCATTCCTCCGAAGAACATCCGTTCTTCATCGAAAGCCGCGCGTCCCGCGACAACGATAAATCGGATTGGTACGTCTGGGCGGATCCCAAGATCGACGGCAGCCCACCAAACAACTGGCAGGCGATCTTCGGGGGCCCGGCCTGGACTTGGGATGTCCGTCGCAGGCAGTATTATTTTCACCAGTTTCTGTCGGCGCAACCTGACATGAACGCGCATTCCCCCGACGTCCAGGACTGGATTCTCGACACGATGCGGTTCTGGTTGGACCGGGGTGTTGACGGGTTCCGACTGGATGCCGTGAACCATTATTTTCACGACCTGCAGTTGCGGGACAATCCGCCCGACTGGCGTGAAAAAACCGAACCGGACTACAAGCCGTTCGAGATGCAGTATCCCATCTACTCCAAGAACCAGCCCGAGAACCTCGTTTTCATGGAGCGGGTGCGCGCCCTCCTCGACAGTTATGGCGCGACGATGAGCGTCGGCGAAATCGGCGAGGGGCACCATCCGGTCGAGCGACTGACGGAGTACTCCTCTCCCGGTCGGCTGCACATGGGATACACCCTGGCCCTGACCGGGCCGGACTTCACCCCGGCGCATATCCGCAAGCAGGTCGAGGGGATGTTTGCCGAGGGGCTAAACGGTTATCCCTGCTGGGCCATGTCGAGCCACGATCACAATCGGCCGGTGACCAGATGGTCGAAGTTTGCGGCCGATCAGGATGCCTTTGCCAAGCTTGCGGGTGCGATCCTCTTGTCGCTGCAGGGGGGCATTTGCGTCTATCAGGGCGAAGAGTTGGGCCTGAGCGACACGCAACTGACCCGCGACGAGATCGTGGATCCGGAAGGCATGGCCTTCTGGCCAGAGGTTAAGGGCCGCGATGCGAGCCGCACGCCGATGGTCTGGGAAGCGAAGGCGGCCAACGCCGGCTTCTCGAAGGCAAATCGGACATGGCTGCCGACCAAAGCCCCGCAGGCCGAGCGGGCCGTCGACAGTCAGGCCGGTGTCGAAGACAGCGTGCTGGAAACCTTCCGGGCCCTGATGGCGCTGCGCCGGGACGAGACGGCGCTGCGGACCGGTGACACCGTGTTTCTCGACGTGCCAGATCCGGCTCTGGCCTGCGTCAGGGGCGGTGAGATTTTCTGCGCATTCAACATAGGCACCACCCCCCTTGCCCTCCCCGACGTGACTGCCGGTTCAATGCTGATCGCAGAGCGTGCAAAGGTGACGGAGGCGGGGTTGGAGCTCGGTCCGAACGGGTTCTGGTACGGTCGGTTGACCGACGCATGACGACGCCCTGGTGGCAAAGCACCGTCGGCTATCAGATTTATCCCCGCAGTTTCTGCGACTCCAACGCAGACGGCATCGGTGACATCCCCGGCATCACTGCGCGGCTGGGTCATCTTTCAGACCTTGGCGTCGGGTTCATCTGGCTGTCGCCCGTCTATCGCTCGCCAATGGTCGACAACGGTTATGACATCTCCGATTACCGCGACATCGCACCGGAATTCGGAACACTGGCCGATTTCGATGTCCTGTTGGCCGAAGCGCGGGCGCGCGGCATCCGGATCGTCATGGACCTGGTGGTCAACCACACCTCGGACGAACACGATTGGTTCAAAAAGGCGCGCGCCGCGCGGGACGCAGCGCTCCGCGACTTTTATGTCTGGCGCGATCCGGCACCGGATGGCGGCCCGCCTACCGCGCTGCAATCGATCTTCGGCGGACCAGCCTGGACGCTGGACGCGGCGACCGGACAATATTACCTTCACCTCTTCGACCCGAGGCAACCCGATCTGAACTGGCACAATCCGGTCCTGCGGCGGTCCATTCATGAGATGATGAGGTGGTGGCTCGAACGTGGCGTCGCGGGCTTTCGGATGGATGTGATCGATCTGCTCGGCAAGGACGTGGACAAGGGCATCACCGTGAATGGCCCGCTTTTGCACGATCACTTGCGCGAGATGAGGGCCGCGGTCCTGTCGGAGCCCGAGACCGTGGCGATCGGCGAAGTCTGGAGCGCGACGCCGGAGACTGCCCTGCTCTATTGCGGCCGCGATCGACGTGAACTTTCGATGGTGTTCCAGTTCGCTCACGTGACACAGCGATGGGACGGAGATCACGGAAAGTGGCAACCGCGGTCGATGGACCTGCCTGCCCTCAAGAAGACCCTGAACGACTGGCAGGCGGTCTGCGCGACTGACGGGTGGAACGCGTTGTTCTGGTGCAATCACGACTTGCCCCGCGCGGTCTCGGCTTTCGGCGACGACGGCATGTATCGGGTCGCCTCGGCCAAAATGCTGGCGACGGTGCTGCACCTGATGAAGGGGACCCCATTCGTCTTTCAGGGCGAAGAAATCGGAATGACGAACGCGCCCTTCACGAGCGTGGATCAGTTTCGCGACGTCGAAACCCTGAATTTTCACAGGATCGAAACCGCGCGCGGCATGTCCGAGGAGACGTTTCTTGCGGCTGCCCGAACCTCCAGCCGCGACAATGGCCGAACGCCGATGCAGTGGGACGACACGCCGGGAGCGGGGTTCAGCACGGGGACCCCGTGGATCGGGATCAATCCGAATTCATCGGTGGTCAACGTGGCGAGGGATCGTGCCGATCCGGCGGGCGTGTTCGCGCGGTACCGTGCCCTGATCGCCCTGCGCGGCGTGTCGGATACGGTTCGCTTTGGCACCTACGTTCCCTTCGCGGAGGACCATCCGCAGGTCATGGCCTATGCGCGGGAGTTCGGGGCCGAGCGGATTGCAGTCGTCGCGAACTTCGGCGCGACGACCATTGATTTCGACCCTCCCGACGGCTTGTCGATGCGCGGACGATCGCTCTTTGACCCCTCGGAACGTGAAAGGGACTTGGGCGAAACGGTTCTCCTTGGCCCGTTTGAGGTCATCGCCATCGCCACCCCCGGCGCCGGGTTCCCATGAAACGCATGGCAGCCGTGCAGAAATCGGGGCATTACTTGCGCCGCAAAAACAGCTAGTTACCCCCAGCCGGTCCTGGTGAATATTTTTACACCCTGACGCAAGCCCGTATGCGCCCCATGTTCTTCCGCACGTTTCCCCGTTAGATCACGACCAAGCCCGGTTCCGATCCCCATCCGTTCAATCACAGGACAGCTGTCCATGCCCAAAGACACCTTGACCCTCCCGACCGTCGATGCCTTTGCCGATGACGTTCTGCGACATCTGAAAACCTCGCTCGGAAAGAACCCCGACCATGCGTCTCGCTACGACTGGCGGCTGGCGCTGTCGCTGACGGTGCGGGATGGCGTCGTCGATCCCTGGTTCGACAGCACGCAGGCGACCTATGCCGCCGCGGGAAAGCGCGTCTATTATCTGTCGCTGGAGTTCCTGATCGGGCGTCTGATCGAGGACGTCACGATGAACCTCGGGCTGGAACATATCGCGATCGAAGCGATGCAGAGCCTCGGACAGGATTACGATGCCCTTGTCTCCGAGGAACCGGACGCGGCCCTTGGGAATGGCGGCCTTGGTCGCCTCGCGGCCTGCTTCCTCGACAGCCTCTCGACCCTCGGGATTCCGGCCTATGGCTATGGCATCCGTTATGAGCACGGGCTGTTCGAGCAGCATTTCGACGACGGCCGGCAGGTCGAGACGGCCGAGGCTTGGCTTGCTGAACGGCACATATGGGAATTCGAGCGTGCCGAGGTTCGCTATGAAATCGGATTCGGCGGGCATGTAGAGCATCGGGACGGTAAGGCCGTCTGGCACCCCGGGGAAAAGGTGATCGCCAAGGCCTATGATACGCCGGTTGTCGGCTGGCAGGCGCGGTGGGTGAATACCCTTCGCCTCTGGGCAGCGCTGCCGACGCAACACTTCGACCTCGCCGCCTTTAACCGCGGCGACTACATCGGCGCGTCCGCGCCGGAAGCCCTGGCCCGCACCCTGTCGCGTGTTCTCTATCCGGACGACACGACGGAAGGCGGAAAGGAGCTTCGGCTCAAGCAGGAGTATTTCTTCACCGCGGCTTCCCTGCACGACCTGATGCGGCGGTTCGTGTCGGAGGGCTTCGCGATGGAAACATTGCCCGACCATGTCGCGATCCAGCTGAACGACACGCATCCCGCGCTGGCGGGGCCGGAACTGATCCGCCTGCTGTTGGACGACCACGGCATGGCATTCGACACTGCGGTCGATCTTGCCCGCGCATGCCTCGGCTACACCAACCACACGCTTCTGCCCGAGGCACTGGAGCGGTGGCCGGAGTACATGTTCCAACGCATCCTCCCGCGTCATCATCAGATCGTCTGCGAATTGCAGACCCGGACGATTGCCACGACGGGGACGCATCTGATCGAGCACGGGTCGGTCAAGATGGGCGACCTTGCGTTCGTCATGGCGCACCGGGTGAACGGCGTCTCGGCGCTGCATTCGGAACTGGTCAAGGAAACCGTCTTTCACGATCTGAATGCCGCTTATCCGGGCCGGATCATCAACCAGACCAACGGCGTTACTCCGCGCCGCTGGCTCCATTCCGCAAATCCTGCGTTGTCCGGCCTGATCACCGATACGATCGGCGACGGCTGGGTCACGGATCTGGAGCAATTGACCGCACTCGAGCCCCAGATCGCCGATGAGTCTTTCAGGACGTCGTTTGCAGGTGCCAAGCGCGACAACAAGGTGCGTTTGTCCGAATGGCTCGTCGCGCGGGGACACGCGCCGCTCGACCCGGATGCCATGTTCGACATTCAGATCAAGCGCATCCACGAATACAAACGCCAGCTTCTGAACATCCTCGAGACGATCGCACTGTGGAACGACATGCGCGATGCACCCGGCGCCACATGGACGCCGCGCGTCAAACTGTTCGGTGGCAAGGCCGCGCCAGGCTATGCGATGGCGAAATCGATCATCCGTCTGATCAACGACGTCGCCGCGACCGTGAACATCGACCCCGTGACGCGCCAATGGCTTCAGGTGGTCTATCCCGAAAATTACAACGTCTCGATGGCCGAGATGCTGATCCCAGCCGCGGACCTGTCCGAACAGATATCAACCGCCGGCAAGGAGGCCTCGGGGACGGGCAACATGAAGCTGTCGCTGAACGGCGCGCTGACAGTCGGCACGCTTGACGGAGCGAACGTCGAAATCCGTGAACATGTGGGACCGGAGAATTTCTATCTTTTCGGCCTTACGGCTGCGGAGGTTCTGAAACGTCGCGAAGAGAACGGGTACGCCCGCGCCGCCATCGAGGCGAGCCCACGACTGAAGCGGGTTTTGGGTCAGATCGCCGACGGCGTCTTCTCGAACGGTGAGAACCGTTATGGCGATATTCTCGGGATGCTCTGGGATCACGATTACTTCCTCGTGACAGCGGACTTCGATACCTACTTCGACACGCAGCGTGTCATTGACACGGACTATCGCGACCAGAATGCTTGGGTTCGCAAGGCGGCGCTGAACACGGCGCGCATGGGATGGTTCAGTTCCGATCGCACGATCGCCGGATATGCCAAGGACATCTGGGGCACGAGGTCTTTGCTGAACGGCTGAAAAGGGGACGCAAGATGACCGCGCTGACCGAGGATGAGATTGGGCGGATCACGGCCGGCAGGTTTGCCGACCCGTTCGCAAAGCTTGGTCTCCATGAGGTCGCCGGGAAGCTCGTGGTGCGTGCCTTCGTGCCCGGCGCTTCGGCGATCGATGTTCTGGACAGCAAGACGGGCCGCCGGATCGCCACGCTCGACCATCTGGCCGACGGCCTGTTCGAGGGCATGACGCGCCGCAGGACACGGTTCGATTACGTCCTTCGGGTGACGCAGAACGGCACAGTCTGGGAGACCGAGGACGCCTATGCCTGCGGGCCGGTCATGGGCGCGCTGGACGAACACCTGATCGGCGAGGGCGCACACCGCCAATTGTGGCGTGTGCTCGGCGCGCATGTGATGACGCATGAAGGCATCACAGGCACCCATTTCGCGGTCTGGGCGCCGAACGCACGTCGCGTTTCGGTCGTCGGTCCCTTCAACGTCTGGGACGGGCGGCGCCACGTCATGCGCCGACGCGGGGCAACCGGGGTCTGGGAAATTTTCGTCCCACGGATCGGTGATGGCGAAACCTACAAGTACGAGATCGTCGGCGCAGACGGCGTCCTGTTGCCGCAAAAGGCGGACCCCTTCGGTTTCGGTTCCGAACACCCGCCCGCCACGGCGTCGGTGGTGCGACAGATCGATGGCTTCGACTGGTCTGACGCCGACTGGCTTGCGGGGCGCGGCAAGGCGATTGCCGTGGACGCCCCGGTGTCCATCTACGAAGTTCATCTCGGATCATGGAAACGGGTCCCCGAAGACGGCAATCGCCCGCTCTCCTATCTCGAACTGGCCGGTGACCTCGTCGGCTATGCCAAGGACCTCGGCTTCACCCATATCGAGCTGATGCCCGTCAGCGAATTTCCGTTCGATGGCTCATGGGGCTACCAGCCCGTCGGACTGTTCGCTCCCACGATCCGCCATGGCACCCTGCAGGAGTTCCGCGCTTTCGTCGAGGCCTGCCATTCCGCCGGCCTGGGCCTGATCCTCGACTGGGTCCCCGGACACTTTCCGGAGGACGCGCACGGCCTTGGTCGTTTCGATGGCACCCCGCTTTACGAACATGCCGACCGGCGAGAGGGGTTTCACCCGGACTGGAACACGCTCGTCTTCAATTACGGGCGCCGCGAGGTGTCGAATTACCTGACGGCCAACGCGCTCTACTGGCTGGATGAGCACCATATCGACGGACTGCGGGTCGATGCGGTCGCGTCGATGCTCTACCGCGACTACTCCCGCAAGAGCGGCGAGTGGATCCCCAACAAGGACGGCGGGCGGGAGAACCTGGAGGCCATCGCCTTCCTGCAATCCACCAATGTGACCGCCTACGGACAATTGGAGGGAATCGTTACCATCGCGGAGGAATCAACCGCGTTTCCAGGCGTGTCCGGCATGGTCGACGGCGGCGGCCTCGGGTTTGGCTACAAGTGGAACATGGGCTGGATGAACGACACCCTCCGCTACATGTCCGAAGATCCGATCAACCGGAAATACCACCACGACAAGATGACTTTCGGGCTGCACTATGCATTCTCGGAGAATTTCATCCTGCCGATCAGCCACGACGAAGTGGTCCATGGGAAAGGCTCCCTGCTGGACAAGATGCCGGGAAACGGGGCCGAGAAATTCGCCAACCTGCGCGCGTATCTGGGGTTCATGTGGGGGCATCCCGGCAAGAAGCTTCTGTTCATGGGGTGCGAGTTCGCCCAAGGTGTCGAGTGGAACCACGACGGCAGCCTCGACTGGCACCTTCTCGACATTGACTTGCACAAAGGCGTGCAGCGCCTCGTGAGAGATCTGAATGCGACTTACAAGGCCGTCGCCGCCCTCCATGAGCGCGACACAAAGGCCGAGGGGTTCGACTGGATCGAAGGCGGCGCAGTCGAGGAGTCTCTCTTCGTCTGGCTTCGTCGCGGGGCCGACGGAACGAAACCTGCGCTCGTGGTTTCTAACATGACACCTGTCGCGCGCGAGAACCGCCGGATCGGCGTGCCGGAAGCGGGCCAATGGGCCGAACGCCTGAATACGGATGCGACAGATTACGGCGGCGGGGGATCCGGCAACCTTGGCGGCGTTCGAAGCGAAGCGATAGCCGCTTCCGGGCGCCCGCATTCGATCGTGGTGACGGTTCCGCCGTTGTCCACGTTGATCTTTGAATTGGCATGATCGGGGAGGTCGTGCGGATAAATTTTCGGGAGGAAACGACATGGTAGACAGGGAATCCCAGCGGCTGGCACAGCAATCGATGGCCTTCGTGCTTGCAGGCGGTCGCGGCAGCAGGCTCTACGAGTTGACGGACGTGCGTGCGAAACCCGCCATGTACTTCGGCGGCAAAAGCAGGATCATCGATTTTCCTCTGTCGAATGCCGTCAATTCGGGCATCCGCAGGATCGGCGTCGCGACCCAATACAAGGCTCACAGCCTGATCCGGCACCTGCAACGCGGGTGGTCGTTCTTTCGCGCGGAACGGAACGAGAGCCTCGATATCCTGCCTGCGTCCCAGCAACTGGGAAACGACAACTGGTATCGGGGCACCGCGGACGCCGTGATGCAGAACATCGACATCATCGAAGGTTATGGACCGAAATACATCGTGATCCTGGCGGGGGACCATATCTACAAGCAGGACTATTCGATCATGATCAAGCACCACGTCGAAAGCGGTGCTGACGTGACTGTCGGCTGCATCGAAGTTCCCCGCATGGAGGCCTCCGCGTTTGGCGTGATGCACGTGGATGAGAACGACAATATCCTTGAATTCATCGAAAAGCCGGCCGATCCGCCCGCAATGCCGGGACGCCCCGATATGGCGCTGGCGAGCATGGGCATTTACGTCTTTGCCACCGATCACCTTGTCGAATTGCTGCGCGCAGATGCCGAAAACCCGGAGTCGGAAAACGATTTCGGCAAGGACATCATTCCCTCCATCGTGGCGGGCGGAAAAGCGATCGCCCATCCCTTTAGCCGCTCCTGCGTGCGGACGGGTCTCGAAAAGCGGGCCTATTGGCGCGACGTCGGGACGATCGACGCGTTCTGGCAGGCCAACATCGACCTGACCGATTTTGAACCGGAGCTGGACCTCTATGACAACGAATGGCCGATCTGGACCAATTCCGAACTGACGGCACCGGCCAAGTTCATCCACAACGAGACGGGGAGGAAGGGGCACGCCGTGTCTTCGATGGTTTCGGGCGGCTGCATCATTTCGGGCTCCACGCTGGATCAGTGCCTCTTGTTCACCGGTGTGCGCACCCATTCCTATGCAGAGCTGACCGGTGTGGTTGCGATGCCCTACGTCGATATCGGACGGCGGGCGAGGTTGTTCAATGTGGTCATCGACCGTGGGGTCCATATTCCGGAAGATCTGGTGGTGGGCGAAGACCCGGATCTGGACGCAAAGCGGTTCCGGCGATCCGCCAACGGGGTCTGCCTGATCACGAAAAAGATGATCGATGCGCTGGATGCCTGAATGAACATACTCTTCGTTGCCTCGGAATGCGCGCCGTTCATCAAGACGGGAGGGCTGGCCGATGTCATCGGCGCGGTCCCGAAGGCGCTGGCGTCCATGGGGGCGAAGGTGCGTATCCTGCTGCCGGCCTATCCCGCGCTTTCCGGGGAGCTGGCAGACGGGACCGAGGTTCTCTCGTTGCCGGATCTGCAGGGCGGTCCGGCACGCGTTCTGGCCGTGACGGCACGGGGTCTTGATCTGCTGCTACTCGATGCGCCTCATCTGTTCGGCAGACGCGGCGGCATCTATCTGAACGAGTCGGGCACGGACTGGGCGGACAACCACCTGCGGTTCGGGGCTTTGTCTGCGGTCGGCGCGATGATAGCGCAGGGCAGGCTTGCGGGTTGGACACCTGATCTCGTGAACGCCCACGACTGGCAAGCCGCCCTGGTCCCGGTCTACATGGAGGCATGGGGCGTCGCGGTCCCGACGGTGATGACGATCCACAACATCGCGTTCCAGGGCGTCTTTGGACCGGATGTCCTGACGCCGCTCGGCCTGCCGCCGTCGATGTATTCGGTTGACCGGGGGGAGTATTATGGCGGTTTCAGCTTTCTCAAGTCCGGCCTTATGGCGGCGGGAAAGGTCACGACCGTCAGCCCGACCTATGCGCGGGAACTGATGTCGCCCGATTTCGGAATGGGGCTGGACGGGGTCATGCGAGCGCGGCGCAACGATCTGTCGGGCATCGTCAACGGCATCGATCTGGATGTCTGGAACCCCGAGACGGACACGGCGATCGCACAAAGCTACGGCGCGCGGTCACTGGGCCGGAAGGCCCTGAACAAGGCAGCCCTTCTGGAACGCTTCGGCCTCAGCGACGGCCCCGGTCCGCTTCTGTGCGTCATCAGCCGCCTGACACGTCAGAAAGGCCTCGACCTGCTTCTCGACGCGCTGCCCGTCCTGATCGCCAAGGATGTGCGCCTGGCGGTTCTGGGCACCGGCGACAGGGGCATGGAACAAGCCTATTCCAATGCCGCCACCCGGTACGCGGGACAGGTCGGTACCATCATCGGCTACGACGAGGATCTGTCGCATCTGACGCAGGCGGGTGCCGACGCGATCCTCATCCCGTCGCGGTTCGAGCCTTGCGGCCTGACCCAACTCTATGGCCTGCGCTATGGGACGATCCCCGTCGTCGCGCGCACCGGCGGGCTTGCCGACACTGTGATCGACGCCAATCTGGCGGCACTCGACATGGACTGTGCAACCGGGGTGCAGTTCGCGCCGGTGACGGCCGAAGGGCTGATCCAGGCCATCGACCGCACCTGTGATCTCTATGCCGACAAGAAAGTCTGGGCCAGTCTGCAGCGCCGGGCGATGCGCCAGCCCGTTGGCTGGGATGCCTCGGCACGCGCCTATCTCACTCTGTTCCAATCAATGATCGACGGCTGACATGGGCACATACCGGATCGACGCGGGGTCTCCGCACACGATGGGCGTCACGCATGATGGTGAGGGGGCCAATTTCGCGGTCTTTTCGGCAAATGCGACAAAATTGGACCTGTGCCTGTTTTCTCCCGACGGCGAGACGGAAACCGCGCGACTGCCTTTGCCGGAACGGACCGGGCCGATCTGGCACGGTTATGTTCCGGGCCTGCCCACCGGCACGCTTTACGGTCTGCGCGCCCATGGCCGCTATGCGCCGGAGCAAGGCCATCGGTTCAACCCCAACAAGCTACTGCTCGACCCCTATGCACACCAATATCATGGGGCCATGACGAACGCGCCCGAGACCTACGGCTTTAACCGCAAGGACCCCGCAGCGGATCTCAGCTTCGACGATGCCGACAGCGCGCCGTTCATGCCGAAGTGTGTCGTTTCAGACCCTGACCTGTTCCGGCCCACACTCTCACCGTTGCCAGATGTCCCCGTGTCCGAACTGATCTACGAGGCGCATGCCAAGGGCCTGACCATGCGGTATCCGGGTGTGGAGGAACATTTGCGCGGGACCTACGAGGGCCTCGCCTCGGACGCGATCATCGATCATCTGCATCGCCTCGGTGTCACGACGATCGAGTTGCTGCCGGTGCAGGCCTTTCCGGACGATGGCTTCCTGATCGACAAGGGGCTGAGAAATTATTGGGGCTATAACACCATCGGTTTCTTCGCTCCGGAGCCCCGGTACTTCGGTCCCGAGGGGTTCATCGGGTTCCGCAGGATGGTCGAACGGTTCCACGGCGCGGGCATCCGGGTCATCCTCGACGTGGTCTACAACCATACGGCGGAGGGCGATCAGCTGGGGCCCACACTCTCGTTCCGCGGCCTCGACAATGCGTCCTATTATCGTCTGATCGACGGGCAGCGCCGCTACTATGTCAATGATGCGGGCACGGGCAATACGCTCAACATGACGAACCTGCACGTCCTGCGGATGGTCACCGATAGCTTGCGCTTCTGGGTCACGCAGATGGGAATCGACGGCTTCCGGTTCGATCTGGCGACGACCCTTGGCCGTGAAAGCTATGGTTTCGACCCGAACGGCGGTTTTCTCGATGCGTTGCGGCAGGACCCGGTGCTGTCGAAGGTGCGGCTGATCGCCGAGCCTTGGGATCTTGGTCCGGGTGGCTACCAGCTGGGCAACTTTCCGCATGAATTTTCCGAATGGAACGACACGTTCCGCGACACCGCCCGCCGCTACTGGAAAGGCGACGAGCATTCCGCGCAGGAACTTGGCGCGCGGCTCCTCGGGTCTGCGGACAAGTTCGACCGGTCCGGACGACGGACGTGGGCCTCGGTGAACTTCCTGACAAGCCATGACGGCTTCACCCTCGCGGATACCTGCGCCTACAACGACAAGCACAACGAGGCGAACCTCGAAGACAACCGTGATGGCCATTCCGGCAATTACTCCGACAATTGCGGGGAAGAGGGACCGACCGACGATGCCGTGATCCAGGCACGCCGCGCGCGCAGGGTCCGGAACATGCTGGCGACGATGTTCCTGTCGCAAGGCACCCCGATGCTTCTGGCCGGGGACGAGGTCGGAAACAGCCAGGACGGGAACAACAATGCCTACTGTCAGGACAACGAGCTGGGCTGGATCGACTGGTCAAGACGCGACCCGGGGCTGGCAGAGTTCGTGGCCCGGCTGTCGGCGTTTCGCAGGGATCATCCGACCGTGCGGCAAACCTATTTCCTTCATGGAGAGATCCGCGATGGGGACGGGCTGCCGGACGTGACATGGATCGATTTCAACGGCCAGCCGATGAACTGGCGCGACAGCAGCCTTGCGCGGCTGTGCGTGGTCCTGCGCCCCTCGGCCGAGGCGGCACGTGGAAACCGCGACGGCGACGTCATCCTGATCGCCCTGAACCGTTCGGGGCGCCGCGCGCGCGTTACGCTTCCGCCTGCGCCCGAAGGCGGCCGCTGGATCAGGGCTCTGGACACCGCAAGCCCCTCCGCACAGCCCCGACCAGAACCCGAGCAAGGCAGCGCGCCGATCGACGGCGTGTCAGTGATCGCAATCGTACTTGAGACCGAGGGGACATACCCATGACAACACGCGCCACGCAGCCGATCGAGGGTCAGAAGCCGGGCACGTCCGGCCTGCGCAAGAAGACCCGCGTCTTCATGCAGCCCGGTTATCTGGAAAACTTCGTGCAGGCGGTCTTCGACGGCATCGGCGGTGCGTCCGGAAAGACCTACGTGGTCGGCGGGGATGGGCGGTTCTTCAACGCAGAAGCTATCCAGACGATCCTGAAAATGGCGGCGGCCAATGGTGCGGCGCATATCATCGTGGGGCGTGACGGGCTGCTTTCGACGCCAGCCGCGTCGCACCTGATCCGCCTGAATGCGACGGACGGCGGTATCATTCTGTCGGCCAGCCATAATCCCGGCGGACCGGAGGAGGACTTCGGCATAAAGTTCAACACGCCGAACGGCGGCCCCGCCCCGGAGGGCGTCACGGACGCGATTTTCGCGCGAACCAAGACCATCGACGCCTATCACATTGCTGATGCGGCGGACGTCGATCTTGGCACCGAGGGCGTGACGACCCTTGAAGGGATGAAGATCACCGTCGTGAACCCGGTCACGGACTATCAGGCGCTGATGGCCTCGATCTTTGATTTCGGAGCCATCCGCGCCCTGTTCGCCAACGGGTTCCGCATCCGTTTCGACGCAATGCACGCGATCACAGGCCCCTACGCGCACGCCATCCTCGAAGACGCCCTCGGTGCGCCGAAAGGCTCCGTGGTCAATGGAACCCCGTCACCCGATTTCGGTGGAGGCCATCCGGACCCCAACCCGGTTTGGGCCAAGGATCTGATGGACGTCATGATGGGCGACGAGGCGCCCGATTTCGGTGCCGCATCCGACGGGGACGGCGATCGCAACATGATCGTGGGCCGCGGGGCCTATGTCTCCCCGTCCGATAGTCTGGCGGTGCTGGTTGCGAACGCCCAGCACATACCGGCCTACACGGGTGGCCTCGCGGGCGTCGCGCGGTCCATGCCGACGAGCGGGGCTGCCGATCGGGTCGCCGAGAAGCTGGGGATCGGCCTATACGAGACGCCTACGGGCTGGAAGTTCTTCGGCAACCTTCTTGACGCAGGCAAGGTCACGATCTGCGGAGAAGAAAGCGCCGGAACAGGCTCGGACCACGTGCGGGAGAAAGACGGGCTCTGGGCCGTCCTGTTCTGGCTGAACCTTCTGGCGGCGCGCAAGCTGTCGGTGTCAGAGGTGATGCTGGACCATTGGGCGACCTATGGGCGCAATTACTACACGCGTCTCGACTACGAAGCCGTCCCGATCGACGACGCCTCCGGCCTCATCGACGGCGTCCGGGAGAGGCTCGCCACCCTTCCCGGCAAGACGTTTGGGCCCCTGACGGTCGAAAAGGCGGATGAGTTTACCTACGACGATCCGGTCGACGGCTCCATCAGCCGCAACCAAGGCCTGCGGATCTGGTACGAGGGCGGCGCGCGTGCCGTCTTGCGCACCTCTGGCACCGGCACCGAGGGCGCGACGATCCGCTGCTATCTGGAGGCGTTCAGCGACGTCGAAATCGACGATCCGGCAAGGCTCGACGATGTGCGCGCGGCAACGATGGACCTTGCGGGTTTCCAGACCCACATCGGTCGGACAGCACCGGACGTCACGACCTGAGCCAGAGGCTTTCGTACGGGGCGAGCAAGATTTGTGCCCCGTCCCTGTCGGGCGGATTGCCCGTCAACAGATCGATGACATCCGGCCCCACATCGACCGAAACGACTTGCTTCGTCTCGGTGAAGTTCGACAGACAGGTAATCGTCCGGTCGTCGCCAATTCGCAGGTAGCCGAAGACGCCCACGGTCCCCGTGTCGATCACCCGCGTCGGAATGTCGGAGGCGAGTTGCGGCGCGGATTTCCGCACCGTCAGGATATGGCGGACACCGTGGTAGATGCGCCCATGCACCGCGACGCCGTCGCGCGCCTCGGCGGCGCGTGCCCAGTCCATCGCGGGTCGTTGCATCCAGCGACTGTCGTCGGCCAGTGCGGGCGCATCGAGATAGCTGTGATCGTTGGTCATACCCAACTCATCGCCCATGTAGAGCAACGGAATGCCTCCGAACGACGCGATGAGGGCATTGCCCAGCAGGATGCGTCGGACGGCAAGGTCGATCAGCAATTCATCCTCCCTCTCCAACGCAGCCTCAAGTCCCGCAAGACTGGCAAAGGTTCCGTTCGTGCGACGGTCTCCGGTCGCCGGGTTAGACTGGAAATCGGCCCCGCGCGCGAAGCTGCCGGCGAATTGACCGGTGAAGAAATCCACCAGAAATCCGCGGTGGCCCGGTCCGGTCATCGGCGGGACATGTGCCGCGTCCTCTTCGGTGATGGCCCAGCCGATATCGTCGTGACACCGGATATAAGTGCCGAAGCAGGCACGGCGGAAGCTTTCGGGAAAATGCGTCCGCAGGACATGGGTCATGAGACGCGTGTCGCGCGACGCCAGAGAGGACCAGAATTGCACCATCAGATTGTTGTGATAGGCGATCTGGCTTTCGCGCCCGGCATGGGTTCCCGATCCGAGATAGGGCACGAGGTCGGACGGGCCTACGATGGCTTCGGCCTTGTGGATCACCGCTGCCGCCGCGACGCGCGTGGCCTGGGTCAATGCCTGCAGGATGTCGTGCACTTCAGGCAGGTTCTGACAATTGGTCCCCATCCGCTTCCACATGAAAGCCACCGCGTCGAGACGAAAGACCTCTACCCCCTTGTTGGCGAGAAAGAGGATCGTATCGAGGACGGCCAGAAAAACCTCCGGATTTTCCCAGTTCAGGTCCCACTGGTATTCGTTGAACGTGGTCCAGACCCATTTACCCCCCTTCGGCCCCTCGATGTCATCGTACCAAGTGAAGTTGCCGGGCGCCTGAGCCGGGAAGATCTCCAGAAGCGACTTCTCGAACTCCTTCGGAATCCTGTCGTCATCATACATGCGATAGAACGCCTGATAGAACGGATCGCCCGCCCGCGCTTTTTCTGCCCACTCGTGCTCCTTGGCAGTGTGATTGAGAACCATATCGATACAGGGACTTATCCCGTTCTCGCGCAGCATCAGGTTGGTGTTCCGGAAGTCTTCCATGCTGCCGAGGTCCGGGTTGATCGAACGGTAGTCCATGACCGCATAGCCGCCGTCCGACGCGCCGGGGCGCGGCATGAGACAGGGCATCATATGAGCGTAGGTGACGCCAAGGTCTTTCAGGTATTCGATCCGCGCCGGCACGTTTTCAAGGCATTCCGCGAACCGGTCGATGTAAAAGACATAGGCAACCATAGTCTGGTCGAGGAACCAGTCCGGGTTCAGATCCCGTTTCAGGTCGAGGTGCCTCAGGGACGCCGGCCGCGCGCGCCAATGCCGCGACAGCAGATCCTCGACACGTCCAAGCATCTCTTCCGGCGCGATTGCCGAACCGTAAAGACGGGTGAACGGTCCGACCAGATCACGCCGGGCGCGTTGCCAGCGAAGATCGAAGATTTCCTGCTTCGACATGGGCTTTGTAGCGGAAGACGCAGACACCGGTATCCTCTCTCCGTCGGCAGGCGGTCGGGTCAGACTGCGCCGGAAAATACGCCCGATGCAATCGGCTGAACCGTCCTGCCGGACGGGACGATCCGGACCGAGGCCGGTCATCTTTTCGGTCCGGTCGTTTCTTGCGGACGGACCGCCGGACAACGAGCGGATGATCCGGTACCGATCTCGAATCTGATCATCCTGTCCGTTGGTTGCCTGGAATTAACGGATGTCGCCCATCCGTTCGGCGTGATCGGTCTACACATTGGAAAAGCCCCAGTGCCCCCGATCGCCATGACAAGGTTTGCAGGTGCAGCATTGACTTCCGTCCCGAAAGACACAACTTTTGCGACATAAAGATCACATAAGCGGCAATGGTCGGCCCCGGGTTTTCGAGATGTCGATCGAGACGGAACCCTGTGGCCGACTTGAAGGTTGCTATTGAAAGTCGAGGATATCGATGAACCAGCAGTTGCCCTCCGGCGCGTCGTCTCCCTTCGTTGCGCAACCTTACCGAAAGGTCGTCGTCGTCGGTGCCGGTTCGTGGGGCACCGCGCTCGCAGTCACGATCGCCCGCGCTGGATGCACGACGCTGATCTACGGACGCGATCCCAGCGTCATTGATGAGATGAACGCGCAGGGTACGACGAACCGCTTTTTGCCCGGCGTGGTGCTTCCTGACACTCTGACCGGCGTGACCGACATGCCCGCTGCCCTCGATGGCGCGGAGGCTGTCCTGATCGTGGTCCCGTCACGCAGTGTGCGCAGCGTCTCCCGTCAGGTTGCGGAACACGCGCCGAAGGGCATACCCATAGCCGTCTGTGCAAAGGGGATCGAACCCGAGACGGGTCTTCTGATGACACAGGTCGCGGAAGAGGAGTTGTCGGGCCATCCGGTCGGGTGTGTCTCCGGCCCGACCTTCGCGCTCGAGACGGCATTGGGTCATCCAACCGCTGCGACCGTGGCGTTCCCGTTTTCTTATGCCGACCGCCTAAAGCCCCATGAAAGTCCAGCCGTCCGCCTAGCCGTGACCCTCTCGACCGAGAGTTTTCGCGCCTATGTCTCGGACGATCTTGTCGGCGTGGAAATCGGCGGCGCCGTCAAGAACATCATAGCGATCGCCTGCGGCCTGATGACCGGCGCCGGGTTCGCCGAAAACACGCGCGCCGCTCTGATCACGAGGGGCCTTGATGAAATGAAAGCGCTTGCGGAGTCCCTGGGCGGACGGCGCGAAACGGTGACAGGTCTGTCGGGCATCGGGGATCTCGCGCTGACCTGCTCAAGCCCGACATCGCGGAACATGGCGCTTGGCCAACAGTTGGGCCAGGGAATTGCACGGTCCGATTGCTTCGAGGGCAAACCTGTCGTCGTAGAGGGCGAGATGAACGCAAAATCCGTGACCGATCTGGCGCGCAGTCTGAATGTCGCGATGCCGATCTGCGAAACCGTGCGGTCTATCCTGCATGAGAACGCGGATCTGGGCCTCGCGTTTGCCACCCTGTGGGCGCGGCCGATCGAGGCAGAGCCACGCACGATGGACTTGTCATTCAACCACCCGGCAACTGAACAAGATATTGCAACGCTTGCAGAAAGGATCTCATGACACGCCGCGAAACCTTCGAGTCATCCGATATCTCCGACAAGGAATTCGTCCTCGCTACCGATCTGGACGGCACATTCCTCGGCGGATCCGACGAACAGCGAACCGGTCTCTACAATTGGATCGAGGGCAATCGGGATCGGGTCGGACTGATCTTCGTGACGGGAAGGGATCCCGGTTTCATCCATGATCTGACCCGGAAGCACGGCGTTCCGAGGCCCGACTTCGTGATCGCCGATGTGGGCACCACGATCGCGACGATGGATCACAATCACGTCGTCAGCCCTATCGAAGAGCTTGAACAGGAAATTGCGAACGCCTGGGGAAATGCCGGTCCGAAGGCTCAGTTTGCCTTGACGGGCGTCCGGGGACTCAAGCTGCAGTCGACGCTCTTCCGGTATCGGCTGAGCTACGACATGGATCCGGAGATTTTCGACCACGCCGCCGTCGATCTGGTCGCAGAGCTTGGTCTCGACACGATCCTGTCGGACAATCGGTTTTTCGACGTTTTGCCCAAGGGGGTCAGCAAGGGTCCATCGCTGCTGCGGCTGTTGACGCATCTCGACATCGACTCCCGCCGTGTGCTCGTTGCGGGCGATACGATGAACGACCTCTCGATGCTGAAGATGGGTCTGTCGGCCGTGGCCGTCGGTGGCTCGGAACCCTCTTTGATCGCCGAGGTGAAGGAACTGGAACACGTGCTTGCAGCGGAAGCCGTGGGGGCTGCCGGGATCGCCGAGGCGATCCTGCACTTCAACCTCTTCCGCGCAGACTGAAAGGAACATCCAGTGCCGTCAGAAATGGTCATCGTCTATCACCGTCAACCTTATGAAGAAGTTGAAGAAAACGGTGAGATTGTCCTGCGTGAGAACAGGAGCCCCAACGGGATCGTCCCTACCCTGAAAAGCTTTTTCGGAAAGGTCGATCACGGCGCATGGATTGCCTGGAAGCTTGCAGATGATCCGGGGAACCCTGGCTTCGAACGCAGGCTCGAAATCAACGATGCCTATGGAAGCTATGCCGTATCCCGACTCGCCCTGTCGGAGGAGCAGGTCCGCGAATTCTACCACGTGACCTCGAAGGAAGCCTTCTGGCCCATCCTTCACGGCTTCAAGGAGCGCTACAATTACGATCCGGTCGACTGGGCAAATTTCCACTCGGTCAATCGCCAGTTCGCCGAAGCCGCAGCCGAAGAGGCGTCAGAGGGCGCTCTGGTCTGGGTCCATGACTACAATCTCTGGCTTGTGCCGGGATACCTTCGAGAGATGCGCCCTGACGTCAGGATCGCGTTCTTTCATCACACGCCGTTCCCATCGGCTGACATTTTCAACATGCTGCCCTGGCGCAAGGAGATCGTCAAAAGCCTGCTGGCTTGCGACGACATCGGCTTTCATATCCCGCGCTATGCCAGCAACTTCGTGTCCGTCGCACGCAGCTTGTTTGACGTGAACGTGACGACCCGTACGCAGGTCCCCGACAAGTGGATTTTCGAAGGCACTGCCTTGACGGAGCGAACGTGGCCAAGCGCGATCCGGTACGATGATCGGGACGTGGCCGTGAGCGTGACCCCGGTCGGCGTTGATGTTGGATATATCGACGAAATTGCCAGATCTTCGGAAACTCAGGCCCAGACGAAGAAAATCCAGCAAGAAACCAGCGAAGTCCAGTTGATCCTGTCGGTCGGGCGCACCGACTATACCAAAGGCGGCATCCAGCAACTTACCAGTTTCGAACGTGTTCTCGACTTCAATCCTGACCTGCGCGGAAAGATCCGGCTGATGCACGTCTCCGTGGCCGCAAACCGGAGCATGGCCGCCTATGAGGAGATCCAAAGCGAGATCGAGCAGATCGCAGGCAGGGTCAACGGACGGTTCGGCACGCTGGACTGGCAGCCTGTCACACTGATTTCTCGCGCGATCCCCTTTGCGGAACTCGTTTCCTACTATCAAGCCGCAGACGTCGCGTGGATCACGCCCCTCGCCGACGGCATGAACCTTGTCGCCAAGGAATTCATCGCCTCCCGGGTCGATGGAGACGGCGTTCTCGTCCTGTCGGAATTCGCCGGAGCATCCGTCGAGTTGGCGGACGCCGTGATAACCAACCCGTTTTCGAACCGTGCCATGGATTTGACAATCGAAAGCGCGCTCAAGATGCCGGAAATCGAACGACGCCAACGGATGAAGACATTGCGCAGCGCCGTCAAACAGACGGACGTTCGCAATTGGGTCCCGGGGACGCTGCACATCAGACGCGAAGCGCAGGCAGGATCCGCAGCATAAAGTTAGGTGTGCAGCTGGCGCGGGTATTCTGCCCGAGCGAACTCTGGTCGGATGAGCGGGTGCAGCAGGCCAAGACCCGCACGCGCCGCCCCGTCTAGAAGCAGACAGATGACTGTCGATGGGCCTTGGTGTCGGCGGCCTCTCGTCCGACAGGGTAACCTCCGGCCCTTTTCCATCGGCACTGCATCTTTCGAAGTAACCTGCAGTCGCCAAAGAACACCCGGTGAAGAGTAATACCTTGTTGCAACGAGGACCGGCGCAGCTGCAAACCCTGACCGGACCAATCGACACAGACGAATGCCGGCCGACCAAGTTCGGCCCCTAGTCTTTTGATACTATTATATAAAAAGAATTATAGTGGTGCCCAGGGGCGGAATCGAACCACCGACACGAGGATTTTCAATCCACTGCTCTACCCCTGAGCTACCCGGGCACCGGATGCGAAGGCCAAGGCCTTCGACG
>JBARXR010000284.1:0-6546 GCA_049647445.1 Jannaschia sp. | reverse complement strand
GGACGCATCCGGCGCGGCGGCATCTTGACACCGTTGCACCGCAGCGCCAGCCAACAAGGGGCCCGTCATGGACGCCATTCTTCTTCAAATCCTGAACGGGCTCGACAAAGGCAGTGCCTATGCGCTGATCGCCCTGGGCCTGACGCTGATCTTTGGGACCCTGGGCGTCGTCAACTTTGCACATGGCGCCCTGTTCATGCTTGGCGCCTTCTGCGCCGTGACCCTCAGCCGCCTGCTCCAACTGTCGCACACGGTCGTCGATCCGACCCGCACCAACTTCCTCGGGCAGCCGATGGAGGTGCAGGTTCCCTACATCTATGACTGGTTCGGCCAGAGCACCGGGGACGTCATCATCGACTGGGCCGTGCCGATCTCGATCATCTTCGCCATACCGGTCATGATCGCCATCGGGGTCATCATGGAGCGTGGGCTGATCAAGCACTTCTACAAGCGGCCCCATGCAGATCAGATCCTCGTGACGTTCGGCTTGGCCATCGTCCTCCAGGAGGTCGTGAAATACTTCTACGGGGCGAACCCGATCCCGACGCCTGCCCCGTCGGCGTTCATCGGGTCGTTCGACTTCGGCGTGATGCTCGGTTTCGACGCGGGCTCCATCGTCTATCCATACTGGCGCATGGTCTATTTCTTCTTCGCGGCGATCATCATCGCGGCTGTGTTCGCGTTCCTGCAGTTCACGACCTTTGGGATGGTTGTCCGGGCCGGCATGGCCGACCGGGAGACCGTGACCCTGCTAGGCATAGACATCGACAAGCGGTTCACCATCATGTTCGGGATCGCGGCCGCCGTCGCTGGCCTTGCCGGGGTGATGTACACACCAATCAACTCACCCAATTACCACATGGGGATGGATTTCCTCGTTCTCAGCTTCGTGGTGGTCGTCGTCGGCGGCATGGGCTCTCTGCCGGGCGCGGTCCTGGCCGGGTTCCTGCTTGGCATCGTGGAGGCCTTCGCGTCGATGACGCAGGTCCTGACGATCCTGCCCGGCATCAACCAGATCGTCATCTACCTGGTGGCCATCATCATCTTGCTGACCATGCCGCGTGGCCTGATGGGCCGCAAAGGCGTGATGGAGGAATAAGTCATGACCGATCAGACCCAACACGCCCCGGCGGCCGTGACCCCCACGCCCGCGAAGGCGCGCTCCGACAGCAGCCTGCTCGGGCTGACGCCAAAGGATCTGACGCTGATGATCCTCGTGATCATCCTGACGATGGCGGCACCGTTCCTTCTGAACCCCTTCCCCGAGGGGTCCGCAATGGCCCAGTTCAATGGTGGCTATCCGGACCTGATGCAGCGGTTCGTGATCTTCGGCATCTTCGCGATCGGCTTCAATATTCTGTTCGGTCTGACCGGGTATCTCTCGTTCGGCCACGCGGCCTTCCTCGGTGTCGGGTCCTATGCGGCGATCTGGTCGATGAAGTTGCTGACGCTCAACATCATCCCGGCCATCCTGATCTCGGTGATCGTGGCGGGCCTGTTCTCCCTGCTGGTGGGCTGGATCTCCCTGCGCCGCTCCGGCATCTATTTCTCGATCCTGACGCTGGCGTTCGCGATGATGTCTTACGCGTTGGCGTATTCGGTGCTGACACCGATCACCGGTGGCGAGACCGGGCTTCAGTTGAAATACTTCGATCCCCGCATTCTCGATGCCGCACTCGAGCCCGGACAGACCGCGCGCTCGACCCTGTTCGGTCTCGACATGAAGGACAGTTATATTCTGAACCTCGGGGACTGGTCGTTCACCTTCAACGCCGGATACTACATTGCCGCGATCGTCATGTTGATCGCGTTCTATCTGTCGATCCGTTTGTTCCGGTCACCGTTCGGAATGATGCTGCGCGCCATCAAGTCGAACCAGAACCGTCTGAACTACACCGGTATCTCGCCCAAGCCCTACACCTTGGCCGCCTTCGTCATTTCCGGCATGTATGCCGGCCTTGCGGGTGGTCTTCTGGTCGCGATGGACACGCAGGTCGGGGCCGAGCGGATGTTCTGGACCGCCTCCGGTGAAGTCGTGCTGATGACGATCCTCGGTGGGACCGGGACCCTGATCGGGCCGGTGCTGGGCGCGGGCTTCATCAAGTATTTCGAGAATATCGTCTCCAAGATCAACGAGACGGTCCTGCACCAGTGGTTCGGTTTCCTTCCGGACGGGCTGGAGGATTTCGTGGTCGCCATCGTCTATCCCTTCGTCGGCAAGGGCTGGAGCCTGACGCTGGGCCTGCTGTTCATGGCCGTGGTTATCTTCCTTCCGGGCGGCCTCGTGCAGGGCGGACGGAAAGTGGCCGGGCTGTTCCGGCGTGGTGGCAAGTCATCCGCCAAGTCCGAAACCCCGGCGGAGTGAGCGGTATGGGCATTCTCGAAGTAAAGAACGTCGGCAAGCGGTTCGGAGGTCTTCAAGCCCTGTCCGACGTCAACCTGTCGATCGCCGAAGGCAGCGTGCACGCGATCATCGGACCGAACGGCGCCGGCAAGTCCACGCTTCTGAACTGCCTTGTCGGCAAGCTGATCCCTGACACCGGATCCGTCAGTTTCGAAGGCAAGTCCGTCCTCGGTAGAAAGCCCTACGAGATCAACCAGATGGGCATTAGCCGCGTGTTCCAGACGCCCGAGATTTTCGGGGACCTGAGCGTCATGGAGAACATGATGATCCCGTGTCTCGCCAAGCGGGACGGGATATTCGCGTTGCACGGCTACGGGCAACTGCTGCGTGACACCGAGATCGTGGATCGGGCCGAGCTCATGCTCGAAGAAATGCGGATGGCCGACAAGCGGCACATGCAGGCCTCTTCGATGTCGCGTGGAGACAAGCGACGGCTGGAAATCGGGATGTGCCTGGCACAGGAACCGAGACTTCTGCTGCTCGATGAGCCGACCGCAGGCATGGCGCGGGCCGATACCAACAACACCATCGATTTGCTCAAGCAGATCAGCGACGAGCGCGACATCACCATCGCGATCATCGAGCACGACATGCACGTCGTATTCTCGCTTGCGCAGCGGATCACCGTTCTGGCGCAAGGCACCCCGCTGGTCGAAGACACCCCCGAAAAGATCAAGGGCCATCCGAAGGTCCGCGAAGCCTATCTGGGCGAATCCAGCGGACACTGACGGAACGTGCGGGGCGTGCCCCGCAATCGGTCCCACCGATCCTGAGATACGAGGACGACCAAAATGAACGTAAAACCTGATTTCACCCGCGATGCCAACCAGGCCCTGACCGCACCGGCGTATTTCTCGGTTCACGATATCCACGCCTACTACGGCGAAAGCTACATCGTGCAAGGCGTCAGCTTCAACGTGCACGAGGGCGAGATCCTTGCCTTGCTGGGGCGGAACGGGGCAGGCAAGACATCGACGCTCCGGACCTGCGCGCGCGTCGGAAGCCCGGAATTGAAACGCGGTGAAATCTGGCTCGACCATCAGCCGCTCCACACGATGAAGGCGCATGAGGCCAGCCAGGCCGGTCTGGGCCTCGTTCCCGAAGACCGACGTATCATCCCGGGCCTCACCGTCGAGGAGAACCTGAAACTTGCCCAGATCGCGCCACCCATCGGCTGGTCGCTGGAGCGCCTCTACGAGCTGTTTCCCAAGCTCGGCGAGCGGCGCAAGCAGGAGGGCGTAACCCTTTCGGGCGGCGAGCAGCAGATGTTGGCGATCGCCCGCTCTCTGGCACGGGATGTGAAGCTTCTGTTGCTCGATGAGCCGTACGAAGGTCTCGCCCCCGTCATCGTGGACGAGATCGAGAAAACCCTGCACGAGGTGCGCAAATTGGGCATGACGACGATCATCGTCGAACAGAACGCGGTTCGGGCGCTGGAACTCAGCGACCGCGCTGTTATTCTCGACACCGGCGGGGTCGTGTTCGACGGCACCGCAGCCGAGGTGCTTGCGGACGAGGGACTTCGTGCCGAATATCTTGCCATTTGACTGGAATACACATCGGGGCAGTGACCCCGATGTCGCCCTGACAGGCGAAGGAGGAGACCCCCATGCTGGATGAGAAAAAGCCGCTCTACCCCCCCAGCGCAGAGATGGCCGCCAACGCCCATGCCGATCGTGCGACCTATGACGCCATGTATCAGGCCAGCATCGAGGACCCCGAGACCTTCTGGGCCGAGCACGGCAAGCGCGTCGACTGGATCAAGCCGTATACGCGCGTCAAGAACACCTCGTTCGCGCCCGGCAATATCGATATCCGCTGGTTCGAGGACGGCACCCTCAACGTGTCCGCAAACTGCATCGACCGGCACCTGAAAGACCGGGGCAGCCAAACCGCGATCATCTGGGAACCGGACTCACCTGACGATGACGCGCAGCACATCACCTATCAGCAGCTTCACGGCCATGTCTGCAAGATGGCGAATGTTCTGAAGTCGCTGGGCGTGGCCAAGGGCGACCGCGTCGTCCTTTATATGCCGATGATCCCGCAGGCGGCTTATGCAATGCTGGCTTGCGCCCGGATCGGCGCGATCCATTCGATCGTGTTTGCAGGTTTCTCGGCAGAGGCCCTGTCGGCGCGCATCAACGGCTCGGAGGCGAAGGTCGTCATCACCGCCGATGGCGCGCCGCGTGGCGGGCGTGTCACGAACCTCAAGGACAACGTCAACAAGGCGCTGCTTCATTGCGCCGACAGCGTGAAGTGCCTGCTGGTCAAGCGGACGGGGCAGCAAGTCGCCTTCCGCCCCGAGAACGACTATTGGCTGCACGAGGAAGAGGCGAAGGTTTCGAACGACTGCCCGCCCGAAGAGATGGCGGCGGAAGACACGCTCTTCATCCTCTACACCTCCGGCTCCACCGGCATGCCCAAAGGGGTCGTACACACCACGGGCGGCTATCTGGTCTATGCGTCGATGACCCACGAATATGTCTTCGACTACAAAGATGGAGAGGTGTTCTGGTGCACCGCAGACGTGGGCTGGGTGACCGGGCACAGCTATATCGTCTACGGTCCGCTGGCGAACGGTGCCACGACGCTGATGTTCGAGGGCGTCCCAACCTATCCGGACGCGGGCCGCTTCTGGGCGTGTTGCGAGAAACACAAGGTGGCGCAGTTCTACACCGCGCCCACCGCGTTGCGCGCGTTGATGGGACAGGGCGATGCCTTCGTGGAGCCTTATGACCTCAGTTCACTGCGCATCCTCGGCACTGTCGGCGAGCCGATCAACCCCGAGGCGTGGACCTGGTACAACGACGTGATCGGGAAGGGAAAATGCCCGATCGTCGACACCTGGTGGCAGACCGAGACGGGAGGGCACCTGCTGACACCGCTGCCCGGTGCCATCGCTACCAAACCCGGTTCTGCAACGCTTCCCTTCTTCGGCATCCAGCCCGTGATCCTTGAGCCGACGAGCGGCGAGGAGATACTCGAAACCGCCGCCGAGGGCGTGCTGTGCATAAAGGACAGCTGGCCCGCACAGATGCGCACCGTCTGGGGGGACCACGACCGGTTCGAGAAGACCTATTTCAGCGACTACAAGAACTACTATTTCACGGGGGATGGCTGTCGCCGGGACGAGGACGGCTACTACTGGATTACCGGACGCGTGGACGACGTCATCAACGTGTCCGGCCATCGCATGGGCACAGCGGAAGTGGAAAGCGCGCTTGTCGCGCACCCGAAAGTGGCGGAGTCGGCGGTCGTTGGTTACCCGCACACCGTCAAGGGGCAAGGTATCTATGCCTATGTGACCCTCATGTCCGGGCAAGAGCCGACCGAAGAATTGCGCAAGGAGCTGGAGGTCTGGGTGCGGTCCGAAATCGGGCCGATTGCCAAGCCCGACCTGATCCAATGGGCACCCGGACTGCCGAAGACGCGGTCCGGCAAGATCATGCGGCGGATCCTGCGCAAGATCGCCGAGAATGATTTCGGGTCTCTCGGCGACACCTCGACGCTTGCCGATCCGTCCGTAGTCGATGAATTGATCGAGAACCGGATGAACCGCTGATCGCTTTCTGACACATTAACCAAATTTAACAAAAACCGTAGCATGGTCATCCCTTGCTGCGGTATTCTGATCGTCGGGGGGCTCTTTATTCGAAGGAGACCGCGATGTCACTCGTTACGGCAATTGCCCCCATCGGGGGCGGGAACGGCATCGGAGGCGGGCTGGGCAATGCGGCGCCACTCGTCCAGACCCGTCCCTTGTCGGCACAATCCGGGTCGCAGCCGATCCTGGCCGGTTCTCACGGAACGGCACCGGGCGAAATGACGGCCATGGCAATGCGGGTGCCACCCGTGACAGACGGTCGGGCAGCGAACGGCACGTCACCCGCGCGGCCAGGTGCGGAAGGCTTGGCCGCACTCGATTTGTCGCGCGCCGAGAAGCAGGCCCGGACGGAGGCGCAGGCCCGCCGGGATGCCGAGGCGGCGGAACGCAAGCTGCTTCAGAAAGAGGTGATGTCCCGCATCCCCGTGCCGATCGATGCCATCCCGAAGCTGACCGGGGACGTGGAGCAGGTGCGCCGGATCGCCGCGAACCAGGAGGTTTCAGCCCCGAACGACGCAGCCTGACACGGTTTTGT
>JBARXR010000283.1:0-3093 GCA_049647445.1 Jannaschia sp. | reverse complement strand
AGGCCCCCCCGACCGGGCGCGTCTCGGGCTCCGCCCATGCGTCCACGCTGGCCTTCGAGATGACCAGCGGGGCCTGTCCGGTGATCGTGAACTGCGGCCCGGGCGGGGCCTTCGGGCCGGAGTGGCATCGCGCCGGACGGGCGACGGCCTCGCACTCGACCCTGTCCATCGAAGGCTATTCCACGTCCCGGATCGGCCCCCTGCTGGACGATGCCGGACGCCGGATCGCACCGCTCGTGCAGATCCCCTCGAAGGTCAATTGGCAGCGCAGCGCCTCGCGGCGCTCCTCCACCGTGATGCTCAGCCATAACGGATATGGTCCCAGCCACGGCCTGACCCACCTGCGTCGCCTGATCCTGTCGACCGACGGCAGGGTTCTGGAGGGCGAGGACGGTCTGCGGGCCATCACCGGCAACGACAAGGAACGCTTCGAAGACGTCATGACGGTGGCGCACCTTCAGGGGATCCCCTTCCATGTGCGCTTCCACCTGCATCCCGACGCGCATGCCGGAATGGACATGGGTGGACGCGCCGTTTCGATCACGCTGCCCTCGGGCGAGGTCTGGGTATTTCGAACCGAAAGCGGCGCCGAGATGACAATCGAGAAGTCTGTTCACCTCGAACCCGGACGGCTCAATCCGCGCCCGGCGCAACAGGTGGTTTTATCCGACCGCGTTGTGAAATATGCCGCGACCATCGACTGGACCCTGACGCGCGCGCAGGAGGCGACGGATTTGCCGCCCTCGCACGCCGAAGGGGTCTGACCTGACCGGTTAAGGATGCCGCCATGACCCTCGTTCCGCTGAAACGCGCCCTGATATCCGTCTCCGACAAGGCGGGACTGATCGACCTCGGACGGGCGCTGGCCGGGCGCGGTGTGGACTTGCTGTCGACCGGCGGTTCGGCCGGGGCGCTGCGCGAGGCCGGTCTGACGGTGCGCGACGTGGCCGATGTGACCGGCTTTCCGGAGATGATGGACGGACGGGTCAAGACGCTTCATCCGGCGGTCCACGGCGGGTTGCTGGCCCTGCGCGACAATCCGGACCACGCAAGAGCGATGGACGAGCATGGGATCGGCGGCATCGACCTGCTGGTGGTGAACCTCTATCCCTTCGAGGCGACCGTGGCGTCGGGTGCGGACGAGGCCACCTGCATCGAGAACATCGACATCGGTGGCCCGGCCATGATCCGCGCCGGGGCCAAGAACCAGGGCTTTACCTGCGTGGTCACCGACCCCGAGGATTACGCCGTCCTGCTGGCCGAACTCGACGCCAACGACGGGGCCACGACCCTGACCTTCCGCCAGCGTCAGTCCGCCATCGCCTACGGACGCACCGCCGCCTACGACGCCGCCGTCGCCACGTGGATGGCCCGGTTCGAGGATGTTCCCCGCCGTGTCGCCGCCGCCGGGCGGCTGGCGCAACCCATGCGCTACGGCGAGAACCCGCATCAGGCGGCGGCGTTCTATACCGATGGGTCGAACCGTCCCGGCGTGGCGACGGCGACCCAACATCAGGGCAAGGCGCTCAGCTACAACAACATCAACGACACCGACGCCGCCGTCGAACTGGTCGCCGAATTCACCGACGCGCCCACCGTCGCGATCATCAAGCACGCGAACCCCTGCGGCGTGGCGACCGGGGCGACGCTGGCGGAGGCATATCAGCGCGCCTTCGATTGCGACCGCACGTCCGCATTCGGCGGGATCGTCGCGCTGAACGGCACCCTGGACGAAGAGACGGCGACGCTGATGGCGGGGATCTTCACCGAAGTCGTCATCGCCCCCGGTGCGACCGACGCGGCCAAAGCCGTCTTCGCCACCAAAAAGAACCTGCGCCTTCTGACCACCGGCACCCTGCCCGATCCGCGGACCCCGCGCCGGATGATGAAACAGGTTTCGGGCGGCTGGCTGGCACAGGATCACGACACCGGCTTCGTCCCCGACGCGGACGTCAAGGTCGTCACGAAACTGGCCCCGACGGACGCGCAAATGCGCGACCTGCGGCTGGCGTGGATCGTGGCCAAGCACGTCAAATCGAACGCCATCATCTATGTCCGCGACGGCGCGACGGTCGGCATCGGAGCCGGGCAGATGAGCCGGGTGGATGCGTCGCGGATCGCGGCGCGCAAGGCCATGGACGTCGCGGAGGTGCTGGGCCTGCCGGAAAGCGCCGCCGCGGGCTCGGTCGTGGCCACGGACGCCTTCTTCCCCTTCGCGGATGGCCTGCTCGCCGCCGCCGAGGCAGGGGCGACCGCGATCATCCAGCCGGGCGGTTCCCTGCGCGACGACGAGGTGATCGCCGCCGCCGACGACGCGGGCCTCGCCATGGTGTTCACCGGCATGCGGCACTTCCGTCACTGATGCGCGCGCTGTGGATCTCCGCCGTCGCCGCCTTTGTGGTCGATCAGCTGTCCAAGGTGATCGTCGTGCATCTTCTCGACCTCAATACCGTGCTGGTCCTGCCGGTTCTGCCGCCCCTGCTGACGTTCCGCATGGGCTGGAACGAGGGGATCAATTTCGGCCTGTTTCACGGTGCCGGCGGACGGTGGGTCCTCATCGTGCTGGCGGTGGTCATTTCCGCCATCCTCGTCCGCTGGGCGCGCGGCTTCGAGCGAGCGCCCGCGTTCGTGGCGGCGGGCCTGATCGTCGGCGGGGCGATCGCCAACGCCCTCGACCGGTTGCTTTACGGTGCGGTCGCGGATTTCCTGAACATGTCCTGCTGCGGCATCCAGAACCCCTTTGCCTTCAACCTTGCGGATGTGTTCATCTTTGCCGGGGCCGCGGGTCTGGTGGTCTGGGGCGAGAACAAGTCGGACAAGACCCCGTGACGCGGACGGTCACCTGCGCTAGACGGAACCTCAGGCACGAACGGCACGGAGAGCGGAAAACCATGATCGGACGGATTGGCCTCTTGGCACTTGCGGCCCTGACCGTGTCGGCCTGCGACCGCGGGACGCCCACGCTTTTCAATTTGCGGTCCGCTGACCGGTCGCCGGACGAATTCTCGATCCTGCCCACCAAGCCCCTGCAAACACCCGAGGATCTGGCTGCCCTGCCGCAGCCGACGCCGGGTGGCGTGAACCGCACCGACC
>JBARXR010000282.1:0-2241 GCA_049647445.1 Jannaschia sp. | reverse complement strand
CGCCAGCGCCTCGCCCCCGAGCGCGCGGGCCAGCGCCACCAGACGCTGCGACCGCCGTTCCCGGGGTTCTGTCAACGCCTCCATCGCGGTGATCACCTCCAGCGCGTTGCCGACAGATGTGGCGGCGGGCTGCGACATGTCGGTCAGGATCGCAGATGTCATGACGCCGTTCGCCTGACCCGTTTCGACCAGCGCACGGGCCAGGGCGCGGGCCGCCGAGACCTCGACCATGAAGGCCCCCGAGCCGGTCTTGACGTCCAGAACCAATGCCTCGATTCCCTCGGCCAGTTTCTTCGACAGGATCGACGCCACGATCAGATCGAGACTTTCCACCGTTCCGGTGACGTCGCGCACGGCATAGAGCCTGCGATCGGCGGGGGCGATGTCGGCGGTCGCCCCGACGATGGCGCACCCGACCCGGCCCACGATGGACTGCAATTCATCGGTCTGCATTTCCGACCGGAACCCGGGGATCGAGGCCAGCTTGTCGAGCGTCCCCCCGGTATGCCCGAGGCCGCGTCCCGAGATCATCGGCACGAACGCCCCGCAGGCTGCCAGCGCCGGGGCAAGGATCAGGGAGACGCAATCGCCCACCCCGCCGGTCGAATGCTTGTCGAGCACCGGACCCGGCAAATCCCATTCCAGCACCTCGCCGCCATCCCGCATCGCCCGCGTCAGCACTGCGCGCCCGTCGGGCAGCAAGGGCGTGTGACAGATGCCCATGGCGAATGCCCCGGCCTGCGCGTCGGACACGGTGCCGTCGGCCAGACCTTCGGCGAAGACGGCAAGTGCATCATGGTCCGGCATCTCGCCCCGGCGGAGCGCGGACAAAAGGGCACGGGTCGGGGTCACGCCATGAAACCTGCGTCGAACGCACCCGGCAACAGGGCACCGATCGTCGTGCGCTGTTCGATACCGTCGACCGTCGCCAAGGTTACCGGAATATCCGCGCCGCCGAACTCCGCAAGCTTCTGACGGCAGCCGCCGCAGGGCGGAACGGGGCGGGCAGATCCGGCGACGACATACACTTCCGCCACCTCCCGCTCGCCCGCTGCGCACATGGCGGCGAGGGCACCCGCCTCGGCGCAGGTGCCTTCGGGATAAGCCGCGTTCTCGACGTTGCAGCCCGCGTAGACGGCACCGGAGGCGGTGCGGATCGCGGCGCCGACGTGAAAGCCGGAATAGGGTGCATGGGCATTTTCGCGCACGGCAAGCGCGGTTCGGCGCAGGGTGTCGGACATCGGGCGGACTCCGGGACGGAACAGATGCCCCGTGCTAGGCCCGTCAGGGCGGGCGATGCAAGGGGGGCAGCCGGAACAATGGCCGATCCCGGTCTCCGCTTGGGACATACCCCGAGGCGCGCGGGGGGCTGCCCCCCCACGCGGATCCCGGGTCGACGCAAGCCGACCCGGGACGGGATCAGATCATCAACTGATAGCTTTCCGGCACCCAGCGGAAGCCGTCGCCCGTCGTGTCGACATAGCCCATGGCCGGGAACGGCATATGGTATCCCAGCATCGGCATCTTTTCGGCCGCCAGCATGCCCAGCACCCGGCGACGGGTTTCCGCGGCGGCGGTCTTGTCCATGTCGAAGCGCACTTCCCAGTCGGGATGGGCCAGCGACCATACGTAGTGGTTGGTCATGTCCGTCGTGATCAGCATCGACTTGTCGCCCGAAGACAGCATGAAGCCCATCATCCCCGGCGTGTGGCCGGTCATGGCCATGCCCGTGACACCGGGGGCCACGGATGCGCCGTCGTCGATGAACGAGAACCGATCGGCCAGCGGGGCGACATTGGCGTTGAACCCGTCGTTGGCGTTCGCCATCCAGTAGTCGAACTCGGCCTGTCCGGTGACGTGCTGGGCATTGGCGAAGGTCGGCGCGCCGTCGGTCATCAGGCCACCGATGTGGTCGCCGTGCATGTGGGTGATGATCACGTGGGTGATATCGCCCGGGGCCTTGCCCGCCGCGGCAAGCGCCTCGGCGATCCCGGCGGCGTTCAATCCGGTATCGAACAGGATCGTCGCATCGCCGGTCTCGACCAGCGTGGGCGTGAAGAAGAATTGCGACATGTCGGTCGGAATGAAGGCGGCGGCACTGGCAGCCGCGAAGGTCTCGGCATCGACGTTCATGCCGAACGTCTCCTGTTGGTTGCCCTCGCGGGTCGCCGTGCCGGCCAGCAGCGCGGTCACGGTCATGTCGCCGAGCGCAACGCCACGGGCGCGCGGCTGGGTCGGGCC
>JBARXR010000281.1:0-10054 GCA_049647445.1 Jannaschia sp. | reverse complement strand
GTCCCTTCCTGGCCACAGATCTCACGCATCTTGTGGGCGTGGGGTCCGTCCGGATCCGTGAGCGGCAGAAGGAAACCCATCAGCGTCGCCTCGATGCCCCCGGGCGACGCTTTCGGGGTCAGGCGGTCGAGGGCCTCATGGCTCCGCAACCGGAATTTCTTCGACAGCATCAGTCTCGACAAAAGGGCATCCGCCGTCATCGGCCTGGCCATCAGCACGTCGATGCGATCCTGCGGCAAGTCCCCGTCCGCATGCAGAAGCGCCAGATAGTCTCGCAGAAGGTCCGGCGTCACAGCAGCGCGCAGCGCGGCCTTGACGGCGTCGGGGTAGGCAGCGGTGCGCGTTTCGAAGTTAGCAGCCAAACCCTGATCCACCCGTACCTGCGTTCCGACCACCTGTCGGACATGCACCATGTCTGACGCGGGCCTGTCCACCCGAATCTGATCCGGCCCGCGTTCCGTATCTGACAGGAACGTGGCGTCCGGTCACCCGGTCCTATTGGAGCAGCGCGGGCAAGGTCAGGGACACGGCCGGAATGAACGTGACCAGAAGCAGTGCGGCAAGGATCGCGAGGTAGAACGGCCAGATCGTGCGAACCGCCTTTTCGATCGGAACCTTGCCCACCGCGCATCCGACGAAAAGACAGGCCCCGACCGGGGGCGTGCACAGGCCCAGCCCGAGATTCATCAAAAGCATGATGCCGAATTGCGTCGGGTCCATTCCGATGTCGCGCGCGATGGGCAGGAAGATCGGCGTGCAGATCAGGATCAGTGCCGCCATGTCCATGATCATGCCGAGCAGGAGCAGCATGACATTGATCATCAGCAGGATCATGATCGGGTTCTCCGAGATCGACAGCATCGCCTCGGACAGCAGACCGGGCACCTGGTAGAATGCGAGCAGGTAGCCGAACGACCCTGCGCAACCGATCAGGATCATCACCATCGACGTCGTCCGAACCGAGTTCGTGACCGAAAGCTTGAACCCCTCCCACGTGAGCGACCGGTACACGAGCGCCGTCAGCAGCAGCGCGTAGATGGCGCCGAACGCCCCCGACTCCGTGACCGTGAAAATGCCCGACAAGGTTCCGCCGACGATGATCACGGCGGTGACGAACCCCGGCAGCGCGAGGGCGGCGGTCGTCAGCACGACCTTGACGCCGGGAAAGGGCTCCGACGGGTAGTTCTTCTTGATGGCGATGGCATAGGCCGCAATCGCAAGACAGACGCACATCAGGATGCCTGGAACGACACCCGCGAGGAACAGCTTGGAGATCGAAATCCCGCCGCCCGCCGCGATGGCGAAGATGATCATGTTGTGCGACGGCGGAATGACCACGCCCGCGATCGAGGAGGTCACCGTAACGTTGACGGCATAATCCCCATCGTATCCCTTTTCCTTCATCACCGGGATCAAGATCGACCCTAACGCAGAGATATCCGCGATGGCAGAGCCGGAAATCCCACCGAACAGCATGGAGGAAAAGATGTTGACCGAGGCAAGGCCACCGCGCACATGCCCGACCACGGCCGAGGCGAACCGGACAAGCCGGACCGCGATGCCGCCATGCAGCATGATTTCGCCCGCGAAGATGAAGAACGGGATCGCCAGCAGCGAAAAGATCGTCATGCCCGAGATGATGCGCTGGAACGGGATCAGCAGCGGGAACCCTTCATAGGCGAACACGAGGGCCGAGGCGATGCCCATGGCGAAGGCGACGGGCACACCGATCACGACGGCGATCGCGAAGACACCCAGCAGCAAGGCCAATCCCATGTCAGTCCAACCCTTCGACCTGCGCAGGCAGCGGCGCGATGTAATATTCATGGGCCTGCAGCAGGAAACGGGTGCCGGCGAACACGAAGATCAGGCCGCCGCTCAGGGGGGCGGCAAGGATCCGGACCCCTTCGGGGATGTTGAGCATGGCAAGGTTCGTGGTCCAGCTGAACTGCACAAGCTGCATGCCATAGATCGCCATCGCCAGCCCGAAGCCTGCCAGCAGGGCCTCGACAACGAGCCGCAGGGGCTTGCGGATCATGTCCGGCATCCCCTCGCGGATGAAGCTGACACCAAGATGCGTGCCCTCATGCACGCCCGCCGCTGCCCCGAGAAACGAGATATAGACGATCAGCAGCAGGGCCAACTGCTCGACCCACGTGGGCGTGGCGTTGAGGACGTAGCGCCCGAACACCAGCCAGCCGAAGGTCGCGACCAGCGTGACCAGCGCGAGGCTGCACAGAACGATCAGCGAGGTGCGGCACCACCCCGACAGGCGATGCAGAAAAATGAGTGCAACGGCCATGGAGCCCCCCTGACTGCGCGGTAAAGGGGCCCGGCATCCGGCCGGACCCCCGCTGTTGTCAACGTTCGGGGTCTACTCGGCGTCGCGGATCATCATCACGAGCGGCTCGAGCTCGGGGCTGGACTCGAGGAACGACGCATAGACCGTGGCCATCGCCTCCTGGAAGGGGACCTTGTCCTCGATGCGGTTCACGACCGTGCCGCCCGCTTCGACCTTGGCCATGGAGGCGGCTTCGCGCTCCTGCCAGAGACCGCGCTGCAAGGTGGCGCTGGTCCGGCCCGCTTCCATCACGATGGCCTGATCCTCTGCTGACAGCCGGTCCCATGTCGTCTTGGACATGCACAGGCACTCGGGGATGATCAGGTGCTCGGAGAGGGAGTAATACTTGGCGACCTCGAAGTGATTGGTCGACTCGTAGCTGGGCGGATTGTTCTCCGCGCCATCCACGACACCCGTGCTGAGCGACTGGTAGACTTCACCGAACGCCATCGGCGTCGCGTTGCCGCCCATGGAGTTGATCATGCCGACGAACAGGTCGTTGTTCATCACCCGGACCTTGAGGCCGGCGACATCGGCGGGCGTGTTGATCGGACGCTTCGAATTATAGAACGACCGCGCGCCGGCATCGTACCATCCCAGCGCGACAAGTCCTTGCGCCTCCATCCCCTTGGCGATCTCGGCGCCCACGTCGCCGTCCATCAGACGGTACATCTGGTCGATGGATTTGAAGATGAACGGCAACGAAACCACGTTCGTCTCCGGGATGATCTGCCCCATCGGTCCAAGACTGAATTCACCGAAGTCGATGGCGCCAAGACGGACCTGCTGGATCGCATCGGGCTGGTCGCCCAGCACGCCGTTGTGGAAAATCTTGCCCGTGATCCGTCCACCGGTCTTTTCGGTTACCTCTGCCATGAAACTCTCCATCGCGATGGAGACGGGGTAATCCTCGACGTGGATGTTCCAGCCGCGCAGGTCCTGCGCCCCGGCCGCGCTGGCCGTCAGACCGGCGGCAAGTGTCAGCGCCGCAAGCATCTTCCCGTATGTCATCTGCATGTCGTTCCTCCCGATACGATCTTTCCCGGACCCCTCCCGGGCACGGTAATGTGGTATACTAGCATTCCATTTTAGGGCTGGAAAGTCCCTTTCTTTCGATGTGACGCTCGGGGGCAAGGCCCAAAGGCAGCGGCCCACCGCCCGTTTCGCACCCGCCGAACAGGCCGGACCGCATCGAAAAAGGGCGCGGCCATCGCTGGCCGCGCCCCTACGCATTCCTGTCGCCTGTCTTATTTCAGGTCGAAGCGATCCAGTTCCATGACCTTGGTCCATGCGCGCACGAAGTCGGCGACGAAGCGGGCTTCGCTGTCGGACTGCGCATAGACCTCCGCAAGGGCTCGCAGCTGCGAGTTCGAGCCGAACACGAGGTCGACGCGTGTGCCCGTCCAGACCTTTTCGCCGGTCTTGCGGCTGAAGGCCTCGAAGACCTGCGCGTCTTCGGACATGGGCCGCCACTCGTTCTCCATCGACAGAAGGGTCGTGAAGAAGTCGGTGGTCAGTTGGCCCGGCCGCTTGGTGAAGACCCCGTGCGCCGTGCCGCCATAGTTGCCACCCAACACGCGCAAGCCGCCGACCAGTACCGTCATCTCGGGTGCGGTCAACGTCAGCAGTTGGGCACGATCCACCAGCAACTCTTCGGCCGAGACCCGGAATTCCGCGGCCTGATAGTTGCGGAAGCCATCGGCACGCGGCTCCAGCGGCTCGAAGCTTTCCGCATCGGTGATGTCCTGACCGGCATCCGTCCGGCCGGGCGCGAAGGGCACGGTCACGTCATGGCCGGCGGCCCTGGCGGCCTTCTCGACTGCGGCGCTTCCGCCCAGAACGATCAGATCGGCCAGCGAGACAGGTTTGGCGAAATCGTCCCTGATCCCGTCAAGGACATCCAGAACACGGGCCAACCTGGCAGGCTCATTCACCTCCCAGTCCTTCTGGGGTGCCAGCCGGACACGGGCCCCGTTCGCCCCGCCGCGCATGTCGGAGCCACGGAACGTCGAGGCGGAGGCCCAGGCGACGCTGACCAGATCGGACACGGAAAGCCCGCTGTCGAGGATCTTGCCCTTGAGGTCCGAAATATCCGCTTCCGTCAGGGGCGGATTGTCGTTGGCCGGGATCGGATCCTGCCAGATCAGGTCCTCGGCGGGCACTTCGTCACCCAGATACAGGATCTTCGGCCCCATGTCGCGGTGGGTCAGCTTGAACCACGCGCGGGCGTAGGCATCTGCAAACTTGTCGGGGTTCGCAAGATAGTCAGCCGAAATCCGGGCATACTCAGGGTCGACCTTCAGGGCCATGTCGGCCGTCGTCATCATCGGCTGATGGCTGCGCGACGGATCATGCGCGTCCACGACCGTGCCCGCCATGGCATCTCCCACCGGCTTCCACTGGTGCGCACCGGCGGGGGACTTGGTCAGTTCCCACTCGTTGCCGAGCAGCGTCTCGAAATAGCCCATGTCCCATCTTGTCGGGTTCGGCTTCCACGCCCCCTCGATCCCCGAGGTGGTCGTGTGCAGGCCGACGCCCGTCTCGAAGCCGTTCTTCCAGCCAAGGCCCTGTGCCTCGATCGGAGAGCCTTCCGGCTCGGGGCCCATCAGCGCCGGATCGCCTGCGCCATGCGCCTTGCCGAACGTGTGACCGCCCGCCACCAGCGCCACGGTTTCCTCGTCGTTCATGGCCATCTTGGCGAACGTGTCGCGAATATCGTATGCGCTGGCCTGCGGATCGGGGCGTCCGTCGGGGCCTTCGGGATTGACGTAGATCAGACCCATCTGAACGGCGGCCAGCGGGTTTTCGAGGAAACGGCCCTTGCCGTCCTCCCCCGTGTCATACCGGCTGTTCGGACCGCCAGAGGCTTCGAGCCAGGTGTCTTCGGCGCCCCAATAGATATCCTCCTCGGGCTCCCAGATGTCGGCGCGGCCACCGGCAAACCCGAACGTCTTGAACCCCATCGTCTCCATCGCGACGTTGCCCGCGAGGATCATAAGGTCGGCCCAGGAGATCTGGTTGCCGTACTTCTGCTTGATCGGCCAGAGCAGGCGACGCGCCTTGTCGAGGTTGCCGTTGTCAGGCCACGAGTTCAGCGGCGCGAACCGCTGCGTTCCGGACCGCGACCCACCCCGACCGTCGGCGGTGCGGTAGGTTCCGGCGGAATGCCAGGCCATGCGCACGAAGAATGGACCGTAATGGCCGTAATCGGCGGGCCACCAGTCCTGGCTGTCGGTCATCACGTCGGCCAGGTCCTTTTTCAGGGCCTTCAGATCAAGCTTCTTGAACGCCTCTGCATAGTCGAACGTCTCTCCCAGCGGGTTGAGCGCCGGAGGATTCTGGTGCAAAATCTTTATGTTGAGCTGGTTCGGCCACCAATCCCGATTGCCGCGCACCTTGTTGGTGGCATGCAACGTGACGCCGTGGATAACCGGGCATTTGCCCGCGCTGTCGCTTCCGTCCATCATCTTATGTCTCCTCTGGCAGAATTCCCGCATCCCATACCAGCATTCCCCGATTGGTTTAAGTTGCATTTTCATATGTGAGCGATAGCTTCCGATTATGAACAACCTGACGCTCAAGCAATTGCGCTATGTCGAGGCCCTTGCGCGGCACGGCCACTTCGGACGCGCGGCGGAGGCCTCGGCGATCTCGCAGCCCGCGCTCTCGGTGCAGATCAAGGAGCTCGAGGCCGGTCTGGGCGTCAAGTTGTTCGAGCGGGGGTCGCGGCGCGTCACCCTCACGTCGTTCGGACAGGATTTCGTCGCCCGGGCGCGCGACATCCTGCGCTCCGTCGATGAGCTGGGCGACCTTGCCCGCGTTTCGCTGGGCGAACTGACCGGACGGCTACGGATCGGGGTGATTCCCACGGTCGCGCCCTATCTGGTGCCGCGCTTGATCCGCAGCCTGACCGACGCGCACCCCGGTCTCGATGTGGATGTGCGCGAGACGATCACGCCGCGCCTGCTCGAGGAACTGGCGGGTGGGCGTCTCGACACAGCCATCGTCGCGCTGCCGGTATCGGAGCCGTCGTTGACCGAAGTGCCCCTTTTCGACGAGGCGTTCGTGCTCGTGCGACCGCAGGCGGATGCCCTGGCCGCCATGCCCGCGCCCGACCAGCTTGAAAGGATGCGCCTGCTCCTGCTGGAGGAAGGACATTGTTTTCGCGACCAGGCGCTGTCCTTTTGCGGGACACCGTCGGCCCGACCCCGGCACGGTCTGGATGGATCATCGCTGGCAACGCTGGTGCAGATGGTCGGCGCCGGACTTGGCGTGACGCTGATCCCCGAGATGGCGGTGCCGATCGAGACACGCTCCGCCGCCGTCGCGATCGGCCGCTTCCCCGACCCGCAACCGCGCCGACAGGTCGGCATGATCTGGCGCCGCACCACGCCGCTGGCCCCCCAGCTCCACGCCCTGTCGGAGGTGGTGCGCCGCGGGGTGGCGGGTTAGGTCGGACGCACCCTGTCCCGGAGACCCGCCATGACCCTGCCCGACGCCCGCCCGACCGCCAGCCACTTCATCGACGGCGCCTATGTCGAGGACACCGCAGGCGATCCGGTCCCGGTGATCTATCCGGCAACGGGCGATGTCATCGCCACCGTCTTCGCGGCGACCCCCGCAATCATCGAACGGGCGATCGACTCCGCGGCGCGGGCACAGATGATCTGGGCCGCGACCGATCCGGCAGAGCGCGGCCGCATCCTGCGCCGCGCCGCCGACATCATGCGGGCGCGCAATCGAGACCTGTCGATCCTCGAGACGCTCGATACCGGAAAACCCTTGTCAGAGACCCTTGTCGCCGATGCAACCTCGGGGGCGGACGCGCTTGAGTATTTCGGCGGGCTGGCCATGGACCTGACCGGCACGCATATGCGGTTCGGCGAAGACTGGGCCTATACCTTCCGGCGCCCCCTCGGGGTCTGCGTCGGCATCGGCGCGTGGAATTATCCGACCCAGATCGCCTGCTGGAAAGGCGCGCCGGCCCTCGCCTCAGGCAATGCGATGATCTTCAAGCCGTCGGAGGCCACGCCGCTCTGCGCCCTGAAAGTGGCGGAGATCCTGCTCGAAGCGGGTTTGCCTGCGGGCCTGTTCAACGTGGTTCAGGGCCGGGAAGGTGTCGGCGCTGCCCTGACGACGAGTCCCCGCGTGGCCAAGGTCTCCCTGACCGGGTCGGCCCCGACGGGCCGCCATGTCTATGCCGCAGCTGCCGCTTCCCTCAAGCACGTGACGCTGGAACTGGGCGGGAAATCCCCCTTCATCGTCTTCGAAGATGCCGATCTCGACAACGCCGTGTCCGGCGCGATCAATGCGAACTTCTACTCGTCCGGGCAGGTCTGCTCGAACGGCACACGGGTTTTCGTTCAGGAAAGCCTGCGCGCCGCCTTCCTCGACCGGCTGACGGAGCGTCTGGCTGGCGTCGTCATCGGCGACCCCCTGCAGGAGGCCACGAACTTCGGCCCGATGACCACCGAACGGCAGCGCGACATCGTCCTGGACCACATCGCCGCGGCGAAGTCGGCGGGCGCGCGCGTCGTTTCCGGGGGAAACAGCCGGCCCGGGCCCGGCTGGTGGGTGGACCCGACGGTCCTGACCGACCTGACCGACGACATGCGCGTCGTGCGCGAGGAGGTGTTCGGGCCGGTGATGTCGGTGCTGGGGTTCGAGTCGGAAGCCGAGGTCATCGCGCGGGCCAATGCGACGGACCTCGGCCTCAGCGCGGGTGTCTTCACGCAGGATATCACCCGCGCGCACCGCGTCGTCGCCGCCCTCCATGCCGGAACCTGCTGGATCAACCAGTACAACCTGACGCCCACCGGGCTGCCCTTCGGCGGCTCGAAAGGGTCCGGGATCGGGCGGGAGAATGCCCGGCAGGCCATGGACCATTACACCGAGGTGCAGACGGTTTATGTCGGCATGGGACGGGTCGACGCAGCGTTCTAGCGGCGCATAAACAGGGACGAAGCCGCTTCATAGGCTCGTTTCAGTCCATATGCGGCTGCCAGACTGACCGCCACCACCGCCGCGAAGCGCAGGGCGTCCGGACCGGGGACGGCCCGAAACACTGCGGAAATGATCGGCACGTGGACGACATAGACGAACAGCGTCAGCGATCCGACCCACATCAGCCCGGCCGCGATCAGGTTCGGCACCGGCACGCGCAGGCCCCAGACCACCGCAAGCGTCCCCATGACAAGGAAAGCCGTCGTGCTGTCGCTGACATCGCGCCAGGTCACCCACCAGACCACGAAGGTTGTCGCGGTCGCGATGACGCGACGGCGCGTGTCCGTGGCGAGGCAGGCACACCAGCCCAGAAGCAGCAGCTCGATCGCGGCCAGCGGATGCCGGTGGCGGATCTGGGCAGCGATATCGCCGACCCCCGACGCCTCGATGACGACAAGACCGATGGCGAGCGCCAGCAACCCGGCAACGAAGGGGTCGGCGCCAACGCGGGTGCGGACCGCAGGCACCGCGAACGGCAGGGTGACGGCGACCACGACCTGCGCATACGTGCTCACGAACCAATAGGGGATGAGGCCGCGAAAACCGACCTCCGTCTGGAAGTTCCCGATCAGCGCGAACCAGGGCCAGGGCACCGCCTGCCAGACCAGCGTGGTCGCCCCGATCAACACGTAATAGACCGCGAGGATCGGGGTCAGCAGGCTGCGCCAGCTTTGCAGGATATCCCCGCGCAGCAGCGTTGCGCGCTGGAACCGCGCGAGGGAATATCCGACCAGCACCAGCAGCAGATACGCTCCGCCCCCGGTGGGCCATGCGGTGCTGTGCAGGGCGATGACCGCGAAGATCGCGACGACCCGCGCCACGAGATCGGCGGAGACCATCTGCATCGATCGAGGGACAGCGGACGGCGCGGGGGACATCGCGATGACGTCCCGCAACGGCAGGTGCTCCCACCCCGACGGGACGTCGGCGAGACGATCTAGCAGATGCATCTGCACCTCCAGATAGGCCAGACTGTCGCCGCCATGATCCAGAAAGCTGCGGTCCGGATCAAGGCTTGCACCCCGCAGGGCCTGACGGAGGACCGTCTCCGTTCCGAGAGCGCCGTTGGGTCGGACGGGCGCGGCCATTTGCGCAAGGCGGCGATAATCGACCTTGCCCGACGGCAGAAGCGGCGGCGTGTCGAGCGGCTGAACCTGTACGACACTGGATGGCAGGCCATAGCGCGTGGCGATCTGCTGCCGAAGCGTGACGGGGTCGCTGTCGTCCAGCACGAAGATCGTCATCAGACGGTCGGTCCCGGTGACATGGACGCGCGTTCCGCCTGCGCGCGCCTGCGCCTCGACCTCGTCCAGACCGACACGCAGACCGAACAGCTTCACGAACCGGCTCACGCGCCCGGTCAGGCGAAAATACCCGTTCGAGAGACGCATTCCCATGTCCCCGGTGTGCAGGACGGGCGGCCCCTCGGGCGCGCCCAGGTCCGCGCGCGACAGTGCATAGCCCTGCATCACCCCCGGCCCCTCGAAGATCAGTTCGCCGACGACATCGGTCCCGGTCACCTCCGAGCCGTCGGGGCCCAACAGGCGGAACCTGCCGCCGTCGATGGGTTTGCCGATGGTGTCGAAGCAGGTCGCGGCATCTTCCGGCGGGACATAGGACATGCGCGGTCCGGCCTCGGTCTGGCCATACATGATGAAAAGCCGCCAACCGCCCGCATCCGCTAGCTTGGCAAACCGTTGCGCCAGAACC
>JBARXR010000280.1:0-2386 GCA_049647445.1 Jannaschia sp. | reverse complement strand
TCCCAATCGCTTGCTGAAAGGTGGCGATCCAGCCGCCGATCGGCTTTGCAGGCGACTTCGCCAGGCTGGCAGCCTGGTTGATCCTCTCTTGGGCCTGTCTTTGCTTCGCTCGAGTAACTGACATCTGCCAACCTCTGATCTTGCATTTGCGGTCATACCGCCATGCCAGAGTATGGCGTTAAGACAATTTATGCAATGCTATAGACTTGCATATATATTGCTTATGATAGGCCTCAACATGGCGGATTGTCCATGCTTGCAACGCTACCGGATTGCAAATCTGCTGATCCAGCACAGGCCTCAGCTAGAAACGCATCCCCAACTACGCTCCACAGGACGCAACCCTGCACGGCATCGCCGACCGGCTGCAGACTATCGAGCGGCGGAACTTCTATCAGCTCTGCGCCGAAGCCAGCCACCGTGGCTGCTACGCCCACGAGTATACCATGTCCGTGGATGTCACACGCTATAGCACAACCTGGCAGCCACCAGCGGATGACGCAGAGGAGATCGTGACCGAGGCGCTGCGCGACCTAGCCCGGTGGCTTTACCGCCAGCTTCAGGTTGAATATGACCACCTCACCTCCGACAAAGTCATCGAGGAGGAGATCATCGTTAACGAATACACCTTTACTGAAACTGGGCGACGGCTTGGGTAACTGGGTTAATCATGCGGCGGAAGATACAATCTCTCCGTATCTCGAGGCGGGTTTGAATATTCGCTCTATCAAACCGCCTGAACGGGATCAGCGCCAAATTATTGTAAACGGCATCGTGTCTTGCGGAAAACCCCGGTAAGTCCTAGAAAGTCGCTGACTTTATGCAGAATTGCTTAATGCCGAGATATCTCTTTTCTCTCTTGCTTGCGATTGCCGTCGCATTTTTCGGCGTACTTCCGCATGCGGCAATGGCTGGCGAGATGCAGAAAACGTCGGTGTCTTGTCACAATGAACAAACTGTGGTGAGTGGGCACTCCGATGCGATGGAGCATTGCGGCGGTCCGGATCATGCAATGCCCGGAGCCTGTGCAATCGCCTGCCTCGGGTCAATTGCAATCTGGTTTACTTCATCGGACGCGGTGCCTATCGCATTTCGCCCGATTTCGCATCGGGCTGCGGTGTCCCTCGTTTTACGCGGGCGCCCCGGCGATCCGGCCGACCGCCCTCCCAAATCCATTTGAACGGTTGACACGCGGAGCCGTGCTGCGGCTTCTGACCGATGCGCCCCTTTGGGGGCATGATGGATTTATTCAAAATGAGACATGAACTGACACGCCGCGGCTTTCTGGCTGCATCCGCAGCCTTGTCTGCCACCACCGCCTTACCGCGTTTGGCCTTCGCGCAAACCACACCCCTTACCTTGACTGCACAGACGCGGGTGATCGACGTCCGTGGTCGCGCCGCCACCGTCATGGGCCTGACCGATGGAATGGGCAGGCAAGGACTGTTCCTCGACCCCGGTAAAAGATTCCGCGTGGATCTGACCAATGCTCTGGACGAGGAGACGATCATCCACTGGCATGGTCAGATCCCGCCCAACGCACAGGACGGCGTGCCTAACTTGCCGATGCCGCTTTTGCAGCCGGGCGAGACGCGCAGCTACGACTATGCGCCGATGCCCGGCACGCACTGGATGCACAGTCATGTGCCGGTGCAGGAGATGAGCCTGCTCGCCGCCCCGCTGATCGTGCGGCGGCCCGAGGATCTGACTGCTGATAGGCAGGAGGTCGTGATGTTCCTGCACGACTTCGCGTTCCGCCCCGCAGCCGAGGTGCTGGCCGAGATCACGCAAGGCGCTGCCCATCATGACATGAGCAGCATGGACGCACCGGCACAGAACCTGAGCGGGATGTCGGGCAAGGATCATTCCGGCATCTCCATGCCCGGAATGACTATGGGCGGGATGGGCGCAGGCGGAATGGTCATGGACCTCAACGACTTTGACTTCGACGCCTATCTCGCCAATGACCGCACGCTCGCCGACCCAGAGGTGATTGCGGTCGAACGTGGGGGTCGTGTTCTGTTGCGGGTGATCAATGCCGCTGCAGCAACGTCCTTCTGGATCGACACAGACGGGGTCTCTGCGCGTCTGGTGGCGGTGGACGGTCACGGTGTTGAGCCGGTGGCGGGCACACGCTTCGGTCTTGCCATGGCGCAGCGTCTTGATCTGGAAATCGACTTGCCGGACGCGGGCGCCTTCCCGATCCTCGCCCTGCGCGAAGGAGCGAGGGAGCGTACCGGCATCATTCTCGCCACTGCAGGTGCCGAAGTGCGCCGGATCGACGATCTGGCCGAAACGGAAAGCAGCGCGTTTGATATCGATCTCGCGCAAGAGGGGCTGCTGCGAGCAGCACGGGCGCAAGGCGCGCCTTCGCTGGCACCGCACC
>JBARXR010000279.1:0-8669 GCA_049647445.1 Jannaschia sp. | reverse complement strand
TCGCATCACTGGGCGCGCGAGCTGACGAAGCTCGGGCACGAAGTTCGGCTGATGCCGGCGTCTTACGTGAAGCCTTACGTGAAGCGCGGCAAGAACGACGCTGCCGATGCCGAGGCGATCTGCGAAGCGGTGACGCGCCAGACGATGCGGTTCGTGCCGATCAAATCGCGCGAGCAGCAGGCCGCGCTGTCGATCCACCGTGCGCGCAGCCTGCTGATCAAGCAGCGCACGCAGCTGGTCAACATGATGCGCTGCGTGCTTGCCGAGCTCGGCATTGCGATCCCGGTCGGCGTTGAAAAGGCGTTGCAGATGGCGCGAAAGATCGTCGATGGTGAGGCCGAGCTAGATCTGCCGGACGAAGCGGCGAACGTCGTCGGTGTGCTAGCCGGGCAGGTGCTCCAACTGCACGCACAGTTGCGCAAGCTCGATCTTCGTCTTGCTGCTTTGCAGCGCAGTGACGAACGGGCCCGGCGCCTTGCAACGATCCCTGGCATCGGACCCGTTGGCGCTACTGCGCTCGCCGCATCGGTAGGCGACCCCGCACAGTTCAAGTCGGGACGACAGTTCGCAGCCTGGCTGGGGCTGACACCGCGCCAGCGATCGAGCGGTGGCAAGGAACGCCTCGGGCGGATCACCAAGATGGGCGACAACTATCTGCGCCAGCTGCTCGTTGTCGGTGCAACCGCATTGATCCGATCTGCCAGGAGCAAGCCCGAGACGGTCGATCCGCGCTTTGTTGCTCTACTCGCCAGAAAGCCCGCCCGGGTTGCCTCGGTTGCCATCGCCAACAAGATGGCGCGGATCGCATGGGCGATCATGGCGCGGGGCGGAGTCTTCGAGCGCGGTCATGCGCCGATACTGGCTGCATGAGAGATCAAGAGCTTAGCTGAGGAGATCAGCTTCACGACGTTGTGAGAGCAAAGCGATGTGATGGAACGAACCGGTCGGACCGGGAACAAGGACAACCCAACGAATGGCGAAGGCGTTACAGCCTGCAAAGCCGATCGGGACCATGTTCGCGGACCGGGACTGTCAGGAATTTCGTGTGTGGGCGGGCATAATGGGTAAGAAGGAGTCCCACTATATCCCGACGCAAAGAACCTGTGATCCCGTCTGATTTGCTGGATCAACTTTTGGCTGGCGGCGATGCTGCTGCTGCCTTGCAGCAAGGCGGCTTGCTGGATTCGCTGAAGAAGGCCTTGGCCGAACGCGCGCTTAATGCCGAGATGGATCATCATCTCGGGCGCGAGGAGCAGGCTGGCAACTGCCGCAATGGCTATGGCCGCAAGACCGTGGCCACCGACACCGGCAAGATCGAGATCGAGGTGCCCCGTGACCGGGCGGGCAGCTTCGACCCGCAGCTGATTGCCAAGTATCAGCGCCGGTTCCCCGGCTTCGATGACAAGATCATCTCGATGTACGCCCGCGGCATGAGCACCCGGGAGATCACCGGGCATCTGCGCGAGCTGTACGGTATCGACGTCTCTCCGGACCTGATATCGACCGTCACCGATGCCGTTCTCGAGGAGGTTGCCGCCTGGCAGGCCCGGCCGCTGGATCAGGCCTATCCGCTGGTGTTCTTCGATGCGATCCGGGTGAAGATCCGCGACGAAGGCATGGTCCGCAACAAGGCGATCCACATCGCGCTGGGCGTGATGGCCGACGGCACTAAGGTCGTGCTCGGTCTATGGATCGAGCAGAACGAAGGCGCCAAGTTCTGGCTGCGCGTCATGAACGAGCTCAAGAACCGGGGTGTGGAGGATATCATGCTGGCCGTCGTCGATGGCCTCAAAGGCTTCCCGGATGCGATCACAGCCGTGTTCCCCGAAGCGATCGTCCAGACCTGCATCGTGCATCTGCTGCGCAACTCGATGGACTTCGTCTCCTGGAAGCACATCAAGCCGTTGGCCGGCGCCCTGAGGGGCATTTACCGCGCGGTCGATGCCAAGGCTGCCGAGGAGGCGCTCACCGCCTTCGAGTCCAGCGAATGGGGACAGCGCTATCCCGCCATCGGCCAGAGCTGGCGTCGGGCGTGGAGCGAGGTCATCCCGTTCTTCGCCTTCCCGGAAGAGGTCCGCAGGATCGTCTACACTACCAATGCTATCGAGGCTCTCAATGCCCAGCTTCGCCGGGCAGTCAGAGCCCGGGGCCACTTCCCCAGCGACGAGGCCGCAACCAAGCTGCTCTATCTGATCTTGAACCGATCGGAGAAAGAGTGGAGAATGCCGCCACGTGAGTGGTCCATGGCCAAGGCCCAGTTCGCCGTCCTGTTCGGCGAACGGTTCATCAAAGCCATGGCGGCGTAATGTTCAACCGCCCGCCCACACACGAAATTCCTGACAGTCCCGTTCCTGATACATTTCGTCGAGACGCTCTTCGCCGCCTATCACATATCATCAGACACCGACGACACAGGCTTTCCCGAAGGCGTCTTCGCGACCACAACGAGTCCGGCGCATCCAACATTTCTGGCCCTTGCCGAAGCGTGGGGTCTCGACAGCTACGACACGTCGAAGGGGCCAGAGAGATGACGGAGTTATCCCGCATCGGAGAAGCTCGAGATCATCAGGATCGTCGAGCAGTCGCACCTGCCTGCCAAGCACACCCTCGACAAGCTGGGGATCGCACGCCGGACGTTCTACCGCTGGTACGACCGGTTCCTCGAAGGCGGACCGGAGGCGTTGGAAGATCGGCCATCGGCACCGAGCCGCGTGTGGAACCGGCTCCCGCCTGACATCCATGATCAGATCATCGAGCTGGCGCTGGAGCAATCCGAACTCAGCCCACGCGAACTGGCCGTTCGATTTACTGATGAACGCCAATACCCTGTGTCTGAGGCGACGGTTTACCGCCTGCTCAAGGCTCACGACCTCATCACCAGCCCGGCATACGTCGTGGTGAAAGCGGCCGATGCGTTCCACACGAAGACCACCCGGCCGAACGAGATGTGGCAAACCGATTTTACCTACTTCAAGATCATCGGGTGGGGCTGGATGTATCTGTCGACCGTGCTCGACGACTTCTCGCGCTACATCATCGCCTGGAAGCTGTGCACCAACATGCGGGCCGAGGATGTAACCGACACGCTCGATCTCGCGCTCGCGGCTCCCGGGTGCGACAGCGCCACGGTGCTGCACAAGCCCCGGCTGCTCAGCGACAACGGCCCCAGCTATATCGCTGGCGAGCTGGCGGAATACATCGAGGCCAACAAGATGAGCCATGTGCGCGGCGCACCGATGCATCCGCAAACCCAGGGCAAGATCGAGCGATGGCACCAGACCTTGAAGAACCGCATCCTGCTGGAAAACTACTTCCTGGCCGGCGACCTTGAGACCCAGATCGGGGCCTTCGTCGAACACTACAATCACCGGCGTTACCACGAAGCGCTGTGCAACGTGACGCCCGCTGACGCCTACTTCGGCAGAGCGCCAGCCATCGTCAAACAGCGTGAAAGGATCAAGCGACAGACCATCGAACATCGGCGCTTGCAACACCGCAAGCTCGCTGCCTAAAACCAACCCCCAGACGAGGTCCACACTCCGCTAATCTACGCCGCGAGCTGCGCCAAATGTTCTGACGACGGACAGTTAATCGCTTCAGTCCAGCTCATCACCAGACGCATCGCAAGGCTATGATATCATTACTGATAGTTTTGAATCAGATTCTTACCTGGCGTACGACGCCCCTGTTATGGATTGCTGAACGAACCGTTTCCATGCAGAAGCGTAGATACGACGCTCTTCTTCTATATCTGAAAAAAGTATGAGCTTTTGATAAGCCCCCCCTACCTCAATCAAGATCTTATGATGATTGTCGTCAGTCTGTAGATCGTTGTTCGGCGAATTTGTTTTTATAGCTTCGAAGAACGTTAAGATGAAACGATCGCGCTTGGCCAGTCTTGCCTGTAAGTAGTGCCGGTTCACCATCGCGCTTCGAAATAACTCGATCCGCATCTTTGAGTGAAGCAAGCGTTCAATTAACCCATCGATCAGAACGTCGGACAACCGAGCATCTGGCTCACCGTGGTTCTCGATAATCGCGATGAGATCTGCGTTGATGTTGTCCATGATGCGTTCAGCGCAGGCCGCTTCGGCTGCCTCGATCGTGGGGAAGAACCTGTACAACGTCCCAACGGCGATACCGGCCTCGTTCGACAGCTTTTTCGTCGAGAGATCGTTGCGGGCCTCACGGTCGTAGAGACGTTCGATCGCATCTAGGATCAGATCGAGCGTTGCCTGTGACCGGACCTGCTTCGGCTTGGACCGGGTATTGGACGTCAGAAGGTTTGTCACACGGTTCTCTAACCAGTTTGAGGGGTTGCGTCATCGCCTGTCCTTCCTGGATAGCAGCGGAACCGCACAGCCAACAGAGTGGCTAGCAGCGCGATGAGTCCGACGCCGACGCTGGATGCGATGAGAATCTCAGTCCCCAAGGCGAGTGTCTGCACATCCCGGGATGCATCGTAGGACGAGATCGCAAGGAACGTGCCTGCGGAAGCAACCCCGAGAGCCACGCCCAAGCTATCGATGGAAATCCAAACGCCTGTGAACAGGCCCTCGTACTTTTGCCCCGAACCGTCTTCCAGCAGAGTGTCCGGGAAGAGTGAAAACGCGATCAGCTGCGTGCCGCCGAGCGCAAAACCTATCAGCATGAAGACGAAACCATAGACAGCCGCTCCGGCATCTGGAGTCAGGACCAGCGCCATGCAGCCAAGCGTATAGGCGAGCAGGGCAAGGACGTAGCTGTTGGTCTTTCCAGTCCAGACCGCGCACCGTGTCCAGAGCGGAAGGCCGCAGAGCATGCCGACTGTTATCAGGATATACAAGACCGACATGTGAGATGTTTCCTGCTTCAGGCTATAGGTGTTGAAGTACGGCAGCAAGGCCAGACTGGCCCCCGAGGCCACGGTTTGTGCCATAAAAACCCCAGTCAGTGCCAAGTATTTCCGGTTGCGCAGGACGACATTCTTCGCCTCGCTTAGCTTGAATCCGGCCTTAGCGACCGGTTGCTCCGGTACACCGGCAAGCGCCCACGCCGGAAGAAGCATGCATGCAAGGAAGGGGATTGTCAGCCCGAAGGCCATCTTCCCGTAGGCGGACAAGGTGTCGCCGAACGCACTGACCAGGATAGGTCCAGCTACCCCAGCCACGACGAGCCCGATCGACGAGCCTGCCATGCGGTAGGACACGATACGGGTCCGTTCATCTTTGTTCTTCGCAATCTCGGCTGGAACGGTCAGGTACGGGACAGCGAAGATGGCAAAGGCGGTCGTGCAAAGGAAGTAGGTCGCAAAAAGGTAGATGAAATCGAGTACCCAACTATCGAACTTAGGCGGTGAGAATAACGCGATGAAGGTTACGGCGAATGCCAAAGAGCCTATGATGAGAAACGGGCGACGGCGTCCCCATCGTCCAGACCATCCGTCGGACACGCGCCCGATGACGGGGTCGATGAAGAACTCCCAGATACGGGGGAAGAACAGGGCCACACTGGCCCATGCCGCGGGGATCCCGAGATACTCAGTGCTGACGTACAGCAGAAACAGCTGGGGTACGACGAAGAATGCCGCGGTACCGATCGAGCCCGAACCATAAGCGATCAAGAACGATCGCTTGAAGGCACCACTGTCGTCCCTGGAATCTCCTAACATAATGTCTCCCCACACGACAAGATCAGGCCCGTAAAGATTGGGCTTGACGAGGAATGGGCATAACGTGAATGTATTCACGTTTCAACGGTACGGTGTCAAAGGGGATCCTTCGATGAGATATGTCAGTAGAGCCAGTCTGCTAGTAACGATGAGCAGCCTCTGTCTCACTCCATCCCTTCCAGCCTGGGGTCAGGTTAGCGGACCTGCTCCATCCGAGGTCCGGATTGACGAGATCATCGTCACGGCTCAGCGTCGAAGTGAAAGCCTGCAAGACGTGCCCATATCGGTCTCGGCCTTCTCGCAGGACACGCTCGAAGATCTCCGGATCGAGACACTCTCTGAGCTAGCCACGATTACACCCAACCTGACTTTCGCCGAGTCGGCCGACATCAAGGCGTCGTCGACATCCTTACGCGGGGTGAGCACGAGTTTCGCGACGGCCGGGGCCGACCCAGCCGTCGGCTACTATCTCGACGATGTCTTCCTAGGCAACGCGGTGAGCGCTAGTCTGGACCTGTTCGACATCGACAGGATCGAAGTTCTTCGAGGACCACAAGGGACCCTATTTGGCCGCAACACGGTCGGAGGGGTCATAAACATTGCGACGGCGGCACCGTCTGACGTGCTTGAGGGCACCGTGGCGACGGAGTATGGCAGCTACGGCCGGGTGCGCAGCCGCGCGCGTGTGACAGGACCGTTGAACGCGTCGAAGACGCTCCGGTACTCGGTGAGTGGCTTGTACGAGGAGCGCGACGGCTACTTCGAAAACGCGTTCGACGGCTCCGACCACGGCTCGATCGAGCAGTTCGGGTTGCGCGGTCGCGTGGATTACGACGTCTCGGACCGTACCATGGCGAGCTTGTCAGCGGACTTTCGGAAGTACAAACAGATCGGACGCGCTGCGGAGACGTTGCGGTACAACTTGTCGCCGACGGCTCTCCTAACCGCCGTTCAGCCCATCTTTGGCTATCAGTTCAACTCCGATCCCTTTGACTACGTCGTCTACGTTAACAACGAAGGCGAACAGGTTCTCGAAAACTGGGGCGTCAGCCTACGGATCGACAGTGAACTTGATGCGTTCGATATCATCAGCGTTACGGCGTTCCGTGACACGAACTACGAAGACTCAGGCGATGCGGATTTCACGGAACTCGACTGGCTATCGGACGGAGATCCAGAAGATACTGAACGCTTCAGTCAGGAGTTGCGTCTAGAGAACTACCGTGGCGACCGCCTTGGCTGGACCGCGGGGTTGTACTACTACACGCAGGACAGTGACGGACAGAGCCTCCTCGAGAATGGCCCGGACGTGGCTCGGGCCCTTGAGTTCGCCAACGGATTGCCGGGCGGCACGTTGAACGCCTTGACGGCGGCTCCTTACGGAGCCGTGGCAAGGACTGAGGTTGAAAGCCTCGCGGCGTTCGCGAGCCTGACCATCACGCTCACCCAAAACGTCGATGTCACCGTCGGAGGGCGCTACACGTACGAGACAAAGTCGATCGAGTACGCCCAATCGGACATCCTGTTGACCGTTCTAGGCATTAACGGGATCGGGGGCAACGTGGCGTTCTCGGGAGATGAAGACTTCAGCGCCTTCACGCCCTCCGTTAATATTCGCTATCAGCCCGTCGAGGATGCAACGCTCTACGCGACGGCAAGCCGTGGCTTCAAGAGCGGCGGCTTCAATGATGGGCTCGGCGCGGTCGGCGCGCTGGCGTTCGACCCGGAAACGATCTGGAACTATGAGGCTGGTGCCAAGCTGACGTTGCTCGAAGGACGGGCCAGCCTGAACGTCGCTGTCTTCCACATGGACTGGTCGGACATCCAAATCAGGAACGACAACCCCGCGACGCCCGCCGTCTTCGATCCGATCATCACGAACGCTGCTGGGGCGGACTCCACCGGCCTGGAGATCGAGACGCGCGTGAAGCCTTTCTCCGGCCTCGAAGTGGGAGGCAGCTACGCCGTGCTGGACGCGCACTATGCGGAGGGAACCCTGGCTGACGGAACACCGCTCGGCCGCCTGCCTTTCGCACCGGACGTCTCGGCCAACCTCTTTGCCCAGTACACGGCATCCCTGTCCCCGAGGTTCGATCTTTCCGTGCAGGGCGTGGCAACGATAGTCGGCGATCGTCTTGTCAACGTCAACGAGACGGTCCCTGACGCGGAGCAGGACGGTTACCAACTCTTCGATGCTCGTGTGACCCTGTCGGACACAGTCGGAGGCTGGGCTCTATCCGCCTTTGGGAAGAACCTAGGCGACGAGGTCTACATCACCCGTCTCGTTGACAACCTCGGCAATCCCTTTGTCGCGCAGCAGAACATCTCGCTGAACGCACCCCGGACTTATGGCGTCGAGCTTCGTTATGACTTCTAGGAAGGATCCACTCGCTCCTGAGAGCGTGGCGCCCGCTACGTCGACCTATGTCGATCCAGAGCCGGCCACTCATATCGGGGCGCGTCGAAACTTCCTGAGCGACAGCTCAGGGCGTCTCTGTTCGAGCGCGATGCAAGCCATCATCGATACGAACACCGGCCAGCACCTCACGATGGGCAACGACATCCACACGCAGGCGTTGAATGCCACCTTCAGCGATCTGTTCGAACATAATGTGCTCGTCTACACGGTCGCGAGCGGGTCGGCTGCCAACTCCCTCGCGCTCGCCTCCATCTGCCCACCGCACGGCAGTATCTACTGTCATGAACTCGCCCACATCCAACGAGACGAGGCCGGCGCACCGGAGTTTTTCACGGGCGGGGCAAAGATGGAGACGCTCACCGGACCCTTCGGAAAGATAGACCCTGAAGCCATGGAGGCACGGCTCGCTACCGTCTTCGATGTGTACTACATGGTCCAGCCATACGTCTTGAGCCTCACTCAAGCCACCGAGATGGGCACGCTTTACACGGAAGACGAGATGCGGCGTCTCGTAGACATCGCCCATTGTCGGAACATGCGGATCCACCTAGACGGCGCGAGGTTAGCTAATGCGGTCGTAGCATCGGGACGGAGTTGGGC
>JBARXR010000278.1:0-1929 GCA_049647445.1 Jannaschia sp. | reverse complement strand
GACCATGATCGCAACCCGGCGCTGGCACGTTTCCAGACGTTTCCACAGGTCGTCGACCTGATCCGGGCAAACCGTGACGTGAAACTGCTGGTCGAGGTCGAGACCGGCCTGCGTCTCGTGCGCTATGCTCCGGGCCGGATCGAGTTCGAACCGACCCCGGATGCCGCAGCCGATCTGGCACAGCGTCTTGGCGGCAGGTTGCAGGGCTGGACCGGTGTGCGGTGGGCCGTTTCGGTCGTGTCGGGCGGCGGGGCGCCGACATTGGCCGAAGTCCGCGATCGCGCGGTTGCGACCACGCGGACCGAGGCGCTGGCGCATCCGTTGACGCAAGCCGTGCTGGCGGCGTTTCCAGGCGCGGAACTGATCGAGGTCCGCACGCGGGAGGCCATCGAGGAGGCAGCCGCCGAAGGGGCCCTGGCGGAGGTCGAGGATGAATGGGATCCATTCGACGAAGAGTGATCGCGCGTCGGCTCGATCCGGACGGACATATGCGTCCCGCCTGATCCGGTCTCGGTGGACACGTCCCCCGGACGCGACACTGTCGTCGCGCACCGATGAAATTCCGTCTTCGATGAAACCGAATCGGCCCCTGGGCCGTTAACCGGTGAAATATGCACAATCGACGGAGACCGACATGCCCGACAGCTTTATCACCGGAATCGACCAACAGACCCAGGAACAGATGTGCGAGGTCCTGAATGCAAATCTGGCTCATGGGATCGATCTGCGCCTTGCCGTGAAGCAAGCCCACTGGAACCTGCGCGGCCCCGGCTTCATCGGTGTCCATGAATTGCTGGATGGTGTCTCGGCCCGGTTGGGCGAAGGAACCGACATGATGGCGGAGCGCGTCGCACTGATGGGCGGCTTCGCACGCGGCACGACGCAGGTCGTGGCCGAAAGGACCGCGCTCAAACCCTATCCGGTCGAGTTGACCGACATCGAGGAGCACATCTCCGAACTGGTAACCCGTTTCAAGATATACGGGAAATCGATCCGTGAGGGGATGGATGCCGCCGATGAGGCGGGCGACGAAGACACCGCGGACTTGCTGACAGAGGTCAGCCGGATGGTCGAAAAGGATACATGGTTTATCGGCGCGAACGCCGCCGCCTGACTACGGTCCGACTGGACGAAGACAGAACGGGTCGTGCGCGCCGCACGGCCCGTTTTTTTCGGGCTTGGTTGCGCGCGGCAGGCGGGGCCGCTACGTCGTTGAGGACAGTGGCGAACGAAAGGGGAATTGCGATGTTCAAGGGATTGGGCGGCCTCGGCGACATGGCCGGGATGATGAAGAAGGCGCAGGAGATGCAGGCCAAGATGGCCGAGATGCAGGATGGCCTGGCCGATATTCAGGTCACCGGCGAATCCGGCGCGGGCCTCGTGAAGGCCACCGCGACGGGAAAGGGCGACCTTGTGGCGCTCGACATTGACCCGTCGATCTTCAAGCCGGACGAGAAAGAGATGGTCGAGGATCTCATCCTCGCCGCCATCAAGGATGCGCAGGCCCGGGCTGCGGACCGGTCGCGCGACGAGATGACCCGGATGGCCGAGGCGATGGGCCTTCCCCCGGGCATGAAACTTCCGTTCTGACGGCACGGGCAGCGCACCGACCGTGGACGGGCAACAGGATATCGAAGACCTGATCGCGCTTATGGCGCGGCTTCCGGGTCTTGGCCCGCGATCCGCCCGGCGGGCGGTCCTTCACCTCATCAAGAAACGCGATGCGCAACTTCTGCCGCTGGCCCAGCTTATGGACAGCGTCGGGCGCAACGTCCGTGCCTGCCTGAACTGCGGAAACATTTCGACCGCAGATGTTTGCGCGATCTGCACGGCGGACAAGCGGGCGAACGGGCAAATCTGCGTCGTCGAAGATGTGGCCGACCTGTGGGCGATGGAGCGGGCACAGGTGTTTCAGGGGCGGTACCACGT
>JBARXR010000277.1:0-2371 GCA_049647445.1 Jannaschia sp. | reverse complement strand
GTGTCGGCCAGTCGGTCGACGACGATCCAGGCCAGGGCGGCAACGATCAGGACGGCAAGTCCGACAATCAGGTTACGGGACATCTGCGGGTCTCCTTGGGCAGCGAATCTCTGGGGGCTCTTGGCGCAACCCCAATGAACCTTCAACGACGAACGTGCCAGCCCCGCGTCCCGAGACGCCCCGAACCTGCGGTTCGCCGCTTGAAGGCAGCCCCAACTCAAGGTAGGTTATGGACCTCGGAATAATGATCAAAGGACAACGGCCATCGCCCGCAGACCACACAATGCGCCTCCACAGCGCGAAACCGGACCCCGCATAAACGACCGCATCCGCGCCGTCGAAATTCGCCTTATCGGTGCAGACGGAGAGAATGTCGGGGTCGTGACCCCGGCCCGCGCCCGTCAGATGGCGGAAGACGCAGGCCTCGACCTCGTCGAAATCAGCCCGAACGCCACGCCGCCCGTCTGCAAGATCATGGACTTCGGCAAGTTCAAGTACGAGACGCAGAAAAAAGAGAACGAAGCGCGCAAGAAGCAGAAGATCATCGAGGTGAAGGAGGTGAAGTTCCGCCCCAACACCGACGTGCACGACTACGATGTCAAGATGCGCAACGTGTTCAAGTTTCTCGAGGCGGGCGACAAGGTCAAGATAACCCTGCGGTTCCGCGGACGTGAAATGGCCCACCAGAACCTCGGGCGCGAACTGCTGGAGCGGGTCGCCAAGGATACCGAAGAGGTCGGCAAGGTGGAGAACTTCCCCAAGATGGAAGGTCGCCAGATGGTCATGATGATCGGACCCTCGGGCCGCTGATCCGTCTCCGTCGACAAACGGTCCAGGGCACCCTTTCAGGTGCCCTTTTTCGTTGTCATTTTTCGGTGTCCTTGTGTCAGGCGAAGGCCCCGTAGATCAACCCGGCGGCGATGGAGCCGCCGAGGGCCAGCGCAAGGTAGAGAGCGAAGACCTGTGGCCGGGCCAGGGCCCAGACGGCGATTGCCGCCGGAAGGGAGCTGACGCCGCCCGCGACGAGGAATGCCATCGCCGCACCCGGCGCCATTCCCTGCTCGATCAGGCCCCCGACCAGCGGCAGCGCGGCATAGCCGTTCAGATAGGCCGGCACGCCGACGACGGACGCCAGAATGACCGTCCCCGCGCCCTGCCCGCCCAGAAAGCCCGTGATCATCTCGGCCGGAACATAGGCCAGCATCAGGCTTTCCAGAACGAAGGCGAGGGTCAGCCACTTGCCCAGAAAAAGCGTCGTCTTGAGCGCCTCGCGTCCGAACTTCGCCCGGCGGTCGGTGTGTGTCCAGAACCGCCAGACGACGGGCTTCGGCGCCCGGACCGACGACGCGCCACAGCCGCCGTTGCCCACCCCTTCGCGCAGGGGATCGCCAAGACCGCCGGCTTTCATCACCAGCATGGTCACATAGCCGCCCAGCAGGCCGAGGCCGATGGCCGCAAGCGTCTTGCCGACCGCGAACTCCCATCCCAGAACGCCTGCGGTCAGTGCGAACATCGACGGATCCATGACCGGCGAGGCCAGCCAGAAGGCCATCACCGCGCTCAGCGGCACGCCCATCGCCAGCAGTGCCGCGATCAGCGGGATCACACCGCAGGAACAGAAGGGCGACAATGCACCGACCAGCGCCGCGACGACGACCATCCGGACCGGCGCGCCGGAAAACGCCCGCGCGATCAGGTTGTCGGCCCCGCTGGCCGAGGCATAGGCCGCAATGCCGATCGACAGGAACAGGAACGGGGCGGTCCCGGCCAGCGCCTCCGCGACAAAGCCCAGCGACGCGCGCGCCTGCGCGGGCGACAGCACGGCGAGGACCGCCAGAATCGCAACCGACAGCAGCCAGATACGCTGTTGCCAAAGGCGGTCCGCAAGGACTGCGCCGGGTGTGGATTGGGAAATATCGGCCATGGAACTCTCCGTTCGGTCAGGCGGCGTCGGTGCGCTGAAGGGTGACGCCACAGCAGCATTCTTCGGTCAGAAACCCGAGCAGCGTCCGTGTCGCGTCGAAATCGACCCGAAGCCAGACTTCCCGTCCGGCGCGCGTCTGCGTGACAAGTCCGGCCTGAACCAGCCCGCGCATGTGATGCGCCAGCGTCGAGGGCGCGAGGTCGAGATGCGCGGCCACGTCGCCCACGCGCAGACCGTCCGGCCCGGCGCGCACCAGAAGGCGAAAGACCGCAAGGCGGGCGGCGTGTCCCAGGGCGGCAAGCCCTTCGGCGGCTGTGTCTGTCGTATATGTCATGGCCAGACCATAAAACCAGTATTCGGGTGTTGTCGAGTCTTTTTCTGCCGGTCAGACCGGCAGCACCCGCGCCGGGTTGCCGACGACCCGGCTGCCCGCCGCCACGTCACGGG
>JBARXR010000276.1:0-4388 GCA_049647445.1 Jannaschia sp. | reverse complement strand
ACTCCCGCCTGCTGCTGCCCCCCGACCCCGACGAGGAGGTCAGCGCCGAGGACCTTGCCGCCCATCTCGCGTTCCAGCTTGAACGGCTGGAGGCCATGCGCAAGGCCGCGGCCCGCCTCTTGGCGCGCGATCAGTTGGGGCGCGACATCTTTGCGCGCGGCCAGCCCGAGGAACGGACCCGGGCGCGCCGCGTGACCTATACCGCGACGCTTTTGGCCCTCATGCAGGGCTATGCCCGCCTGCGGACCCGGGATGATTTTCGTCCCTTCGTCATGGACCGCGAGGATGTCTGGACGATGGAGGAGGCACTGGCGCGGTTGCGACCGCTGATGGGCACGACGCTGGAATGGACGGATATCCTGGCGTTTCTTCCCGATGGCTGGGGTGGAGACCCGAAGCGCCGCCGCTCTGCCACGGCGTCGACCTTCGCGGCCACGCTGGAACTGGCGAAGACCGGTGGGCTGGAAATACGGCAGGATGACGCGTTCGGTCCGATCCACGTCCGGAGCCGGAGGTGAGCGACGTGGAAACCGACGCCAGCCTGTTCGAGGCCCCACACTTGGCTGAACAGGAGCGGATGGTCGAGGCGATCCTCTTTGCGTCCGCCCAGCCGGTCACAGTGGCCGACCTGCACGCGCGCCTGCCGCACGGATGCGACGCGCCGACCGCACTGGCGCAACTGGCCAAGCGTTACGACGGGCGCGGCGTCCGGCTCCAGAAGGTCGGGGATGCCTGGGCCTTCCGCACGGCAGCCGACCTGGCTTTCCTGATGACGCGCGAGACGGTCGAGACCCGCAAACTCAGCCGGGCCGCCATCGAGACCCTCGCCATCGTCGCCTATCACCAGCCCGTCACCCGCGCCGAAATAGAGGAAATCCGCGGCGTGTCCGTGTCGCGCGGAACGATCGAGCAATTGCTCGAACTGGACTGGATCAAGCTGGGCCAGCGCAAGCAGACGCCCGGTCGCCCGGTCACGTTCGTCGTCACGCGGGCGTTCCTCGATCATTTCGGCCTCGAGAGCCCGCGCGACCTGCCGGGCCTCAAGGAGTTGCGGGCCGCCGGTCTGCTGGACAGCACGCCGCCGCCCGACGCCCCCCCCGACGACGACGCGGCAGACCAGGACGACATGTTCGCGGCGGATCCGGACGAAGCGGCGCGGGAAGAGTGAACCAATCGCACGGCGCGCCCGTTTAACTTTCAAACGCGTTGCAATTGAACGGAGAGCGGCATGTTGAGGTTTCTTGTGCGCGGTTTCGTCTGGCAGGCGATCGGTAAGATATTCGGCGGACGGGTCGCGCGGAACGCACGAACGACGCAGCGGGCGGTCAGGCTCGCCCGGAAACTGGGTCGCTAGGAGGCGTCGCCGAAGCCGTTGCGCCGCAATTCCCGAGTCGCGATGCGGCCAAGCCAGACGACAAGCGCACCGAAGCCGACAAGGCCGCCCCCCACGATATAAAGCTGCAGGGTCGTCACGTCCGACGTGACCAGACCGCCCATCTCTCCGACCCAGACCATCGCGAGTGTGCCCGGGGACAGGCCGACGAGGGTCGCCCAGACGTAGGGCCAGAACCGCACCGCCGTCAGGCCCAGCAGCCAGTTCTGCACAGTGAACGGCAGGATCGGCGTCAGGCGCAGGAGGCCGACGAACAGCACGGCATTGCCGGCGATCGCGCGGTCGGCCGCCGCGACCTTCGGTCCGGGAAACCGCCGCAAGAGGGGGTCGCGCAACCAGTAACGACCGATGAGATAGGGCGGGATCGCTCCTAGGATGCTGCCCAGCATCGACAGCGGAAATCCCCACCAGCCGAATGCGAGGCCGCCCACGACCGACATCGCTGCGGCAGGCAATGGCAGGATCACGACCAGGACATAGACAACGACGAAGATCGCCCAGCCGGTGGCGCCGTGGCTTTGCACCCAGTCCCGAAGCAGAGGCACCCACGCCTCCCACGGCAAAAGCCATGCCGCGAACGCCAGCCCCATGAGGAGCACGGGCCAGATCCAGATCTGCCATGTCGAAAGGGTGCGGGCGGCCATCGGTTTCGACCTTGGAGACGCAGCCTTTCGCCCGCAAGGGCCGATCTGCGCGATCTGCGTTTGTAATTTCCCGGGCGGGACCCCAATTTAGATGAGCGATGACAAGGGGCTTGCGGCACACGGGGGCGGGGCATGTTCGGCAAAGGCAAATCCAATCGGTTCGAGCCGGACCTGCAGACGTTTCCGGAGATCATGATCGACAGGCTTGCGGCTGACCTGAAGCTCGAAAAACGCGCCGAGGCCGATGCCCGGGCGGGTGTGCCCCCGTCCGGTGCCGCGACACTTTCCGCGCCCGAACTGGAGGCCGCAGACGCGGTTCGCGCCTTGCGCCGTCGGGCCCTGTCGCAATTCGAAATGGAGCAGCGGGCCTTCGCCGCCCGCATCGGCGAGGCAGGTTCGGCTCGTGAACGGGTGGAGTTGATGGTCGGCGAGGCCCGCAATGCGATCCGAAACCTGACGCTGGATGAGGAAAACCGGTTGGAGAATGCCCGCACCCGTGTCGGCGGGCTGGAGCGCAAGCTGCGCGCGTTCCAGTCACGGCACGATCTGGATGGCCCCCCGCGTCCGGCGCAGAACGGTTTTCTCGCCTTCGGCCTGATTCTCGTGGTCGGCCTGATCGAGGTGGCCCTCAACGGTGTGTTCTTCGCACGCGGAAATGAGCTTGGGTACATCGGCGGGGTCGGCATCGCCTGCGTGATCGCCGTCATCAACGTCGCCTTCAGCTATGCCGCGGGTGCGAACGTGCGGTATCTGAACCGGCGCAACTTTCTGTGGAAGGTTTGGGGTATCGGCTGTCTGGCCCTGTTCGTGTGCTTTGCCGCCACGCTCAACCTTGCCGTCGCGCACTTTCGCGACGCACTTGGTGCGATGCCCTGGGATGCCGCATTGGTCGCATCGGTGGACGATCTGCTTGCCGCGCCGATCGATCTGCGCTCGCTGGAATCGTGGCTGATCGTCGGGTTCGGCCTCCTGGTCAGCGCGACCGCCTTCTGGAAGGGAATGACGATCCGTGACCCGATGCCGGGATACAACGCCATCCACGATGAATGGGAAGCCGCAATCGACGATTATGCCGAAAGCTACGGCGACGCGCAGGAGGCACTGGAGGACGCGTTCGGCGCGGCCCGCGACAAGCTGGAGCACGAAGCACAGGCGCGGCGCACGGACCTCAAGGCCGCGGTGGACGCGGTGCAGCAGCGGGGCACGTTGGGGCGCAACCTCGAGACCTTTCTCGACACCTGCGACGAGGCCGCCAACCGTCTGAGCCGGCTCTACCGCGATGCGAACCTTCGGGCGCGCGCCGACGACGGTCCGCCCTATTTCAACGAAGCGTTTCGATTTCCTCCGTACCTGTCGCCCGAGCCGCCGGAAGGCGACCGGGACATGGCCCTGCGCGAGATCGACAGGATCGACAGCGTCGTGCGCGACGGCGTGGCAAGCCTTCTGGCGGCGCGGGAACACGCCCTCGACGCCTATCCGACCGTGCGCGAGATCAAGGCAGGCGACAGCGCGCCACGGCCGCGTATCGTCGCCGAGCAGGCGGCCTGATGGCACGCCGCAGGCGCAGCAGGCGGAGCGGCGGAGGCGGGGCCACGGTTCTGGGGCTGGCCCTCATCGGAGCGGCCCTCGCGGCATTCGGATTGATCGGCTGGATGTTGTTCGCAGAAGCCAACAAACCGGGTTTCAATGCCGACAGCCTGTGCCCCGAGGACGGCCCGGTCCGGCACCTGGCCATCCTGCTGGACACGACCGACCCGGTATCGGCGACGCAATTGCAGGCCGCGCGCAGCCGGATCACCGCAATGATCGACGCAAGCCCCGCGTTCACTCGCGTCAGCTTTGCAACGGTTTCGCCCGATGGCGGGGTGCGGCGGGCCTCGTTCCGGTCGCTTTGCAAACCGCCGCGCGATGCCTCGGCGCTGACGGCCAATCCGCGGTTTGTGGCGGAACGGTATCGCGACGCGTTCCTCGTGCCGGTCGAGACCACGCTCGATGGCCTGCTTGCGATCCCGGAGGCCCCGTCGTCGCCCATCCTCGAAGCCCTGCAGGAGTTTCTGACCGAGATCCCCGGCTTCACCACGGATGGGACGCCGCGCGACGTCGTCCTCGTCACGGACCTCGTGCAGCATTCCGATGTCTTCAGTTTCTACCGGGGCGGCGACTGGACCAGTTTCCGGTCCAGCGGAGCGGACCAGCGCCTGTCTCGGAATCTTGCCGGGGCGGAGGTGCGCATCCTGCGCCTTCCGCGTCCATCCGCACCGCAGGCGGCGGTCGATGATTTCTGGGTCCGCTACCTCGACGCGCAGGGGGCGGCGCGCGTCCTGCCGACCGTTCTGGGGGATCTGTGATGG
>JBARXR010000275.1:0-5302 GCA_049647445.1 Jannaschia sp. | reverse complement strand
GGCGCTGGCCGCGCAAAAGCGGATCGTTGCCGCCGTGCGCGCCTGCGACGCGGAGGCCCCGGCGGGCGATTTGCTGATCTGTGGACACGGCGGGGTGACGACGCTGATGCTGTGTCACGCGATGGGGGTGCCGATCGCGCGGACGTGGGACCAGCCGGGCGGCGGTGGCTGCGTCATCCGTCTGCGGCGCGGCGACCTGTCGCTCGTTGCGGGCTGGGCCCGGATGGAGGATGTGCCGTGACGCCGCGTTGGGGGTGACAGGCGTCCGCGCCACAGCCATGGTCGGCCCGCAGGAGGATGCCGCCATGACCGATTACCCGCTGATGCTCGCCCCGCTCGACCTCGGGTTCACCACGCTCAGGAACCGCGTGCTGATGGGGTCGATGCATACCGGGTTGGAGGAGACGAAGGACTGGAACCGTATCGCCACCTTCTATGCGGAACGCGCGGCGGGCGATGTCGGTCTGATGGTGACGGGCGGCATGGCCCCGAACCGCGAGGGCGGCGTCTTTCCGGGGGCTGCGGGCCTGTTCACGGATCAGGATATCGCCAACCACCGGATCGTCACGGACCGGGTGCACGACAACGGCGGCAAGATCGCGATGCAGATATTGCATGCGGGGCGCTATGCCTACGGGCCGGAATGCGTGGCGCCGACGCCGATCAAATCCCCGATCTCGCCCTTTCCGCCTAGGGAACTGGACGAGGCGGGCATCGAAAAGCAGATCGCCGATATCGCCACCGCCGCCGGGCGCGCGCAGGAGGCCGGATACGACGGTGTGGAGGTGATGGGATCGGAGGGGTATTTCCTCAACCAGTTTCTCGTGACGCACACCAACAAGCGGACCGATCGCTGGGGTGGATCGCTGGAGAACCGCCAACGCCTTCCGGTCGAGGTCGTGCGGCGCGTGCGCGCGGCCGTGGGGTCGGACTTCATCTTGATCTACCGGATCAGCATGATCGATCTCGTGCCCGGCGGACAGACCTGGGAGGAGGTCGTGTCGCTGGCGAAAAAGATCGAGGCCGCCGGGGCGACCCTCCTGAACACCGGTATCGGCTGGCACGAGGCGCGGATTCCGACCATCGCCACGTCCGTGCCGCGCCGGGCGTTCACCTGGGTCACGAAGAAGCTGATGGGCGAGGTGTCGATCCCGATCATCACGTCGAACCGCATCAACACGCCCGAGGTGGCCGAGGCGGTCCTGGCCGACGGGTGCGCCGACATGGTGTCGATGGCGCGCCCGTTCCTTGCGGATGCGGCGTTCGTGCGAAAGGCGGCCGAAGGGCGGGCCGCCGAGATCGCGCCCTGCATCGCCTGCAACCAGGCCTGTCTGGACCATACGTTCAGCGGCAGGATTTCCTCTTGCCTCGTGAACCCGCGCGCCTGTCACGAGACGGAATTGTCCTATGACGCGACCGAGACGCCCCGGCATGTCGCCGTCGTCGGTGCCGGGGCTGCGGGCGTGACGGTCGCGATGGTCGCCGCAGCGCGGGGGCATCGCGTCACCCTGTGGGACAAGGCGGACCGCGTCGGTGGACAGTTGAACATGGCCAAGGCGGTTCCGGGCAAGGAGGAGTTTCACGGCCTGGTGGCGTGGATGGAGCGGATGGTGGACCATCCGGCCATCGACCTGCGGCTTGGGACCGTGCCCTCGATCGAGGACCTGCGCGGCGCGGACGAGGTCGTGATCGCCACCGGTGTCCTGCCGCGCGATCCGGGGATACCGGGGCAGGATGGGTCGAACGTGGTCAGCTATATCGACGTGCTGCGCGACAAGGTCTCCGTGGGCCAGCGTGTCGCGGTCGTGGGCGCGGGTGGCATCGGCTTCGACACCGCGGATTTCCTGACGCATGGCATGGGTCCCTCGACCACGGAAGACCTGCCAGCCTGGCTTGCCGAATGGGGTGTCGCCGACCCCGCAGCGCATCGCGGCGGGCTGGAGCCCGAAGGCCCGAAGCCGGAGCCGTCGGTGCGGCAGATCACCCTGTTGCAGCGGAAGGCCGAAAAGCTCGGCAAGCGGCTGGGCAAGACGACTGGCTGGATCCACCGTGCGGGGTTGCAGATGAAGGGCGTGAAGATGCTGCCCGGCGTGAACTATGAGCGGATCACGGCGGCAGGTCTCGAGATCAGCTTCGGCGATGCCCGCGAGCGGCCGACCGTGATCGAGGCGGACACGATCGTCCTGTGCGCAGGGCAGGTGCCGGAGCGGTCGCTGGCGGATGCGCTGGAGGCCGCGGGCGTTTCCTGCCACGTGATCGGCGGGGCGGACGTGGCTGCGGAACTCGATGCGAAACGGGCGATAGACCAGGGCGCAAGGCTGGCGGCGCGTCTCTAGGACGGCATCGCACACGCTGCGGATTGCCTCAATACGAACTGTTTCGGCGTTTCCTGCCCCGCTTTAATCCCGAAACCATCCCGAGATTGGCCGTAGCGCGGCACGGTCTCGCCCCATTCAGGTGGCAACACTGTTTCCAAGTCAAACAGTTCTCAAAAGGCCTGCCGCATATGGATCGTCTCTCTGAAATGGAAGCCTTCGCCACGGTCGTGGACCAGGGTGGATTTACCGACGCAGCCAAGAAACTGGGGATTTCGAAGTCTGCGGTGTCCAAGCATGTGTCATCGCTGGAGACGCGGTTGGGGGCCCGCCTGCTGAACCGGACGACGCGCCGGGTCAGTCCGACGGAAATCGGCCTTGCCTATTATGACCGCGCGCGCCGGGTCCTCAACGATGCAGGCGAAGCCGACGCCCTCGTGACATCGATGCAGAGCGCGCCGTCGGGCGTGTTGCGCGTCTCCGTCGCGACGGACTTCGGCGTGAACCACCTGTCGCCGATTCTGGGCACGTTTCTGCATGAATATCCCGACATCACCGTGAATATGGTTCTCAACAACCGCTTCGTCGAGTTGATCTCCGAAGGGTTCGATCTTGCCGTCCGGATCGGGGACCTCGAGGATTCGAGTCTGCGGGCCCGCAAGCTGACCGAGACGCACAAGCAGATGATCGCGTCCCCCGCGTATCTCGAGGAATACGGTCGCCCGCAGCGGATCGACGATCTGAACGAACACAAGCTGCTGCATTATTCGAACCAGGCAAACGGCTCCGTCTGGAAGCTGACCGCCCCCTCCGGCGAAAAGCGGCAGGTCCGCTCCGCCGGGTGGCTGACCGTCAATGACGGGCAAAGCCTGCTCACGGCGGCCTGCAACGGTCTGGGCATCGCCTTCCTGCCCTCGTTTCTCTATGCGGATGCGGTCAAGGACGGCCGCCTCGTGCCTGCCATCGAGGGCCACCCGCCCGAAACGCAGGGCATCTTCGCCGTCTACCCTCCGGGCCGCTACACGCAACCCAAGGTGCGTGCCTTCATCGATTTCCTCGTCGACAGCTTTCGGGATCGCGGCGCCGCCGACTGGTGAGACGCGCCGTGTTCGACCGAACCGCCGCATGATCTTCGAACGGATCGCCCCACACGGCGGTCCGTTCGTCCATTTCGGGCACCGGGTTCCGGGCGTCAGTCGGTCGAGGTGATGACGGCCTCGACCCGGCGATTGCTCTCGCGCCCCGCGTCGGTGTCGTTTCGGGCGATGGGGGCGAAGAAGCCCACACCGAAGGTCCCGATCCGCGCGGCGGCGATGCCGTAGCGCCCGGTCAGAAGCGCGCGGGCACTGTCCGCGCGCCGCCGGGAGATCGCCATGTTGCCCTCTGCCCCGCCCTCGGCGTCGGTATGGCCGACGAGGGCGATCGTGACGTCGGGATTGGCCGTCAGGAAGGCGGCGAGGGCGGCAAGCGAGGGATAGTCGTCGCCTGCGAGTTCGCTGGAGCCGGTCGCGAAGTCGAGGTCCGACAGGACCGCGCGTCCCGTTGCCAACAAAGCCTCCGCCACGTCCGTGCGCGACAGAAGGGGCGGCGGTTCGACGGGGTTCGACGCGCTCTTGACGATGGGGGCCACACTGCCCACCGGCCCGACGGTCGTCAGCTGGACATAGCCGAAGCCGTCGGATGTGCTGACCACGAGGGTGACCCATTCTTCGCCCTTGCGGGCCGCAAGATAGCGGAACGCGGCGAGATCGACGAACATGTCGGGCGCGGGGCTCACGTCGATCTCGAACCGGAAATCGAAGCCGCCGCAGGCCCGTGCGGAACACTCGAAGACGATCTCGTAGCCGTCGGACGCAAGCTGGTCGCGAAGCGGCACAAGGATTTGCAGCGGCGTCTGGTCCGGAGCCGCGATCTGCCAGACGGTGCGGGTGACGGCGCCCTCCGCCACCTCGAACGGAATGCCGTCGGCATAGGGCCCGAGGGCCACGCGGTGGGACGACAGCGGCAGCGCGGAGGTGAAGGTCACGGTTGCCGGACCGGGCATCTCCAGATCGGCCGCGAACGCGGGGCCAGCGGCGAGCAGCAGGGCGAGCGCCCGGATCACCGTGTCTGGCCGTGGTATTCGGGGTTCGGCGCCATGGCGACGGCCGAGGCCACGCGATTGGACATGTTGAAGAAACCCGCGACGGAGGCGAGGTCGAAGATATCCCGCTCCGACAAACCATGATCGCGCAGGGTCTGGCGATCCGATTCCTCGATGGTGGCGGAGGCCCGCGTCATCAGAACGGCGAAATCGAGCATCGCCTTCTGGCGGGGTGTCAGCGGGGCCACGCGGTAATTCATCGCGATCATCTCGCCCAGCACCGGGTCGCCCGAGAGCTGGCGGACCGCTGCGCCATGGGCGACGAGGCAATAGAAACAGCGGTTTTCTGCGGAGACCGCCACCGCCACCATCTCACGCTCCAGCTTCGAGAGGCCGGAGGGGGCCAGCATCAGGTCGTTGTACATCGCCGTGAAGGCATCGAGCTTGGCGCGGTCGAAGGCATAGGCGCGCAGGACATTGGGCACGAAGCCGAGCTTCTCGACGCAGATGTCGAAATAGCGCTGCGTCTCCGGCGGCAGCGGGTCGAGGGCGGGCAGGTCGAGGGCGGTGGGTTGCATGGTCACTCCGGCGCGCGGCGGTAATGGTAACTTGTCGCCTTTTCCATTCCGAGGGAAGCATAGGCCGCGTTCGCAGGCAGGTTGTCGCGCGCGGCCACGAGGGCGATGCGGGTGCAACCCCGATCCCTGCCCCAATGGGCGGCGGCGCGCAGAAGGTTTCCCGCGACGCCCTTGCGGCGATGCTGGACCAGAACCTCGATGGCCGAGAGCATGGCCGTATCGCCATGGGCGGCGACAAAGGCGACGCCGGCGGCGCGGTCGTCCACCCGCCCCAGCACCGCGGCAGGATGCGCGGCGCGCGCCATGACGGCCTGCCGTTCGGGCCC
>JBARXR010000274.1:0-3329 GCA_049647445.1 Jannaschia sp. | reverse complement strand
AATGAGAATTTCGCTGACACCGAACAGCAATTCCGCCGTCGGGCCGCTCCACAAGATGCGATGTGTCGGAGAGACGGAAATTGCGGTTTCCGGCTGGCCGCGACCCAGGGCATTCGCCTCGAACCGAATCGGCGCCAAGTCGCGGTTGATGGTGTTGAAGACCACCTTGGACGACCCGATCCATTTGATGCGCTGAAAGCCATTGTCGTAGGTCAGGATCTTGTCGCCGACCTTCAACCGCTCCACGGGAATATCCCCGTCGACGGTGGTTATCGGTGTGCCCTGGGCAAAGCAGACGACCTGATCCGGATTGGCGGCGGTTATCTCTCCCAGGGACAGCTGACCGTCATCGCCGGAGACATCTTGCCCCTGAGCCACCGAGAACGTGCCCTGCCCGTCGAAGCCATCGAGTTTCAGAAGGATCTTCGGTCCGTTGAACAGCCCCATCGCAAGGTAGTTGTCGCCAGCCCCGAGCCCGTTGTTTCCGGGCGACTGATAGGCGTCCGGCGTGGCGGTGGACCCCTGGTAGAGCGGCTGCGAAAGGTCGGGCGCAAGACCGCCCGCACCGTCATCGATCGCAGGGTAGATCGAGAAAAGTTCACTGTTCTGGATCGGATCGCCGTTGCCCTGGGTCCGGACCAGGAAAAATCGGTCGGAACTGGACCCGAGTGGCTGAATTCCGGAGATCGTCAGATTTGCCTGGAACGCGGGCGGCGGGAAATTGACGGTCGCCGACTGATAGGTCGCGAGTTGGTCACCGGAGAGGAGAAACTGTTCGCCTGCCATGGCCCTGCCCTTACCGCTTTCGCGCTGGCTCTCCGTTTATATATCCTGAAGTGGGCCAACAAATCATAATCAGGTGACCATGACAGTCTGAAATGCGGCGGAATTTCGCAGGCTGTGCCCTTGCTTCCGGCAATTACATGAGGCTTGCGCTTCGACTTAGAAACAGTCGTCTCAAACTCCGGTGATTGGCGCATTGCACACAACACTGAAACGGGCGCGACCTGCGGCAACACGGGGCAGTGTGCCGGGCCAAACCGGGGATCCCGACAGGTTGCCTGCGCCGTCAGAAAGTCCGGATGTCTTCCGGGTGAGCGGCACGCGCTCCGCCCTGACACGCGCCGCGGCGAGCGATAAAACGAAAGCGGGGGGCCCGAAAGCCCCCCGCAACGTCGCATCCGGTTCGGTTTCAGGACCGGTTGAACTGGAAGAACTTGAACTTCGGATCGTCTTCCGGCGACACCTCGATGCCGACGGCGTCCGTCATGCCCCAGTTAAGAACCTGGTGGTGCAGAGGAATATAAAGGGTATCACCGTTCACGACCTCCCAGATCGACGCGACGGTGGCCGCCCGGACATCCAGATCGGTCTCGGAGGCAAGCGACTTGATCATCGCGTCGACTTCGGGGTTCGAATAGCCGGTCGGGTTCCACGAGCCGCGCTCACTGTCCTTGGTGTGAACGAGGAAGTTGAAGATGTACTCCGAATCGTAGGTCGGAACGCCCCAGCCCAGCATGTAGAAGTCGGTCTGCTCGTTCTGGATCAGCGGGAAGTGCAGCGCCTTGGATTGCGCGTTCAGGTTCACGGTGATCCCGATCTGGCCGAGCATGCCCGCCGCGGCCTGGCAAATCGCCTCGTCGTTGACGTAGCGGTCGTTCGGGCAATCGAGCTGCACCGTGAAGCCGTCGCCGTAACCGGCTTCGGTCAAGAGGGCCGTCGCGGCAGCCGCGTCACCCGTCGGAACGGCGTCGAGCGCCTCGGTCCAGCCGTCGACGAAAGGCGGCATGATGACGCCGGTCGGCTGCGACTGGCCGCGCATGACGACCTGCTGGATCGCTTCGCGGTTGATGGCCATGTTCATGGCCTGGCGCACGCGGACGTCGGCGAAGGGGTTCTTGCCGTCGACATTGTCACGTTCCAGATCCTCGGCACCCACGTTCATGCCGAAAAAGATGGTCCGGTTCTGCGGGGTGGTCTTGACGGTCAGGCCGTCGGTGCCGGCCACGCGCTCAAGATCCTGGACGGGGACGTCCTGGATGAAGTCGACCTCGCCGGACAGAAGGGCCGCGACGCGCGTCGCGGCGTTCTGGATCGGCGTGTATTCGATGCGCGTCACCTCGAGCGGAAACTCACCGATGCCCCAGTAGGCGGGGTTGGCATCGAGGACCGTCTTCACGTCCGGCTCCCGCGAGGTGAGCGTGTAGGGACCGGTGCCGTTGACGTTCGTGGTGGCGAAGGTGGTCTCGCCGCCCGCCACGTTCTGCACGCCTGTCACGCCGTTCGCCTCGGTCCATTCCTTGTCCATGATGAACAGGTTGGTGAAGTTGGACGGCAGGATCGGGTTCGGGCCATCGGTCACGAATTCCACCGTCAGATCGTCGACGGCACGGATTTCGGTGATCGAGGTGAGCAGTTCCTTCATCGCCGAGTTTTCGGACTTGGCGCGTTCGAAGCTGAAGACCACGTCGGCGGCGGTAAAGGGCGCGCCGTCGTGGAAGGTGACCCCTTCGCGCAGATTGAAGACCCAGACGTTCGGGTCGCCCTCTTTCGGGGCCCAATCGGTCGCGAGCGCGGGCTGGAACGCACCCGACGTGTCGCGGATGATCAGCGGCTCGTAGATCTGGTGTGCGAGGGTGTGGGTCGGACCCTCGTTCTGGGCATGTGGGTCCAGCGTCAGGCTGTCGCCCGCGCGGGCCCAGCGCATCGTCTCGGCGGAGGCCGAAGTGGCCGCAAGCGCGGCAATCGTCAAAAGGGCGGTCGTACGAAGCATCATCTTCTCCCGTGTTGTGAAAGTGGCCCGGACGTCATTCTGGCGCGCCCGGTGTCATGGGAAGAAAATGAGCATCGTTTTGGCCGGGACGCAAGTCTCGGGTCGGAGACCGCCGATCAGCGGCCGAGGGACCGGAGCGCCAGTTCCGCGGCCGCCCGGATCGGTGCCTCGATCTCGCGCAGGATCTGCACCCGATCGAACCGGTTCGGGTCCGCGGCCAGCGCGGCGCGCAGGGCCGAGCCGAAGGTCTGGCGCAGCTCGGTCCCGATGTTGAACTTGCAGATCGACGTCTCTCGGGCCAGCCGCGCCCGCTGCGCATGGGGCACGCCGGATCCGCCGTGGATGACCAGAGGGACGGTCGTGACAGTGTCTATCGCGGCGATTTTCGCCTCGTCCAACCCGTCGCCCGCGTTGGTTTGCAGATGGGTGTTTCCCACCGAGATCGCCATCGCGTCCACACCCGTCTCGGTGGCGAAACGGGCGGCCTCCACAGGATCGGTCCCCTTGCTCTGGACGCCGCCGTCATAGCCGACGAAGCCGATCTCCCCCTCGCAGG
>JBARXR010000273.1:0-2433 GCA_049647445.1 Jannaschia sp. | reverse complement strand
CGATTCGACCATGGTCCTCAAGGACGCCGCCGGCGGAAACGTGAACATCACGACCGTCAGTTGTGCCCGCCGGTTGACCGTTGACGAGGTCGTGCCGCGGATTGCCGATGCGGTGCCGGATGATCTGCTGATGTTGCAGGGCAACCTGTCGCTCGCGGCGACGGCAGATATCATCGCGGCGGGTCGCAAGCGGGGCATGCGGACCGTCCTGAATCCGTCACCCTTTGATCCGGGCATCGTCGGCTTGCTGCCAGGTCTGGATCTACTGTTTCTGAACGAGCATGAGGCCGGACAGATCACCGGCCTGCACCAGAAAGCAGCCGTCGACGCGCTCATGGCGCTGGAGATCGGTCCCGAGACCTGCGACGAGCACCGTTTCGACACCGCAACGTGCCAGAACGATGGCCTGGTTGGTGCCTTTTCCGCCCAGGTCGCTGGAGACGTGTCGTCCAAAAACGGATTCGCCCTCGAACGGGATGCGATCGACCGCAAGGGTCTGATCGAGGGCAATGTTTCCAACCACGAAGACCTTCATCGCGCTTCCTTACCCGGCGCGGGCACACGCCTGATTTTTGGGCACCCACTCGCCCCTGCCGGACCATTTGGCCGGAGATTGATTGACAGAATCACAAATGACAATTGTAAAACGCTTTAGTAAACGGCTTTACCTTGGCTCGACGGGAAAGCTGGCGACTGGGGATCGGGACGTCTGACCATGAAATCACGACACAGCCTCAAGGATGTAGCACGGGAAGCGGGCGTTTCGGCGACCACGATCTCGCGCTATCTGAACGGCTCGCTGGACCTTCCGGACGTGACCCGATTGCGGATCGACAGCGCCGTCGCCAAACTGAGCTATCATCCGAACCCGCACGCCAGACGTCTCAGCCTCGGTCGATCCGATACGATTGCCCTGGTCCTGCCGGACATCGCCAATCCGTTCTTCGCAAAGCTTGCCGCCGCCATCGAGCTTGCCGCGACCGCGCATCATTCGATGGTCCTTCTGCATGCGACCTTCAACAAGGAGGAGCGGGAACTGGCGGCGCTGAAGCGTGCGGCCCAGAACCGGGTCGACGGGGTGATCTTCATCACGAACCGCGCGCCAGAAGCCCTGGTTGCGCAGGAACTCAACGAATTCACGCGGGCGGTGATCCTCGACGAGGACGTGCCCGGCGGAAATGCCCCCCGCCTGATGTGCGACAACGAGATGGGCGGCGTTCTTGCGGGGCGACATCTGCGCGCGGCGGGTCACCGTCACGTTGCCTACTTCGGCGGAGCCAGCGACCTGGCAAGCACCCGCACGCGCCTCGCGGGCCTCAAGCGGGGCCTTACGGAGGCGGGCGACATCGGCACCGAGCCCACGTTGTTCGTGGGCGAGCACCTGGCAAGCTCGGGCCGGGAACTGGCCGAGCGTTTCCTCGCGCGGATGGGTCTGGAAACGGCGATCTTTTCGGGGTCCGACGAGTTGACGGTCGGTATCCTCGAGGTCTTCAAGGATCGCGGCATCCGCGTTCCCGAAGACCTGTCGCTCATCAGTTTCGACGACGCCCGGTCGCTGCACCTCTTCTCGCCCGCCATCACGTCCGTGCGTCAGCCGGTCGGGAATCTGGGCGCAAGGGCCATCGACATCCTTTTCAGTGACGCATGGGACCAACCGGGTTTCAGGTCGCTCACCGAACTCCTGCCGGTAACGCTGATTGAAAGAAATTCGGTCGCGCAGCCTGCCAAAAACAAGAAACGAGCCTGATCAATGACCCGCAAAATCAACCCTATCCAACGGAGATAAAGATGAAATATTTCACGAGAACCGCCCTTCTGTCAGCCACAGCGGTCGCTTCGATGATGGCCACCTCCGCCTCGGCCGAGACGTTCGCGATGGTGCAGATCAACCAGCAGGCACTCTTTTTCAACCAGATGAACGAAGGCGCCGAAGCGGCGGCGGAAGCCGGGGGCGACACCCTCGTGATCTTTAACGCGAACAACGATCCCGCGGCCCAGAACAGCGCCATCGAGACCTATATCCAGCAAGGCGTCGACGGCATCATCGTGGTCGCCATCGACACCAACGGCATCATGCCGGCCGTGCAGCAGGCCGCCGACGCGGGCATCCCCGTCGTCGCCGTCGATGCGGTTTTGCCCGAAGGCCCGCAGGCCGCCCAGATCGGCGTGGACAACAAGAGCGCCGGGGCGGACATGGGCGCCTTCTTCCTCGACTACCTCGCCTCCGACATGGGCGGTTCGGCCAAGATCGGTATTGTGGGGGCACTGAACTCGACGATCCAGAACATTCGTCAGGACGGGTTCGTCGAAACCATCACGGGGACCGACGGCGTGACCGAGGCGGGCGTGGTCGATGGCCAGAACGTGCAGGACCTCGCGCTGACCGCCGCCGAGAACCTGATCACCGCGAACCCCGATCTCACGGCGATCTAT
>JBARXR010000272.1:0-2060 GCA_049647445.1 Jannaschia sp. | reverse complement strand
CTGGAGACCCTCGCGGATGCGGCGCTGGATATCGACCTGTTCGTCACCGACGTCATGATGCCCGGACTGGACGGCCCGAGCTGGGTTCGCGAGGCCCTGAAGGAGCGTCCCGACGTCCGGACGGTGTTCATGTCCGGCTATGCACAGGACGCCTTGTCCGACACCAGCGTCCCGGTGCCGAATGCCGTGTTCCTGCCCAAACCATTCTCGCTCTCGGACCTGACACGCACGGTGGAAGGCGCGCTGGCCTGACGCGGCGCGGTGGCGTCAGCCGCCGAGACCGGCCCAGAGCGCGAAATCCTCGGCCCGTTCCGTCCGCAGCCGGACCTCCATCGCGGGCGACAGGGACAGGTCTCCCCGGGGCGAGACGTTCCGGCGCTCGAACGGCGGGAGGGGGCCGAGCCGCTCGGCCAGGAAGCGCAGCAGATCGTCCTGCCGGTCATGGCGAAACAGATGGTCCACGCCGCCTTCGAGGAACCGTGCCTGCGCGCCGACCCTTGCGGGATCGGGCTGCGGATCGGACAGATACGCCCCGATGAAATCGTCAAAGGTCATGCCTGCGGTCGAATTCGGCTGTCCGTCCAAGTCCGCGCGAGAGCGGTATCGGTACCAGCTGCCCAGCCAATCGACCGGTTCGCGCATCACGGCCACCAGTTGCATCGGTCGGCGGCCCTTCTGCTCGAAAAAGCCCGAGAGTTCGCGGCGATATTTCTGGACCGTGCAATGCTTGAGCCCCGGCGGATTAACGATCGCCGCGTCTGCGAGAGGGGCCAGCGCCGCTTCGAGCGCGGTCGTTCCCGTCTTCGGCGTGGCCAGGATGACGAGGTGTTGCTTCCAGAAAACCAGCATGACCCAGGATCCAATCGATGCGCAAAACCGGTAACGGGATGTTAACCGCTGTCCGCATAGCGTTAGGCCACCCGATCCGGGCTTGCAAATGTTCCACTTTTGTTTCAAAACCGGGAACAGAACAAGACAAGAACAGAAACCGTGATTGCCGCCCCGGCGGTAGCATGCAAAAAGGGCGAAACTCATGGCAACGGCGAACCTTCTCGACATGGCGGATAAACGCGACAGCGACAAGCAGAAGGCGCTCGACAGTGCGCTGGCACAGATCGAACGGCAGTTCGGCAAGGGCTCGATCATGAGACTTGGGGGCGACAACGTCCTCAAGGACATAGAGGCGACCTCCACAGGCTCGCTCGGGCTCGACATCGCGCTTGGAATCGGCGGTCTGCCGAAGGGCCGGATCGTCGAGATCTATGGCCCCGAAAGCTCCGGCAAGACGACGCTGACGCTGCATGCCATTGCCGAAGAACAGAAAAAAGGCGGTGTCTGCGCCTTTGTCGATGCGGAACATGCGCTTGATCCGCAATATGCCCGCCGCCTCGGCGTCGATCTCGACGAGCTTTTGATCTCGCAGCCCGACACCGGCGAGCAGGCCCTCGAGATCGTGGACACGCTGGTCCGGTCCGGCGCGGTCAGCATGGTGGTGATCGACTCGGTCGCCGCGCTCACGCCGAAGTCCGAGCTTGAGGGCGACATGGGCGACAGTTCCGTCGGAGTGCACGCGCGCCTCATGTCGCAGGCGATGCGCAAACTGACCGGTTCGATCAACCGGTCCGGCTGCATGGTCATCTTCATCAACCAGATCCGGATGAAGATCGGCGTCATGTTCGGCTCGCCGGAGACGACGACAGGCGGCAACGCGCTCAAGTTCTATGCCTCCGTGCGCCTCGATATTCGCCGGATCGGCGCCCTCAAGGACCGCGACGAGGTTGTGGGCAACGCCACGCGCGTCAAGGTCGTCAAGAACAAGGTGGCCCCGCCGTTCAAGCAGGTCGAATTCGACATCATGTACGGTGAAGGCATCTCCAAGACCGGGGAATTGCTGGACCTCGGCGTGAAGGCCGGGATCGTCGACAAGTCGGGCGCATGGTTCAGCTATGGCGACGAGCGGATCGGGCAGGGGCGCGAGAATTCCAAGCAGTTCCTCAAGGACAATCCGAAGATCGCGATGGAGATCGAGGACACGATCCGTGCCGCCCACGGTCTCGATT
>JBARXR010000271.1:0-3773 GCA_049647445.1 Jannaschia sp. | reverse complement strand
CGCGATGACCGTCCGGCGCGGGGTGGTCGACATCCTCCGCCCGGCGCAGGCCCGCGGCCGAGCGGCGATCGAGGCCGGTTTTGCGGCGGATCCCACACGCGCGCGGCGCGTTACTCACAGCTATGCGTTCCTGACCGACCGGCTGGTGCAATCGGTCTGGCTGATCGCGACGCGCCACCTGCATGCCTGCCCCAATCCGACCGACGGCGAGCGCTTTGCCATCATCGGCGTCGGGGGCTATGGCCGGGGGGAAATGGCGCCCTGGTCCGACGTCGACCTGCTGTTCCTCACGCCCTGGAAGGTCACGCCCTGGGTCGAGAGCGTGGTCGAGTCGATGCTCTACATCCTGTGGGATCTGAAGCTCAAGGTCGGGCACTCCACCCGCACGGTGAAGGATTGCCTGCGCCTCGGGGCGGAGGATTACACGATCCGCACGGCCCTGCTGGAAAACCGCCTCGTCTGCGGGGACGCGGCCCTGTCGGTACAGCTCAATACCGACCTCTGGGAGGGCCTCTTCTCGCGCACGGTGACGGATTTCATCGAAGCCAAGCTGGCCGAGCGGTCCGACCGCCACCGCAAGCAGGGCGGCCAGCGCTACATGCTGGAGCCGAACGTCAAGGAGGCCAAGGGCGGCCTGCGCGACCTCCAGACCCTCTACTGGATCGCCAAGTACCGCTACGGCGTCTCCGAGACCGCCGCGCTGGTGGATCTGGGCGTCTTCACCGCCGACGAGTTCGCCAGCTTCGAGGCCGCCGAGCGGTTCCTGTGGTGCGTGCGCTGCCACCTCCACCTGATCTCGGACCGGGCCGCCGACATGCTGTCGTTCGACATGCAGGTCGATGTGGCCAGCCGCATGGGCTATACCGACCATGCCGGACGGCGCGCGGTCGAACATTTCATGCAGGCCTATTTCCGGCACGCCACCAAGGTCGGCGAGCTCACCCGGATCCTGCTGACGGCGCTCGAGGCCGACAACATCAAGCAGGAGCCGGGCCTGTTCGGCTTTTTCAAGCGCCGCCGCAAGGTCCGCGCGCCCTACGAGGAACGGCAGGGCCGCCTCGACGTGGCGGACGAGGCCGCGTTCCTGGCCGAGCCGATCAACCTGCTCGCGATCTTCGAGGAGGCGTTGCGCACCGGCCTGCTGCTGCACCCCCATGCCATGCGCCTTCTGGCGGCGAACCGCCATCTGATCGACCGCGACCTGCGCGAGACCCCGGAGGCGGCGAAGCTTTTCCTCGGCCTGCTGCTGAAACACGGCAACCCGGAACGCGTGCTGCGCCGCATGAACGAGCTTGAGATCCTGTCGGCCTTCATCCCCGAATTCGCCCCCATCGTCGCGATGATGCAGTTCAACATGTATCATTCCTATACGGTCGACGAACACACGATCCAGGTCATCTCGAACCTCGCGCAGATCGAACGGGGGGAGTTGGTCGAAAGCCTGCCGCTGTGTTCGGAGATCCTGCGGCGGGGCGTGAACCGCCGGGTCCTCTATGTCGCGATGCTGGTGCATGACATCGGCAAGGGCCGCCCCGAGGATCATTCCGTCCTCGGCGCCCGGATCGCCCGCACCGTGGCCCCCCGGCTCGGCCTGAAACCGGCCGAGGTGGAAACCGTGGAATGGCTGGTGCGCCATCACCTCCTGATGTCGGACATGAGCCAGAAACGCGACATCTCCGACCCGCGCACGATCCGCGATTTCGCCAAGGCCGTGAAGTCGCGGCAGCGGCTCGACATGCTGACGGTGCTGACGGTCTGCGACATCCGCGGCGTCGGCCCGCGCGTCTGGAACAACTGGAAGGCGCAGATGCTGCGCGCGTTGCACCGGGCCACGGCGTCGGCGCTCACCAACGGGCTCGAGGACGTCAACCGCGACACGCGGGAGGCCAAGGCCAAGCGGCTGTTCCGCGACGTGCTGGCGGGCTGGAGCGAGGGCGAGTTGCGCGGCGAGATCGGGCGCCACTACGGCCCCTACTGGCAAGGCATCCCGACGGCGGCGCAGGTGCGCTTCGCCCACATGCTCAAGGGCCTCGGCGACGGCGACGTCAAGGTCGAGCTGGAGCCGGACGAAGAGCGCGACGCGACCCGCGTCCTGATGGCCTGTCAGGACCACCCCGGCATCTTTTCGCGTCTCGCGGGGGCGCTGTCGCTGGTCGGCGCCAATATCGTGGACGCGCGGACCTATACCTCCAAGGACGGCTTCGCGACCTCCGTCTTCTGGCTGCAGGACGGCGAGGGCCACCCCTATGAGCCGTCGCGCCTGCCCCGCCTGCGCAGCATGATCAACAAGATCCTCAAGGGCGAGGTCGCCACGCGGGTGGCGCTGGAGGGCCGCGAGATCAAGAAGCGCGAGCGCAAGTTCCAGGTGCCGACCAACATCAGCTTCGACAACGAAGGCTCGGACATCTACACCATCATCGAGGTCGACACCCGCGACCGCCCCGGCCTGCTCTACGACCTGACACAGGTGCTGGCGGCGTCGAACATCTACATCAGCCAGGCCGTCATCGCGACATACGGCGCGCAGGTCGTCGACAGCTTCTACGTCAAGGACCTGTTCGGGCTGAAGCTTCTGTCCAAGTCCAAGCAGGACGCGCTGGAGAAGAAACTGCGGGCGGCAATTTCACGCGCGGCGGAGCGGGCGGGGGCGTGAGGCGGGTGGTGGCGCAGGAGAGACCGACTTGGGGAGAACGGCCATTCGCGCAACTCGCGGCGAACGGCAGCTTCGAGCCCACTTTGACCAATGCTGCACGACGGACGAACGGCTGCTTCGTCGGTTGCCGCTCAGACGCGCGGCTGATCCGAGGCCTCGTCCGCGGTGATCTCCGCTTGCGGTCCACGCTCCAGGTAGGTCGACAGCGCGATGGTGCTGCGCGTGCCGCGCACACCTTCGATGGCGTAGATGCGGGCCAGCAGGTCCTCGAGCGCCTGCGCATCGCGGCAGCGGACCTTCATCAGGATGCAGGCGTCTCCGGTGACGGTGTGGACCTCCTCGACGTCCGGCTCGGCCTCCATCTCCAGGAACGGTCCCTTGGCACCCCAGCCCCCGGTGTCAACCTCAACGAAGGCGAGGAGCGGACGGCCGACCGCCGGCCCGTCGAGACGCGCGACGGTGCCCCTGATCGCGCCGTCCCGCCTTAGCCGCTTGACCCGTTCGTGGACGGCGGGCGGTGACAGGGACACGCGCTCCCCGAGCTGCGCGTAGGAGAGCGTCGCGTCTGCGGCGAGCAAGCCTAACAGCGTTCGGTCCTTGGCATCCAAGGGCAGGGCCAAATGGACTGAGGGCCGAACGCGCTTCGTTTCTTCGGTCATGCCGCTTGCTTCACCTGTCTGCCGAACCTGCGTCCGTGTAATCCGTGATGGATGTTATGGCATACGGAAATGGGAGTCGCACGATGTCGAAGACCTGGCTGACCATCGTCCTGTTGCTCGGCGTCGCCGTGATCGGGTCGAACTCGCTCGTACTGTCGCCGGTCCTGACCGACGTGGCGGCCGATCTCGGCACGACGCCGCTCGTAGTCTCTCGCGTGATCGCCGCCTATGGCGGAGCAACGGCGCTATCGGCCCTGTGCTTCGGCTTCACCATCGACCGCTACGGGGTGCGCACGGTCCTCGTCGCGGGTTCGGTCCTGCTGGCGGCTGCCACGTTCGGCAGCGCGATGGCAGGCTCATGGGTGACGCTCGCCGTCGCGCAGGCGGTTGCGGGCCTCGCCGCCGGGGTCATGCTGCCGGCGATCTATGCCGCGGCCACCGCGGCGGGCGGCGAGGAGGAG
>JBARXR010000270.1:0-2557 GCA_049647445.1 Jannaschia sp. | reverse complement strand
CGCGACGGCGGATTTCAGGAACCCGCGACGGGATGTGCTGAGTGTCATTGATCAGGCCTCCATGATTTCGGCCGCGCGCAGGATGCCGGCGCGGATGCGTTGGTAGGTGGCGCAGCGACAGGCGTTGCCGTACATGTATTCGTCGATTTCCTCGGCGGTCGGCTTTGGGTTCTCGCTCAACAGGCCGACGGCGGACATGACCTGGCCCGACTGGCAATAGCCGCATTGCACCACGTCGAGCTCGACCCAGGCCTGCTGCACGGCGGCACCTTCCTTCGTGGCCCCGATGGCCTCGATCGTCGTTATCTCGGCCCCCTCGAGATCGTCGATATAGGTCTGGCACGACCGTGTCGGCACGCCGTCCACATGCACCGTGCAGGCCCCGCAGGACGCGACCCCGCAGCCGAACTTGGTCCCGGTCATCTTCAATTCATCGCGGATCACCCAGAGCAGCGGGGTTCCGGGCTCTGCGTCGACGCTTTGCTCGACGCCATTCAGCTTGAGTGTTACGCTCATCGGATGACTCCTGTCGGGGGATGGGAAGTGGGGATCTGTCGGTGACTGGCAAGAGGCTACGGGATCGCCCGGTGGCTGTAAACGAAAGAGTTTACCCGGCACCACCGAAACGACATCAGCAGGGGCAAGACGATAGAACGTAATGACGCTACGTCCAGCAAGCACGCGGAAATCCTTGCCGCGGCGCTGCTGGAGTTCCAGGAGCACGGGTTCGCCGCGGTCAACATGGATCGGCTGTCCGCACGGGCGGGCGTGTCCAAGCGGACCGTGTACAAACACTTCGAAAGCAAGGAAAAACTGTTTCAGGCGCTGATCCGTCGGCACTGGAGCCGGATCGCGGAAGACCTTTGCGTGCGCTATGAGCAGGGCCGCGACATTCGCGATCAGCTTTGCGAGCTTGGCCATGCCAAGGGCAGGCTGCTTACGTCGCATGACCTCATGATGACCACGCGCCTCGTGATGAGCGAGCTTTTGCGCAGCCCCGAACTGGTCGAGAAGAACCAGGCCAAGATCGACCTGAAGGCGTCGTTCGAAACCCTGCTGCGCGATGCCGCCGCCGACGGACAGCTTGCGATCGACGATCCCCGTGCCGCCGCCGAGGAATTCGCGGCCCTGATCGAGGGCAAGGCGTTCTGGCCGGTCATCTTCGGCGCGCCCGTCGTGTCGGCCGATGACATGTCGAAGATCGTCGACAGCAGCGTCGCCATGATGATGAGCCGCTACGGCGTGTGATCGCGGGCCCGGCGTGTCGGCGGGCGCCCGTCATGACAGGTCGACGAGATCCGCCTTGATCGCGGAGACGATCAGTTCCGCCGTGGTGCTGACGCCCATCTTGCGCATGAGCGATGTCTTGTGCGTCTCGACCGTCTTGGGCGAGATCGACAGCGCTTCGGCGATGGCGCGCACCGTCAGGCCCTGGGCGGTCTTGCACAGCACCTCGAATTCCCGCGCCGAAAGTCCGAGGGCGTCTTCGGACCCTGCGCAATCGGGAAAATGGTCGACCGAGCCCAGGGCCACGGCATGAAGTCCCGCGATCAAGGCATCGATCGGACCCGATTTGAGGAACACACCGCTTACGCCCGCGTCGCGCAGCGTGTTGCGCACGGTGGGTGCCGGATTTCCCGTGAGGATCGCCACCTTGGTCGCCGGCAGCCGGGGGCGGACACGGTGAAAGACCTCAAGCCCGTTGGCACCCGGCATGGAGTAGTCGAGGACCGCCAGATCGGGCTCCAGCCTCAGGATCATGTCCATTGCCTCAGGGCCCGAGACCGCGCGACCCACGCACTCGAATGCACCATGCGCCGCAAGCGCAAGTTGCAAACCAGCCGATGACAACTCATGGTCGTCCGCGAGAACTGTGGATATTTTGCGCATTCATTTCCGTTTGATGCATCCGGTGCGGCGGGCCGGACTGCTTTTGAAAATCGCCGTAATCTACCTGCTGCTTGCCGTTACGGCAATGGCACAGGACTTTCCGGCCGAACCGCTGGATGTGGCGGGGCCGGTATCCACCTCGGAGATGATCGGACACCTCAGCGCACTGCGCGATCCGGGCGGCGTGCTGACGGTGCAGGACGTCCTTGAACCCGGCACCCGGGCTCGATTCGAGGCGGTCTCCGAACGATCCGTCGATTTCGGATATACCACCGCCGTCATCTGGGTCGCCGTGACCCTGCGCAACACGGGCAGCGATCAGGACGAGTGGCGGCTCTACTTCCGCGAGAACTTTTTTCAACTCTTCGAAGTCTTTTCGGCCGCTCCGGACGGGACGGTGACGACGCTGGAGTCGCTGACCGTCGCCTCCCCGTTCTCGGAGCGCGACGTGCGCTATCCGGAGTTGGTCGCGGCCCTCGATCTTGCGCAGGGAGAGGAACGCGTGGTCCTTGTCCGCTACATGTCCGGGGGGTCGTCGGAGCTGACGGTCGAATTGATGACCGAGGACGCCTTCACGGACTTCTCGACCCAAAGGACCGCCCGGAACTTCGTCTATTACGGCATGATCCTGTTGCTGATCCTCGCTGCGCTGGCGGCGTTCATCTAT
>JBARXR010000269.1:0-7235 GCA_049647445.1 Jannaschia sp. | reverse complement strand
AACATCACCGCGATCCGGGTCCGCGACGCCATCGACCTCGTGACCGAGGCGCTGACGGCTTTGGCCGCCGCGACAAGCTGGGGCGCGGGTGCGACGCTGCTGACCGGATTTGTCGTCCTGATCGGTGCCGCGGCGGCGGGCGAACGCGGCCGCGTGTTCGAAGCGGCGGTCCTCAAGACGCTCGGCGCGACGCGCGCGACGATCCTGACCAGTTTCGCCATCCGCTCCGCCCTGCTGGGCGCGGCCGCAGGTGTGGTCGCAATCGCGGGCGGAGCGCTGGCGGGATGGGGCGTCCTGACCTTCGTGATGGAAGCACCCTATGCATTCGAATGGGTCTCGGCGACGGCCATCATCCTCGGCGGCGCCTTCGCGACCCTGCTGGCGGGGCTGGCCTTTGCCTGGCGCCCCCTCGCGGCGCGCCCGGCGCGCATCTTGCGCTCACAGGAATGACCGGACATCGCCGCGTCCGGTAAAAAAAACCCCGGCGGATGGGGACGTCCGCCGGGGTAACGAGGGTTTGAAAGAACTCGAACAATATCTTTTTTTGTAATCAGTTGAGCGGGACCTCGAAGAACAGGGTCTCGCCGGAATGGTCGTCCACGCCGTCGTTGTCGGTGACGACAAAGGCACGGCCCGCATCGGTGATCGCCAGCCCCTCGACCTTGTCGAGGACATAGCCACCGGTGGCGGTCAGGTCGCCCAGCAGGTCGCGGACGAATTCCTTGGTGACCACCGGCAGCTCGCCCCCGAGAGGCGCCGGCATCAGCCCGTCGAGGGCCACGCGGGTGATCAGTTTGGTTCTGGCGGTCTGGCCCAGCTGGTTGTCACGCTCCAGGATGTAGAGATAACCGTCGTGCGCCACGATCTCGGACAGGCCGATCCACCCCGTTTCGGGTGTCTCGAGCGGATAGTGCACCGCGCCCCACTCCTCGCTCTCGAGGTTATATGACACCAGCTTGACCATGCCCTTCGCGTCGTCGCCCCATTCCCGCTGGATCGCAATCCAGAGGGTATCGCCCGACCGCGTGACCCCTTCCATGCCGAAACGGGTTTCCACGGCGAGCAATTCGGCCGGGAAGGCGATCTCGTCCTCGATCTCGCCATCTGCGCCGACATGATAGAGCGCGTGCGGCGTCAGCGTGTCGGTGCGCCCCTCCGAGGCAAGCCAGAAGCCGCCATCCCCATCCAGCGCGATGCCTTCAAGGTCCAGTTTCTGTGCCGGATAGCCGCCCCGGGTCACGTCGATCGCCCCGGTGATGCGGGCAGGCGTAACCGTCGGGTCGATCGTGAAGATGCGGGGCTGGAGGCCGTAGAAGCTGTCGGATACTGCATAGAGCACGTCCCCGTCCGCCACGAGCCCGGACAGAGCGCCCCAACCCAAAAGGGTGTCCGTCCCGGCGGAGGTGATGTGCGGATAGACGACATCCCCGTCCTGAAATTCATAGATCATGACATGGGCACGGGCCCCGCCATCTTCGCCGAGGTCGCCCTCGTTCGCGCTGATCAGAAGGTTTCTCTCCGCGATGAACGCATATCCCTCGGGGCCGACGCCGGACGGCAGAAGCTGGGTCAGGACCGGCTCGGTCGGGTCGGTCACGTCATAGACGCCGACAATGCTGGCCCGCTCGGCCCCGACGAACACCATGGGCGTGCCGTTCACTTCGGCGAAGGTCACGCTCTCCGGCTCCACGCCCTTGGCGTCGCTGCGCCGGTCGGGATAATGGCCGATCTCGACGATGGCACGTTCGAAGGACGCGCCGCTGTCATAGACCAGCGTCCCGTCCTGATTGAAAATGCTCCAGCCGCGCGATCCGCCCTCGTAATCGCCTTCGTTGGCGATCGCGAAATGGTCGGCGTCGATCCAGGCCACGGCATCCGGTTCGCGCTTGCGCCCCGTCTGGGCGCCGTCGAAAATCAACGCGCCGCGTTCGTCCAGCACGTCCACGCCCGCGATATCCACAGCACCGGCGCTGAAATGCGACAGCACCGCGCCGGTGCGGTCCAGCACGGCGATGTGGTTGTTTTCCTGCATCGTGACGACGACTTCACCATCGGCGTTGATCGCCACGAACTCCGGCTCCGGATCGGTCGGGGCGATGTCGGCAAGCCCGGTCACATCGGCGACCCGCAACGTGTCGCAGGCGATCAGTCCCTCGGGCGTCAGGTCCACCATGACGACCGACCCCGCGGGCATCTGCGGGATGATGCCGTCGTTGAGGTCCTCGTCGCGCTCGTTCTCGATGGCCACGGCGAGAAAGCTCGCGTCGGGCGCGATGGCGACCGAGTCGGGTTGTCCCGGCAGGGCGCAGCGACCGACTTCGGCCTGCTCCGCCACGTTGACCTCCAGCAGGAAGCCCGACGGGTCGGTGTAGCTTTCGGAGGTATTGACCCCGACCAGCGCAAAGCCGCCCGCGACCGCGACCGACGTCGGCTCACCCTCCAGCATCATCGCGCCGAGCGGCTGCGGGTTGGTCGGGTCGGCGATATCGACGAACCCGATCGCCCCAAGCGGGCTGTCGGTATAGACAAGCGTATCGCCGGAGGCGGCGACGATCTCGGGCGAGGTTTCGGTGCCGTAGTCCATGCCCTCGGGCAGGTTGTCCGTGACGGCGAAAGACGCGATGCGGTTGAAGCCCTCGGCCTGCGCGGCGGTGGCGAGCGCGGCGACCGAAACACCGAGCAACAGATGACGAACCATGATATCCCCCAGATGGTCTTGGCGGCCATAGACGGCCCGAGCGTAAATCGCAGGTGACGGGGCGATGACAGTTGCATGACAGGCCCGTCCGCGCGTGAGCCCTTCCCCCGGTCCACGCCCCCCGCTAGCCTGCACCGGATGATCCGCCAGCTCGCCTCCCGCGCCGTCTCGCTTGCCCTGTCCCTGCTTGTGGCGAGCGTCGTGATATTCGTGATGCTGCAGGCCGTGCCCGGCGATCCGGCCGCTTTCATGCTTGGCCTGAATGCACAGCCGGACACGGTCGCGGCCCTGCGCGCCGACCTCGGGCGGGATGGATCGCTTCCCGAGCGGTACGTCGGCTGGATCGGCGGCATGCTGACGGGCGATTTCGGGCTGAGCTACACCTATCGCGTGCCGGTCTCGCAACTGGTGGCCGACCGGATCGGCGTGTCGGCCCCGCTGGCGGCCTATGCCCTCCTGCTGACGGTGGTGATCGCGGTTCCGGTGGGCCTCCTTGCGGCGGCCCGACGCGGCGGACCGGCGGACTGGGGCGTGATGGGCGCGACGCAGCTTGGCATCGCGGTCCCCAACTTCTGGTTCGCGATGCTTCTGGTGTTTCTGTTCGCGGTCAAGCTTCGGTGGGTTTCTGCGGGCGGGTTTCCCGGCTGGTCCGACCCGCTGGCCGCCATCAGGGCACTGACACTGCCCGCCGTGGCCCTCGCCCTGCCGCAGGCGTCGATCCTGGCGCGGGTCCTGCGGGGTGCGGTCATCGACACGCTGGAGCAGGACTATATCCGCACCGCCCGCGCCAAGGGCCTGTCGCGCCGCGCTGTGGTCCTGCGCCACGCCCTGCGCAACGCGGCCATCCCGGTGCTGACGATCCTCGGGCTGCAGGTCTCGTTCCTGCTTGCGGGCGCGATCATTATCGAGAACGTCTTTTTCCTTCCGGGCCTCGGGCGGCTCATCTTCCAGGGCATCACCCAGCGCGACCTGATCGTGGTGCAGTCGGTGACGATGCTGCTGGTCTTCGCGGTGATCTGCGTGACCTTCCTCGTGGACCTGGCCTATGCCGTCGCCGATCCAAGGCTGCGGCGCAGATGAGGATCTCGATGATCCTCGGCTTCGGGCTGACGGCGGCATTCGCCGCGGCCGCCCTCCTGTCGCTGGTCTGGGTGCCCCATGACGTCGCGCGCGTCGACATCTCGGCGCGCCTGCTCGGGCCGTCCTGGACCTACCCCTTCGGCACCGATCACTTCGGGCGCGACCTCGCGTCGATGCTGATGGAGGGCGCGCGCACATCGATCGCCGTCGCGCTGGTCGCCGTGGGCATCGGCCTCGGCGCAGGGGTGCCGCTGGGCCTCTGGGGAGCGGCGAACAGGGGCGGCTGGCTGGACGAGATCATCATGCGTGGCAACGACCTGATCTTCGCCTTTCCGTCGCTCGTCATCGCCATCCTCATCACCGCCGTCTTCGGCCCCTCGGCCCTGAACGCGATCCTCGCCATCGGCATCTTCAACATCCCCGTCTTCGCCCGCGTCGCGCGCGGCGGGGCCCTGCCGCTCTGGACGCTCGATTACGTTCTGGCGGCGCGGGTCGCGGGCAAGGGGCGGACCCGGATCAGCGCGGAGCATATCCTGCCCAACATTGCCAACCTGCTGATCGTGCAGGCCACGATCCAGTTCAGCCTCGGCATCCTCGCGGAAGCGGCGCTGTCCTACGTCGGGCTCGGGGCTCAGCCGCCGACCGCCAGTTGGGGCCGGATGCTCGCCGACGCCCAGACGATGATCTACACCGAGCCGCAACTGGCCGTGCTTCCGGGCCTCGCCATCGTGGCCATGGTTCTGGGGCTGAACCTTCTGGGGGACGCGCTCCGCGACGCCCTCGACCCGCGATTGCGACGGCGGGTCGCGTGACCCCGATTGTCCCCGAAGACTGGACGCTTGCCGTGCGGGATCTGTCGCTGGCCATCGGTGACGCGCGGATCCTGCACGATGTGTCGTTCGACATTCCGGCCGGGCAGGTCACCGCGCTGGTGGGAGAGTCCGGTTCGGGCAAGTCGATGACCGCACTTGCGCTGATCGGCCTGCTGCCGCGCGGGGCACGAACGACCGGCACCGCGACGCTCGACGCGCGCGACCTGATGGCGCTGCGGGAACGCGATTGGCTCGGCCTGCGCGGCAGCGAGATCGCGATGATCTTCCAGGAGCCGATGACGGCCCTCAACCCGGTCCAGACGATCGGGGCCCAAGTTTCCGAGACGCTGCGGCTGCGCGGCATGCCGGGCGCCGAGGCGGCCCGGATCGCCCGCGACCGGCTGGATCGGGTCGGCCTCGAACACCTGCCGCTCGACCGCTATCCGCACGAATTGTCCGGGGGCCAGCGGCAGCGGGTCTGCATCGCGATGGCCATCGCCCTGCGCCCCCGCCTGCTGATCGCGGATGAGCCTACGACCGCGCTCGATGTCACCACGCAGGCGGGTATCCTCAAGCTGCTGCGCGACCTTGTGGATGCGGAAGGGATGGGCCTGCTTCTGATCACGCACGACCTTGGGGTCGTGGCGCGGACAGCCGATCATGTCGCGGTCATGAAACAGGGCCGGATCGTCGAGCAGGGCGCGACCGAAACGCTGTTCCGAACCCGCGCGCACCCCTATACCGCCGCCCTGTTGCGCGCGTCGCGCCCGGCGCCCCGCGTGCCGCGTCGCAAGGACCGCGGCCCGGTTCTGGAGGTGCGCGATCTGCGTCGCCGGTATGGCGGGTTTACCGCGGTCGATGGCGTGTCCCTCACGTTGGGTCAGGGGGAAAGCCTTGGCCTCGTGGGCGAATCCGGGTGCGGAAAGTCCACCCTGACGCGCGCCCTGCTGGGCCTCGAAGAAATCCAGGGGGGCAGCATCGCCCTGCACGGCAAGCCCGGTGGTATCGCCATGACCAATGACGCGCGCGCGCGTCTGTCGGTCGTGTTCCAGGACCCCTACGGCAGCTTCGATCCGCGCTGGACCATCGCCCGGATCGTGACCGAGCCGTTCCACCTCACCGGACGGCCGCAGGATGCCCGCGCAAGGGCCGAGGAGGCCCTCGACCAGGTCGGCTTGTCGGCTTCGGACCTGGGCAAGTATCCGCATGAGTTTTCCGGCGGGCAGCGCCAGCGCATCGCCATCGCCCGCGCCCTTCTGACGAGGCCCGATGTCCTCATCCTGGACGAAGCGGTCTCGGCCCTCGATGTCCGGGTCCGGGCGCAGGTGCTGGCGCTGCTCGATGACCTGCAGGAGAGGCTCGGGCTGGCCTATCTGTTCATCAGCCACGATCTGACCGTGGTGCGCGCGATCTGCGACCGGGTGATGGTCATGCGCGCGGGCCGGATCGTGGAGGAAGGGCCCATCGACAGGGTTTTCGATGCCCCGCGCTCGGACTACACCAAGGCATTGATCGCCGCCGCGCCAACGATCCCCGCGGGCTGGCTGGAGGAGGAGACGGCATGAAGGATATCACCCCGAACGCGCTGTGGTTCGACCCGCGCGAGATGCTGATCGGCGGGCGCTGGATACGCGCGACGCAGACGCTGCCCCTCGGGAATCCCTCGACCGGCGGGCCCTTGGCGGAGATCGCGCGTGGTCAGGCCGACGACATCGACGCCGCCGTGCAAGCCGCCCATGCGGCCCTCGATGGACCGTGGGGACGGATGACGGCGGCGGAGCGGGGGCGGATCCTGTCGAAGCTCGGTCACCTGGTCCTGACCCGCGTGGAAGAGCTTGCGGAGCTTGAGGCGCTGGACGTGGGCAAGCCGCTGAAACAGGCGCGCGCCGATGCCGTGGCGCTGGCGCGATACCTCGAATTCTACGGCGGGGCCGCGGACAAGGTGCATGGCGAGACCATCCCCTATCTCGACGGCTATACCGTCTATACCCTGCGTCAGCCGCACGGCGTGACCGGCCATATCGTGCCGTGGAACTATCCGATGCAGATCATCGGGCGGTCGGTCGGGGCGGCGCTGACGATGGGCAACGCTTGCGTCCTCAAACCCGCGGAAGAGGCCTGCCTGACCGCGCTGGCGTTCGCGCGATTGGCGCAGGAGGCGGGGCTGCCGGACGGGGCGCTGAACGTGGTACCCGGCCTCGGGGCCGAAGCGGGGGCGGCGCTCACCGCGCATCCGGGGATCCACCACATCAGCTTTACGGGATCGGTCGCGACCGGCGTTCTGGTCCAGCAGGCGGCGGGTGCGAACGTCGTGCCCGTCACGCTGGAGCTTGGCGGAAAATCTCCGCAGGTCGTCTTCGCGGATGCCGACCTCGATGCGGCGCTGCCCTTCCTCGTGAACGCCGGCATCCAGAACGCGGGCCAGACCTGTTCGGCGGCATCGCGCATTCTGGTCCACGCGTCCGTCCACGACGACGTCGTCGCGCGCATGGCCGCGCGCTACACGGCCCTGCAGGTCGGCCCGGCGATGGACGACCTCGACCTGGGTCCCCTGATCTCGGCCCGGCAGAAGGAGATCGTCGAGGGCTTCCTTGCGAAGGCATCCGATCTGACCGTCGCCGCACAGGGGCATTTCGTACAAAACG
>JBARXR010000268.1:0-2286 GCA_049647445.1 Jannaschia sp. | reverse complement strand
CCTCGTCCCGGAGGTCGGCAAGGCGCTTGGCTGGGACGTCGCGCCGGCACGCCTCACCGAGATGCCGCGAGTCTCCGTCCAGAAGGGGTGGATGGGGCCGGAACGCCACAAGTACGACCACGGCCACGTCCTCGTCCTGGCAGGGGGGCTGGGCCGGACGGGGGCGGCTCGGCTTGCCGCACGGGGGGCTCTTCGAATCGGGGCCGGACTGGTAACGGTCGGGGCACCCGCCGCGGCCCTGCTGGAATGCGCGGCGCAACTGACCGCGATCATGCTGCGCCGCTGTGATGACGCCGCCGCGCTGGACGCCCTGTTGAACGATAAGCGGATCAATGTCCTGTGCCTTGGTCCGGGTCTCGGGACGGACACGCGTGCGGTGGACTTGGTCTATCGTGCGCTGTCTTCCGGCCGATCGACCGTCCTGGATGCGGATGCGCTGACGCTGATCGGGCGGGAACCGGGCCTGATCGCCGCCCTGCATTCCGACTGCGTCCTGACGCCCCACGGGGGCGAATTCGCCCGGCTGTTTCCGGACATCGCCGACCAGCTTGCCCAGCGGGCAATGGCGGGTCCTGCCTATTCGAAAGTCGATGCGACCCGCGACGCGGCGGCCCGCGCCGGCTGCACCGTGCTGTTCAAGGGGCCGGATACCGTGATTGCCGACCCCACGGGGCGGGCGTCGATCAACGCTGCCGTTCACGACCGTGCCGCGCCCTGGCTTGCGACAGCCGGCGCGGGTGACGTGCTGGCCGGAATAATCGCCGGGCTGCTGGCCCGCGGCTTTTCTGCGCATGAGGCCGCGGCCTCGGCTGCCTGGGTGCAGGTCGAGGCGGCGCGGCACTTCGGGCCGGGTCTGATCGCCGAAGATTTGCCGGATCAGATCCCTGCGGTCCTGCGCTCCCTGTCCGGTTGACCGCCGACCAGCCTCAAGCCGGTGTGATCAGTCATCATTCATCCATAGGTCAGGGCGCGGGTTCCATCGCTGACCTTGACCCTGAAACAATTTCCAACCCATCGACGTAGAGCGCGGAAGGTCGGTCTAGAACGAGCGAATAAACCTCGCACCCCTTCGTTCTGGTGAAGCGGATCACGCTGCCGTCGACAAGGCGGGCGACCGCGACCCGCGCCTCGTGTGCGCCGAAGATCGTGCGGGCGCGCCAGTCGCGCAGCACCAACGGCTGATCGGGCGGCAGGGCGATGTCGCGTTCGGGCCGCGCGGCGCCCATCGCATTGGCCGGGACCATGACCATGGGCGTGCCCGGAGAAACGCGGGTGTGGATCACGTCGTGCACCAGCGCCATGCCATGGTCGCGCGTAATGACGCGGTCGCCCGGAACCAGCGTCTCGATCGCAGCCTCTCCGCGCGATGTGAGGACACGGCTTCCTGCCGGGAGCGCATGGCGGAGCGTGTTGTCGACGAGGATGGGAACCCCCACCGGAGTGGTGGGCGATGATGCCTGAACTGCCATGTCACTGCTCGCGCGATTGTTCGCTTGTTGTGCCATGTTCCTAGCCCCCTTTTGCACATCGCGCACCGAAATTGTCGCCTTGGTGATGCAATCGCATGCGGGTGTTGCCGGACCGTTAAGCGAACAGAAAAAGACCCGGACGATTGTCCGGGTCTTGTTGTCAAAGACTGCCAAGTCTGTGGTCAGGGATCCGACCCGTGGGGGCCGTGCAGAACTGTCGTCCGGGTGTCAGGCAGCGGTCAGTCGGCGTCCGACAACTCCACGATGCCCGACTCGGTGCGCCCGGTCGGGGTTTCGAGGCCGTTGGCATAGATGGTCAGCGGCGCGCCGAAGTCGAGCCTGACGAAGTAGGCGTCGCCGAAGGCCGCGATCTGCTTGCCGTCGCAAAGACGAAGGGCGGGAACGAGGGCCGCCGTCGTGTCGAAAAGCGCAAGGGCGCGCCAGTCGCGCAGCGTCACATGCTGGTCGGCGGCAACGGTCGTGTCCCGCTCGGGGCGTCCGAGGCCCAGGCTGTCGGTCCGAATGGTGCAGGCCGGAGAATTCAGGGTGTGGATCGCCTTGAGAACGGACATGCCACGCTCGCGGGTGATCACGCGGTCCCCGACGCGCAGGTCCTCGACCCTGACTTCGCCCTTGGCGGTCAGGATTATCGTGCCACGTGCGATGCCGCCTCTGGTCGTCGTACCGACCTCGGAGATGACGGGGCTGGCAGCCAGTTGGAGAAGCTCTTCTGCGTTATGGCGAAGTTGAACGGTCATGGCAGTGATCCCGAGTTCTGTTTCGATTGGCAGTACAATCTGTGTGTCGCGCAATTGCG
>JBARXR010000267.1:0-6327 GCA_049647445.1 Jannaschia sp. | reverse complement strand
GACTGGAGGACGCGCGGCTTGCCCGCGACGCGCTGACGCTCGAGCGCGCGGCGGCGGGATTGACCGCACCGATACGGCCGGATGGACCATAGGCAGCGAGCGGGCGGGCCGCACATCCTCCGGCGGCGATCCCCCGGCAGTCCGCTTTCGCAGCCTTGGCAACACCCGCAAGGTCGTGCGGACATCGGAGGTGCGGCCCCTGCCGGTCGCCTTGGATCAGTCTCGCAACAACTCGTTGATCGAGGTCTTCGACCGCGTCTGCGCATCGACCTTCTTGACGATGACCGCACAATAAAGGCTCACACCGTTCTTCGAAGGCATCGACCCGGCCACGACGACCGACCCGGCGGGCACTTCGCCATAGGTGAATTCCCCCGTCTCGCGGTCCACGATCTTGGTAGACCTGCCGATGAAGACACCCATGCCCAGCACCGACCCTTCGCGCACGATGCACCCTTCGACCACCTCGGAGCGCGCGCCGATGAAGCAATTATCCTCGATGATGGTCGGGCCCGCCTGCATCGGCTCCAGCACGCCGCCGATGCCCACGCCGCCCGACAGGTGCACGTTCTTGCCGATCTGCGCGCAGGAGCCGACCGTGGCCCATGTGTCCACCATCGTGCCGCTGTCGACATAGGCTCCGAGGTTCACGAACGACGGCATCAGCACCACGCCCGGCGCGATATAGGCCGAGCGGCGCACGATGCAGTTCGGGACGGCGCGAAAGCCTGCCTTTTGCCAGGCCCCGGCATTCCAGCCGTGGAACTTGCTGTCGACCTTGTCCCACCAGCTGCCGCCCTGCGGCCCGCCGGTCTGGAGTTCCATGTCCTTGAGGCGAAAGCCCAGAAGCACCGCCTTCTTGGCCCATTGGTTCACATGCCAATCGGCCCCGCGCCGCTCCGCGACGCGCAGGGTCCCGCTGTCCAGCGCATCAAGCGTGGCTTCGATGGCGTCGCGCGCCTCGCCGGTGGTCTGCGGGGTGATCGCATCGCGAACCTCCCAGGCGGCTTCGATCGCGGATTCTAGCTGGTGTTCGGACATGGGGCTGGCTCCGGGCTGGCGGTTTCTCGTGCCCGCCGCTCATATCGACCCACTTGCAACGGGGCAATGCCGCGCGGCCTTGACCACGGCACGGCACGGCATCGTCTGTGGTTGTGGCTCTCGTCACGCGCCGCCCCCAGAGGGCATATCGACCCGCGTAGGATACAGTATTTCCTGCGCCCGTCAGGACAGGGGGTCTGGGGCGGGATTGGCACCGCAGACCAGAACCGCGACCCGCTCCCCCGGCGACGGGACATAGGCCCCTGCCAGCAATGCGGCCAGAGCGCAGGCCCCTGCGGGCTCCACCCATAGGCGCGCGTCCTGCCACAGAATCCGCTGGGCATCGACGATGGCGTCATCGCTGACGAGAACACTTTCCATCCCCTGCGCCAGATCGAAACAGATGTCCCCGATCCGCCTGGCCCCAAGCGCGTTGGCGGCGACACCCGAGACGGAGACATCCACGGGCGCACCCGCCGTCAGCGCGGCATTCAGGGCGCAGGATCGGACCGGCTCGACCGCGACGACCCTGCGCCGTCCGCCCCACCAGGCCAGCGCCCCGGCGATCAGGCCACCGCCGCCGACGGCAACCAGAACCGTATCCGCGTCGAGACCCTGCGCATCCCACTCGGCAAAGCACGTCCCCTGTCCGGCAACCGTCGCCACCGCGTCATAGGCATGGATCTGCATCGCCCCGGTCTCGGCTTCATGCGCCTGCGCCTGTTCGAGCGCGTCGGCATACAGACCGGGCACGGTATGGCAGGTCGCGCCCGCGCGTTCGATCAGGGCGATCTTGGCCGCGCCTGCCACCTCGGGCACGAAGACATGCGCCGGATGCCCCAGCCGGGAGGCCGCATAGGCCACCGCTGCGCCGTGATTGCCGCCCGAGGCCGCGACGACACCGGCGGCGGGCACCTCGGATGACAACAGGGTGTTGAACGCCCCGCGCGCCTTGAAGCTTCCCGTATGCTGCATCTGCTCGAGCTTCAGCGAAACCTCGAAGCCGCCAAGCGTCATCCGTCCCGTCGGCGTCACGCGCGCATGTCCCGCGATGCGGCCGCGCGCCCGTTCGATCTCCGTCGGCCAATCCATGTCGCGCCTCCCCTTTGGCCCTGTTACACCTGTCTCGACATCTGGATGCAAGGACGCCCCATGAACGATCACGATCTCCACCACCCGCTCCGTCACTCCCGCGAGGACGTGGTGACCGCCAAAGGCGTGCCCGACACTCCACAGACCCGCTCACCCGCCTACAGGCTCGCCTTCAACGACACCGATTTTCTGTGCCGCGAGGAGTTGCGCCCGGTGCGCCTGCAACTGGAGCTTCTGAAGCCGACGCTTCTGATGGATGAGGCCGAGATCGAAAGCACGGTCGTCCTGTTCGGCGGGGCCCGCATTCCCCGACCGGAGGCCCGCGACAGCGCCCGCACGGAAACCCTGCGCGATCTTTCCGGCCAGTACGAGGAGGCGCGACGCTTTGCCCGCATGGTCACGGAACGATCCCTCGCAGAGACCGGCGGGCGCGAGAACGTCATCATCACCGGCGGCGGACCGGGCGTGATGGAGGCCGGAAACCGCGGGGCGGCAGACGCTGGCGGACGCTCCATCGGCCTCAACATCGTGCTGCCGCACGAACAGGCGCCGAACGAATTCGTGACGCCCGACCTTGCGTTCAACTTTCACTATTTCGCCGTGCGCAAGATGCACTTCCTCGTCCGCGCCGCCGCCGTGTGCGTCTTTCCGGGCGGCTTCGGCACGCTGGACGAGATGTTCGAAGCGCTGACCCTGATCCAGACGGGGCGGATGGAGCGGGTGCCGTTCCTGCTGTTCGGCGAGGACTTCTGGCGCAAGATCATCAATTGGGACGCCCTGCTGGACGCCGGCACCATCGGCGCGGACGACCTCGACCTGTTCCGTTTCGTCGAGACGGCGGAAGACGCCCTTGAGCAGATGACGAACTGGCATCTTCCCGCGACCCGGCGCGAGGCCCTGCACCGCTGAGGGCGGGTCGCCCGGGCGTCCCGGCGGGCAAGGCGGCCGCTTCTTCGATCAATCGAGAACATAATCCACGAATTCGGTGCGCTGGACGGACCTGAGGTTGTCGTCCGACAGCATCGTCACGCGCAGACGGCCCGCCGCGTCTCGCCAAAGGGACATCCCCTCCAGGTTGTCGTGATCCCGCAGTCCGCTCTCCAGCTCGAGCCGCTCATCGCCGCCGGTCAGATCAAAGCTCCGCACCCGCGTCCGGAACCCGATCAAGGCGAAATCCCGCTCCAGCAGGTACAGGCGCCCCTCGAAGATGTCCGCGCCGGACACGAGATAGCGCCCGTCGCGCCGCAGCGAGAAAGGCTGGTCCCACGTGTCGCCGTCGAACCGCCAGACCGGAAACGGACGGTCGAGCGCGCCAGAGCGTTCCGGAATTGCATAGAGCACGCCGTCCGGCGTCGCCGCGAGCGCTTCCAGCCCGGAATTCTCCTGAAACCGTCCGAAGGCCGCAGGCAGGGGGATCCGCTCCGGTGGACCGGCAAGCGTCGTCTGGCGCATCACGCGGTGAGTGCCTTCGAAGGCGACATAGAAGGTGTCGCCGACACGGGCGATGGCCTCCGCGTCGGTCTCATACCCCCGCAGCGGACCCCCGGTGGAGCGCAGCAGGGGCCCGCGGGCCTCGACCGTCACATCCGACACGATCCCCGCATCATCGCGCGCCAGCGAGCCCGTGACCCAGCTTCCCCGATCCGAAAGGGCCGCGAAGCCCGCGCCGTCCGGAGCCAGCCACAACGCCGAAAAGCCGCCCGCTCCATGCCAATCCGGGCGCCATGTGTGGCTCCCGAGGTATTCGGCGGCGGAGACGGGGCAGGCTATCAGCGCGAGGGCGCAGACAGAACGGAAGCGCATTGAGCGGGAAGATCGGCAAGGGTCAGTTCGCGGCGCGGGGTCGGCGCCGGAGCATTGGGATCGGCGCGCGGCGGATTGAGGATATTGTTCACCCAGCCGTGCGCCTCGGCGCAGCCGTCCCCGGGCGGTGGCGCGGCCTGATTCTCGCACGAGGGGGCGCCTGCCGGGCAACTCATCCGGACGTGCATGTGGTAATGGTGCCCGTACCAGGGCCGCACCTTGCGCAGCCACGACCGGTCCCCGGTCTCGTCGTTGCACATCTGGACCTTGGCACCGGGGAAGATGAAGATGCGCGCCACGCGCGGATCCTGCGCCGCCTTCTTGACCAGCTCGTGCTGGCCCCGCGTCCAGCTTGAATTGACATAGGCCCCTTCGGCCCGCCGCATGGAGATCGCCGAAAGGCTTTCGCGCTGACCCCGGCTCAGGGTCATGTCGGTCGCGGGATAAAGCCAGATATCCGCATCCATCCCGATCTGGTGGCTGGCGTGTCCCGTCAGCATCGGACCGCCGCGCGGCTGGCTGATGTCCCCGACATAGATCCCGCCCCACCCGATCCGGTCCATGTGACGTCCAAGGTCCTGCACGAACCCGATCAGTTGCGGATGCCCCCAGTTCCGGTTGCGCGACAGACGCATCGCCTGCCAGCTTTCACCCGTTTCCGGCAGGGCGACCAGGCCGGCGGCGCATCCCCGCGCATAGGATCCGAACGGTTCCGCCGACTGGGCGGACGGGCGGTCGGCCGCTCCGAACAATTGCTTGGCGATCTGCGCCTGCGCCGGACCCGCCAGCGACAAAGCCAGGATCAGGCAGGCGAGGACTCTTCGGACCATGCGTTCTCATCTCCATCCGGTTTCACCCAGACTAGCAGAACCAGCCCGCCGATGAACAGGGCCGCGATCGGCAGGATACCGATCTGTTGGCTGCCCGAGACCGCGGTCATCACGCCGATCATGAGCGGCGCGATGAACGCCGTCGCCTTCCCCGCAAGCGCATAGAGACCGAAACCTTCCGTCATCCGCTCCGGGTGCGCCTGCCGCGTGAGCATCGTGCGCGACGAGGCCTGAAGCGAGCCGCCCGCCGCACCGATCACCGCCCCGAGCACGTAGAACGCGATCGACGGAAGCGACGACCCTTCGGCCACCGGAAGCCCGAACACCCGTGTGGGAGAAATCGTGACGACGAGCACGGTGGCAATCAGCAGCGCCACAACGCAGCCCGTGATCACCGGCTTCGGCCCGCGCCGTCCGTCGATCCGCCCGCCGATCCACGCGAAAATCGCGCCGGTGACCGCCGCCAGAATTCCGAACACGCCGACATCCACCACCGTCCAGCCAAGCACGCCGACCGCATAGATGCCGCCGAAGGTATAAAGCCCGTTGAGCGCATCGCGGTAGAGCATCGACGCCCCGAGGAACGATGTGAACCCCGGCGTGCGCGGCAGACGACGCAGGGTATCGCTCAGGGCTGACAGCGCTTGCCGGACCGCCAGATGCCCGACCCGCCCCACCATCGGCGCGGGCCGCACCCACAGAAAGAACGGCACCATGAAGACCGCATACCAGAGCGCCGTGAACGGCCCGACAAAGCGCGTGCCCTCGCGCGTCTGCGGATCAAGACCCAGGGCGGGCGGCTGGCCCAGCAGGGTGGCGCCGCTCTCGTTCTCCGCGAAGAACAGGAGCATGATGACCAGCGCGATCACCCCGCCCACGTAGCCCAGCGCCCAGCCCGACCCCGATATCCGGCCGATTTCCGCTTTCGGCCCGAGGCCGGGCAACATGGCGTTGGTAAAGATCGTGGCGAATTCCATGCCGATCAGGCCGATGCAGAAGACGATCAGGATCGGCAGCACCGCCTCCGTCCCCGGAACGGCGAACCACAGGGCGGCACTGCCTGCGACATAGAGCCCCGAGAACACCCAGATCCACGGCAGGTGGCGCCCCGAGGCATCGGCCATGGCCCCGAGGATCGGGGCCGAGACGGCGATCAGAATGCCCGAGGCACCGACGGCAAACCCCCACATCGACTGGGCCGCGACGGGGTTCCCCACGACCGTGGCGAAGTAGGGGCCGAAGATGAACGTCAGCAACAGGGTATTGTAGGGCTGCGATGCGAAGTCGAACATCATCCAGCCGCGCACTCGGCGCTTGAGCGCAATATCGGTCATGTATCCCCCAACCTCAGGCCTGAACCATGAGCGGAGTGCCCTGTACGTGCAACGGCCATATGACGGGCGGCGCTAGAGGGCCGGCGGAACGTGGCCTTCGGGTACCGGGACGGGCGGCCACGGACGGGTGCCCTCGGCCTCGATCCAGTTCGCGACCCATGCGGGCGGCGCGGGCGCCGGGTCGCGCCAACCCAGAGCGGCCAACACGTCCGTCGTCGGCACGACAC
>JBARXR010000266.1:0-2052 GCA_049647445.1 Jannaschia sp. | reverse complement strand
CCCGAGGCCGCCATGGCGGAGGCCCGCGACCGGGGCCTGCGCGGCGAGACGGTGGCCGTGCTGTTCGGGCCGGAACGGGCGGGACTGGAGAACGATGACATCGCGCGGGCCAACGCGATCGTTTCGGTGCCGACGAACCCGGAGTTCGCCTCGCTGAACCTTGCGCAATGCGTCCTGTTGATGGGCTACGAGTGGCGGCGCGCATCGACCGGCGCATCGGGGTCCGGGATGGAGCTGGCGGGGACCGAATGGATCAGCCATGCCGAGGTGGAGGCCCTCGTCGCCCACTATGAGGAACGGCTGGAGACCGCGGGCTTCTTCTTTCCCGAGGCAAAGGCCGAGTCGATGAAACGCAGCTTGCGCAACATGTGGTCCCGGATGCCGCTCACGCGGGCCGATGCGCAGATCTTTCACGGGATCCTGCGCCAGATGGTGCGCTGGAAGGACCGGGGCTGAGGGGACGCACCGCCGGGCGATGATGCGCTGGGCGCTGTCCCCCGGAGCACCGGACCATGTGCGGAGCCAAGACGACGGGTGCGACGATCCGGGGGGTGCAGGTCGATCCGAAAAGGCATAGATCACGGCCGAAAGAGTGAGGGAGCGTCCATGGCTAAGCGCGCGATATTCGAAGAGGTTCAGGCGGCGGAGCGCCCGGCGGCACGGGGTGGCGTGATCGACGCGGCGCGGCGTGGGTCGCGGAGCGCGGCGCGCGCCTGGCTGATGGTGCTTTTCGCGCTGGTCGTGGTGATGATCGCCGTGGGCGGCCTGACGCGCCTGACGGACAGCGGGCTGGCGATCACCGAATGGCGTCCTCTGACCGGGGCCGTGCCGCCCCTGACCGCCGAGGCTTGGGCGGCGGAGTTCGACCGCTATCGCGCGATACCGGAATATCAGTTGCAGAACAGAGGCATGAGCCTTTCGGAGTTCCAGGTCATCTATTGGTGGGAATGGGGCCACCGGCAGTTGGGCCGGGTGATCGGACTCGTCTGGGCGCTGGGGTTTTTCGGCCTGCTGGTGACGCGCCGGATGCCCGTCGGCTGGACCGGGCGGTTCGTGGCGCTGGGTGCGCTGGGCGGTCTGCAAGGGGCGATCGGCTGGTGGATGGTGTCGTCGGGGCTGGAGGGGACGATGCTCGACGTGGCGTCCTATCGCCTGGCGACGCATCTGGGGCTGGCCTTTGTCATCCTGTCGCTGATCGCCTGGTACGTGCTGTCGATGTCGCGGACCGAGGCGGCGCTGTTGCAGGCGCGGCGCGATCGGGACGGGACGTTGATGACGCTCGCCTCGGTCCTGATCGGGTTCACGTTTCTGCAGATCCTGCTGGGCGCGTTGGTCGCGGGGATCGACGCGGGGCGCGGCTATACCGACTGGCCGCTGATGGCCGGGGGCTTCACCCCGCCGGGCATGTGGGATTTGCAGCCGGTCTGGCGCAACCTGTTCGAGAATGACGGCACGGTCCAGTTCTTCCATCGGATGTCGGGATACCTGCTCTTTGCCGCGATCATCGCGGTCTGGTGGCGGGCGCGACGCTCGGCGAACCGCAAGACCTCCCTCGCGTTCGGCGGGGTGCTGGCGATGGCGACGCTTCAGATGCTGATCGGGATCATCACGGTGATGTATTCCTCTCCCTGGTATTTCGCGATCCTGCACCAGTTCGGGGCGGTCGTGCTGATCTCGCTTGTGGTGCGGGCACGGCATCGCGCGAAATACCCGACCCTTCAATCCGTGAGGGCCTGACATGGCTGCCTATGACGACCTGATGGCGTTCCAGCGCGTGACCGAGGCCCTGGGGGCCGTTGCGGGGCGCACGGGCTGGGACCAGGAAACGATGATGGCGCGCGGCTCTGCCGGGCAACGCGCCGAGGAGATGGCGGCGCTGGAGGAGGTGCTGCATGCGCGCCGCACCGATCCGCGCCTGGGGGACTGGCTGGGCGAGGCGCACGCGAAGGACGATGTCGCCGACGCGAACCTGCGCGAATTGCGTCGCAGCTACGATCGCAACGTCAAGGTGCCCGCAAGGCTGGCCGCCGAGATCGCGCGCGTCACCTCGCT
>JBARXR010000265.1:0-11424 GCA_049647445.1 Jannaschia sp. | reverse complement strand
ATCACGTCCTGTCCGAGGAGGAGGCTTTGCCTGCGTTCGAGCCGGTCTATCCCCTGACGGCCGGGGTAACCGCGAAGGCGATGTCGAAAGCCGTCGTCGGCGCGCTTAGCCGGGTGCCGCCCATGAGCGAATGGATCGACCCGACGTTGCTGGCCAAGCGGAAATGGCCCGGTTTCATGGAGGCGCTGGAGTCTGCGCATCACCCTGCGGGACCCGCAGACCTGATGCCATCGGTCGGAGCCCGTGAACGATTGGCCTATGATGAGCTTTTCGCGCATCAGCTGACCCTCGCGCTGGCGCGGGCGACCGATCGGGCAAGGCCCGGTCAGGTGACCGAAGGGGATGGTCGGCTGCGGCGCAAGGTTCTGGCCGCCTTGCCCTATCGTCCGACCGCGGCACAGCAGCGCAGCATCGAAGAGATCGCCGCCGACATGTCGAAGCCGCGCCGGATGAACCGGCTTTTGCAGGGGGATGTCGGGTCCGGCAAGACGCTGGTCGCATTGATGGCGCTGCTCTCGGCGGTTGAGGCGGGCGGACAGGGCGTGTTGATGGCGCCGACCGAAATCCTCGCCCGTCAGCACGCAGAAGGTCTGCGCCCGCTGGCGGATGCGGCGGGCGTTGTGCTCGAATTGTTGACCGGGCGCGACAAGGGGCGGGAGCGGGACAGCAAGCTTCTGGCGCTGGCGGGAGGCGACATTCACATTCTTATCGGCACGCATGCGGTGTTCCAGCGCGATGTGGTCTTTGCCGATCTGCGACTGGCCGTGATCGACGAGCAGCACCGTTTTGGCGTTCGGCAAAGGCTTCTGCTGGGGGAAAAGAACGCACGTACGGATGTCCTCGTGATGACTGCCACGCCGATCCCGCGGTCGCTGGCGCTGACGCAATACGGCGACATGGACCTGTCCGTTCTGGACGAAAAGCCGCCCGGCCGGACGCCGGTGACGACCTCGACGGTGCCCGTGTCACGTATGGACGATGTGATCTTGCGCTTGCAGCGGGCGGTCGCGGAAGGGCGACAGGCCTATTGGGTCTGTCCTCTCGTTGAAGAATCCGAAGTTGTCGACACGACCTCCGCCGAAGAGCGGTTCCGGTCGCTGCGCTCGGCCTTGGGTGAGGCGGCTGTGGGCATGGTCCATGGCCAGATGCCACCCGCCGAGAAAGATGCGGCAATGGCTGATTTCGTGGCCGGACGCACCAGCGTGCTGGTGGCGACGACGGTAATCGAGGTCGGCGTCAACGTGCCGAACGCCTCGATCATGGTGATCGAGAGGGCAGAGACGTTCGGTCTGGCACAACTACACCAATTGCGCGGGCGGGTCGGTCGCGGGGCGACGGCCTCGACCTGCCTGCTGATGTACAAGGCCCCCTTGGGAGAGAGCGCCGAGGCGCGCCTGCGCATCCTGCGGGAAAGCGAAGACGGGTTTCGCATATCGGAAGAAGATCTGGCTTTGCGCGGCGCCGGCGACGTGATCGGAACCGCCCAGTCCGGGTTGCCGCGGTTCCGCGTGGCCGACCTTGAACGCCAGGCGGATCTTTTGGCCGTCGCCAGCACCGACGCCCGGGCCTTGCTTGCCTCCGACCCGAACCTGTCGGGGCCCCGCGGTCAGGCGGCCCGGCTCTTGCTGTGGTTGACTGAACAGGATCGGGCGCTGCGCCTGCTGTCCGTAGGGTAAACCCTCTTTGTTCTCCTATGTTCTAATAAAGTTCTTTACAGACTGTTCGTGGTGTGAGAACAAAGCCGCAACAAGAGCAGCCAGAAGGTGACAGTCATGATCTACAGATTTCGTGAAAAACTTTCCCGGATCGAGCGTGAACCGCTCACCGATATCCTGGGCGGAATGTGGCTGGTGACCCTGATGCTGAGCTTGTTGCATCTGCCCGCACTGATCGCCTGATCGGTTCGACCCGTTCCTGACGCCTTTCTGCCCGCGTCCCGTCCGCCAAATTTTTCGACCGGTGTTCCCCAGTCCGGTCGGGATCGCGCACCCCGGATTGTCCCATCCGGATTGCGCCGATCGGAGGCTTCTGACACCTCCGGCCACTGCCCGAGCGAACGAAGACGCAACTTTGCCGCCGCGCGCCATCCTTGGAGTGCGGCGGTTTTTTTCTGGTGAGGGGTCCGGTCGGGGCCGTCGAGATTGGTGGTCGGTCCGTCGAGCCTGCATCATGATCGCGCGCCGCCCTCCACGCGGATGACAGGGCCGTCTGGGAATTGCGAGTGCGGCGACGGTCAGCGTCGGCTGATCCCGCGGTATCCAAGGCGAAGACCGCCCCAATGGCGCCCGTTCACGATGATCGGGACGGAAATGTCCTTCATCATGACGAACCCTTCGGACCCCATGTCGCGCCGATAGACCTGCATCAAGAAAGGCGCGCGGTTCGCGCCCGCCTTCCGTCCGGCGCGGTCCGAAAATATCCGGCGATTGCGGCAATGCGCGTTGTTCCAGGCCGGATCCTGACGCGGGGCATGAGAGAACTTCAGATTGTGGGTCGGGATGTATCCGTTTCGGTCGCAGGCACAGCAGAAGGCAACGGAGGGGTCGAAGGCCAACGCCTCCTCGAGAATGTCTTGAATCGTCTGGTCCATAAAGGTGGCGAAGGGGGCGTCGTGTTGCTTTGGATCGCTCCCGGTGATCTCCCGATAGGAGAAATCGAACAGGTCGCGCAGCGAAATCCGGCCGCGCCGGACGCCGTCCTCTATCGCGGCGCTGATCCGGCGGGCAGTCTGATCTGCGAAGGCGATATACCGCGACTCGGGTCCGCCGGGATCGACTTCGGCCGCGCGCTGCAACAGCGTTTCGCAGGCATCCATCATCTTGTCGGACCGGGTATGGGCCTCGCTGACGCCGCGGGCGGCCTCGCGCGCCGAATGTTCGATCGCGTCGTAGATCGGCTGTGCCGCGAGATTGTCGGTATCGAGGGCGTTCATCGTCTGCTCGAGTTCGAGGATGCGGTCGCGCGCGCGCGTCATGTCGGCTGCGATGATCTCGACGACCCTGCGCGTGTCCATCGCGCCCGCCACGCCCTTTTCGAAGTCGGGCGCGCACTGCTCCGCGTCCTTGCGCATCTTCGCGGTCCAGTCGTCGAGGGACCTGATCGAGTTGGACACGCCGCTCGCAGCCTCGGCGGTCTTGCGCGACAATTCGTTGATGGCCTCCGCGACGATCGCAAATCCGCGACCTGCGTCGCCTGCGCGCGCGGCCTCGATCGAGGCGTTCACCGCGAGGATATTCACCTGGCGCGCAATTCGTGCGATCTGGCCGTTGCTGGCCACGATGTCCTTGAGAACGCGCTCGAGGTCATATGTGCGGCTTGAAATCTCCGTGCCCCATTCGGCCATCCGTTTGAACCGGGACGTGTTCTCCGCGATGGACCCCAGGCGTCCCGCGGCTGCCCGTTCCGTCTCCATGGTTGTCCGGGCAAGGTCCAGGATACCGGTATTCACGACGCCGATTGCCGCGCTGATCCGTGCCCCGGCCGACCGAAGCGTGACCACATCACCCAGATTGGCCTTTGCTTGCCGGTCGATCGCGTCGACGAACGCGGCAAGATCGACGACCATGTAACCGAGTGGAACAATATCCTGCGTCAGGGAAGACGCGTCCGATTGCATCTCGGATCCGACAAGCGGTTTCGGACTCGGCGCGGTCATCTGGCGTCCCCGGAAATGGTCTCGACTTGTCCTAGCAGCAAGACCCTTTCGGTTTCCCTAACGAGACTGGAGCGCTTCGTCCCCGACCTCTTCGAGGGCAGCCAGCGTCGCATCGAGCGCCAGCAATATGGACGCGTGGCGGTTGCGGAAATCGCGTGCGGGGATCAACACCTCGAGGCCGTCGAAAGGTTGGACCGGTGCCGGGCCCGACTCCTTGAGCATCGCCCCAAGTTGCGCCCGGGCGGCGGCAACCTCGTCCCGCGTCCGTCCGATCATGACGCGACCCGTCACCGAGGCGGATGCCTGGCCGAGCGCGCAGGCTTTTACCTCCTGTGCGTAGCGGCTGATCCGGCCATCCGTGACGTCGAGCGATACCGTAACCGTGGAGCCGCAGAGCGGAGACCGTTTGCGAGCGGTCACCTGCGGCGCATCAAGGGGATCGGTCGCAGGCATGTCGGCGGCCAGTTCCAGAATGCGACCGGAATAAAGCTTGATCAGATCTGCGTCGGCCATGCCGCTTCCTTTCGTTTCCGCCCGCCTCTAGGTAGCGTTGCACGTGCCATATGCAAAGGTCCCCATCCCGTGACATTTGACCCCGCCAGCCTCACGTACGACGACCACGGCCTGATCCCCTGCATCGCGCAGGACGCGACCAGTGGCGAGGTTCTCATGATGGCCTGGATGAACGCCGAGGCGGTGGCGAAGACGCTGGCGACGGGCCGGGTGACCTATTGGTCTCGGTCGCGTCAGGCGTTCTGGATCAAGGGGGAGACGTCGGGGCATGTGCAGGCATTGGTGGACTTCCGTGTGGATTGCGACCGCGATTGCCTGCTGGCCATCGTCAACCAGACCGGGCCAGCGTGTCATACGAACCGGCGGGTCTGTTTCTATACCTCCGTGAGGGATGGAACAGAGGTCGAGTTGATGCAGCCTCCAGAGCGTTGAGGCCCTGGTCTCCCGTCGCGGTTTTGCCGGTTTGATCTGACGCCGTGGCCTTGTTCCGCTTGCGCCGGGATTTGACACCGGTCGCCCTTGAACCGTTAGCGCTAACATGGCATTGAAGGCGAAAGAGGAGGAATGTCCGTGCCCCTGAACAGCCAAATCCAAAAGATAACCGACACCATCCGCGAGCGGTCGCGCGACAGCCGCGACGGATATCTGGCGCGGATGCGCGCGCAGGCGCAGGAAGGCCCGCGACGCGCCCACCTCGATTGCGGCAATCAGGCCCATGCCTATGCCGCGATGGGCGAGGCAAAGGATGAACTGGTTGCCGACCGGATGCCCAATATCGGGATCGTGACCGCCTATAATGACATGCTCAGTGCGCATCAGCCCTTCAAGGACTATCCCGACCGCATCAAGGCCGCCGCCCGCGCAACCGGGGCCACGGCGCAGGTGGCCGGTGGCGTTCCGGCCATGTGCGACGGCGTCACGCAGGGACAGGTCGGGATGGAGCTTTCGCTGTTCAGCCGGGACGTGATCGCCCTCGCGGCAGGTGTCGCGCTGTCGCACAATACGTTCGACTCTGCCCTTTATCTCGGGGTCTGCGACAAGATCGTGCCGGGCCTCGTGATCGCAGCGGCGACGTTCGGCTATCTGCCGGGCATCTTCGTGCCTGCCGGGCCGATGGTCTCCGGTCTGCCAAACGAAGAGAAATCTCAGGTCCGTCGCGATTATGCCGAAGGCAAGATCGACCGTAAACAATTGATGGCTGCCGAGATGGCCAGCTATCACGGTCCGGGAACCTGCACGTTTTACGGCACCGCGAATTCGAACCAGATGCTGATGGAGTTCATGGGCCTGCACCTTCCCGGCGCATCCTTCGTCAATCCCGGCACACCGCTGCGCGATGCGCTGACCGACATGGCGGCGCAGCGGGCGACCGAGATCACGGCTCTTGGCAACGCCTACACGCCGGTTTGCGATGTTCTGGATGAGCGGGCATATGTGAACGGCCTCGTGGGGCTGATGGCGACCGGGGGATCGACAAATCTCGTTCTGCACCTCATCGCGATGGCGCGGGCCTCAGGCGTGCAGCTGACCTGCGCGGATTTCGACGCCGTTTCGGATGTCACCCCACTCATGGCGCGGGTTTATCCGAATGGTCTGGCGGATGTGAACCATTTCCACGCCGCTGGCGGGTTGCCGTTCATGATCGGCCACCTGCTGGAGGCGGGACTGTTGCACGAGGATGTGACGACCGTCGCGGGGCAGGGTCTTGGGCTGTATGCTCAGGAACCGAAGCTTTCGGAAGGGCGGATCGCATGGGAGCCCGCCCCCCGCGACAGCCTGAACGAAAAGATTCTCAAATCCCCGGCGCAGCCGTTCGCCGCTACGGGCGGATTGCGGCAGGTGCATGGAAACCTTGGCCTTGGTGTCATGAAAATCAGTGCAGTAGCGCCTGATCTTCATGTCGTGGAGGCCCCGGCTCGGGTGTTCCATGACCAGCAATCGGTCAAGGATGCGTTCCGCGCAGGCGAATTGGACCGCGATTGTGTCGTCGTCGTCCGGTTTCAGGGCCCGCGCGCCAACGGCATGCCCGAACTGCACGGTCTGACGCCCGTGCTGACGGTGCTTTTGCAGCGTGGTCACAAGGTCGCTCTGGTCACCGACGGGCGCATGTCGGGAGCGTCCGGCAAAGTGCCCGCAGCGATCCACGTCGCCCCCGAGGCATTGAACGGAGGCTGGATCGCACGGCTTCAGGACGGCGACGTGATCCGGGTCGATGCGGCGGGCGGAACACTCGAATGTCTTGCAGACCTGTCGGAGCGGGTCCCCGCGACGCCGGACCTGTCGGCCAATTCCCACGGCTTGGGCCGCGAGTTGTTCGAGGTCTTCCGGGCGACGGCCGGCCGGTCCGACCATGGGGCAGGCGTGGTCGTCTGAACGCCGCAACGGCATTTCGGATGTCCGTAATTCAGTAACCGCTCAACCAGACGCGAACCAAAGGCAGTGAACCCATGATGACGCCCCAGACACAATCCAAGGCCGCCCGCGAAATCGCATCCCGCGCGCCGGTGATTCCAGTGCTCGTCCTTGACGACGTGGCGCATGCACGGCCGCTGGCGGAGGCGCTCGTCGCCGGTGGACTACCCGCGCTTGAGGTGACCTTGCGCACGCCGGCCGCCCTCGACTGCATTCGCGCCATGGCCGAGGTTCCGGGCGGTATCGTGGGTGCAGGAACGCTGCTGACCCCGGAGGATGTCAAGGCAGCCAAGGCGGCCGGCGCGATGTTCGGCGTCTCGCCCGGTGCCACCGACCGCTTGATTCAGGCTTGCATAGACGAGGATCTGCCCCTGTTGCCGGGGGCCGCGACGGCGACGGAGGCGATGCTGCTGTTGGAAAAGGGGTACGACATGCTCAAGTTCTTCCCCGCGGAATCCTCGGGCGGCGCACCCGCGCTCAAGGCCATCGGCGCCCCGATCCCGCAGATATCGTTCTGCCCGACCGGGGGCGTCAGCCTCAAGAACAAGACCGATTACCTGAGCCTGCCCAATGTCGTCTGCGTCGGTGGCAGCTGGGTCGCGCCAAAGGACAAGATGATCGCGGGCGATTGGGCCGGGATCGAGACGCTGGCCCGCGACGCCCGCACCTGACGCTGCCCGCCTTGGCAGGCCTCAGTCGCGCAGGTCGCGAAGGACATCGATCACGCCCATGACGTCGGCACGCGTGCAATCCCATGTCCCGCAGGTGAAGCGGATCACGAAACGGTCCGCGTGCGTCGTCTGCGTCAGATAGATGCGTCCGTCGCCATTGATACGCGTCAGCAGCGCTTCGGTCGCCGCGTCGCCACCGCTTAGTGCGAATGTGAAAAGCGACAGGCGCGGCTCGCTGGTGATCTCTATTCCCGGCTCGGTGCGCAGGGCCTCGCACAGGTCTTCCGCCCAGGCCACATGGTCGCGCAGCTTGGCGCGGACCCCCTCCAGTCCATAAGCACGGAGGACGAACCACAGCTTGAGCGCCCGCATCCGGCGGCCAAGCGGGACGGTCCATTCGTTGAAATTGACGACCTCATCCTCTTCCAGCGTCTCGAGGAACGAAGGGCGCAAGCCTAATGTCCGGATCTGGTCCACCGGATCGCGGATCAGTTGCACGGCGCAGTCGAATTGCGCGCCCATCCATTTGTGCGGGTTGAATACGATGCTGTCGCAGCCCTCCGCTCCGGCCATCAGGCGGCGAAACTCGGGGCAGACCATTGCCGTTCCGGCCCAGGCTGCGTCCACATGCGTCATCAGGCCGTGGTCCTGCGCCACCCCGAGGCAGGCCGGAATATCGTCGAATGCGCCGACCGCGGTGCCGCCGGAACAGAAGATCACGCCGGCCGGCGTATGCCCGGCGGAGAGGTCGGCCTCGATGGCGGACCGCAACGCGGCGGGGTCCATCGACAGGTCGGGGCGTGTGGGCACTTTCACGAGGTTGCGTTGACCGATTCCCGCAAGTCGGACGGCCTTGTCCACGGAGCTGTGGGTCTGCGCGCTTGCATAGATGCGCAGGCGCGATGTGCCCGAAAGCCCCTCCGTCAGGCCGCGAAACCCGAGGGCCTTTTCGCGCATGGTCAGCACAGCGCACAGGGTCGCCGTGGTCGCGGAATCGTGGATCGTTCCGGTCCAGTCTTCCGGAAACCCCATCGCGCGCCGAAGCCAGCGGATCATCGCCTGCTCCAGCTCAGTCGCGGCGGGCGACGTCTGCCACAGCATGCCCTGGGCGCCGATCCCCGATATCAGCTGTTCGGCCAGCATCGACGCGGGAGCTGCATTCGCGGGGAAGTATGCGAAGAACCGGGGGTGTTGCCAATGCGTCAGCGCGCCTGGGATCAGCGCCTCGAAATCCGCAAAGATCGCCTCGGGCGGCTCCGGCGCTTCGGGCGCCGTCGCGGGCAGGGCGTCGCGCAGGCTGCCCGGTGTCACGCGGGCGCGGACCGGCTTTTCGCGCAGGCCTGAATGATAGTCGCGCACCCAGTCGGCTGCGCGTTTCGACCAATGGGCCAGATCGTCGTGGTTCACTTGGCGCCGTCCTCCAGATAGCCGTCGACTTCGCCCGCGCCGATGCCGCCCAGCTTGGAGAAATCGCCCTCTCCGAACATCGCCCGCCCGGCATCGCGGATCACCTGATGCGTGGCGCGCGCCAGCGCGGAGCCGAGCGAGATCCGCGCCACGCCCATGGCGGCGAAGGCATCCCGTGTCTGCTGGGTCCATGGTCCGGCGGCAAGCGCGTTGACCGGGGCAGACACCGATTTCACGATCCGCGCGAGGTCCCCCGGTGTGCCGGGCATCGGGCAATAGAGGACATCGACGCCGACCCTTTCGAAAGCCTGAAGGCGCAGGATCGCCTCGGCGACGTCATAGACACCGTGCATCACGCCATCGGTTCGCGCGCAGAAGACGAACGCGGGATCGGCCTTTGCGGCGTCGGCTGCGGCGGCCATTCGCTCGACCGACAGGTCGAAGTCATAAGCCTCTCCTGATGGCGACACGTCCTCGATGCAGCATCCCGCGAGGCCTGCCTCGATCGACAGGCGCACGGTTTCGGCACAGTCTTCGGGTCGGGGGCCATATCCATCCTCGAGGTCGGCCGAGACGGGCACGGGGACGTGGGTCGCAAGATCGCGGGCATGGGCGATCGCCTCTGCCCGCTCCACCTTGCCCCCGTCCGGCAGGCCGCGTGTGAAGGCGTAACCGGCCGAAGATGTCGCCACGGCTTGCGCGCCAAGCGCCACGAGCATCCGGGCAGACCCGACATCCCATGCGTTGGCGAGGATGAACGGATCGCCCGGGCGGTGCAGGTCACGGAAGGTCGTCATCGGGTCAACTCCTGCGCAGTGGCAATGATCGTATCGAGCGCCGGCAGAAGCGCGGCCTCCGGTCGGGTGAGGGCCACCCGGAGGTGCCCTGCCGCGGCATCGCCGAAACTGTTGCCGGGCATCACCGCGATACCATGTCGATCCAGCAGACGGGCCGCGAATTCGGGCGCCGACAGGCCCGTGGCCCGAATATCCAGCATCAGATACATCCCGCCGCCCGATGGGACGACACCGACGGTCTGCTGGGTCGCGATCCGCGCAAGGCAGGCATCCCGCCGGGCCCGGAAGGGGGCCGAGACAGCCGTCTCGAAGGCGTCGCCCTGCGCAAGGGCAAAGATCGCGGCGTCCTGGATGAAGCCGGGCACGCCATAGGTCGTGTGGGTGACCAACGTGACCATTGCGGCAATGGCGTCTTCGGGACCGACGAGCCAGCCGAGGCGACTGCCGGTCATGGCGTGCGACTTGGACAGCGACCCGATGACGAGCGTGCGGTCGGACATGTCGGGCAGGGCGCGGGGACTGAGGTGTGTCCCCTCCCAGACCTGCGTGTCGTAGACCTCGTCCGAGATCAGCCAGAGATCCCTGTCGCGCACGAAGGCCGCAATGTCCCGCAGTGTGGCCGCGGAATAGATCGCGCCGGTCGGGTTGTTGGGCGAGTTGATCAGCAGGGCGCGCGCCGGACCTGCCGCATCCAGCATGGCGCGACTGGGCTGGAAGCCTGTCTCCGGTGCGGTCGGAACGGCCACGGGCACGGCCTCGGCGGCACGGACGGTTCCGGGATAGGTGGCGTAATAGGGATCTGGATAGAGAACCGTCTCGCCCGCGTCCAGCGTGCCCATGATCGCCAGGAACAGCGCCGCCTGCCCCCCGGTCGTCACCAGCACGTTTGCGGCTGTCGTGGGCACGCCGGTGCGGGCCTGAACGCGCGCGGCGATTGCGGTCCGCAGGGGCGTCAGGCCCGCGAGCGCGACATACCCGGTGTTTCCGCCGATCGCCGCCTGCTGCATGGCCGAAAGGATGGCGGGGTCGGTGCGAATGTCATGGTCGCCGACCGTCAGGTCGATGATCCTGTGCCCCTCCGATTGCAGCGCCCGTGCCCGGTGGTGAATGCTCCAGCCGTCGTCGCCCCCGGGGCTTACGCGCAGCAGTCTGTCCGAGATATGTGTCATGGTCGCACAAGGCACTTTGACCTCGCCGCTGTCAAACGGTTGCGAGGGGGCTATGGGACGTGCTAGCGCACCGCCATGGACCGCGTGACCTGCATCATTTGCATCTGACGCGCCTGACCGAGGTGATCGGCGGGCCATGGTGGTCTGCGTCCTGAACCCGGCCACCTTTCCCGCCAAACGATGAGGAGACGTGCCGATGGATCGGCCCAAGATGCGCCTGCGCAATTCCATGACCCGGCGGGTCGAGCCATTCGTGCCGCTCGACCCCGATAACGTGCGCCTCTATCTGTGCGGGCCGACGGTCTATGATCGTGCGCATCTCGGCAATGCCCGCAATGTGATCCTGTTCGATGTCCTCACGCGCCTCCTGCGCCATGACTACGGCGCGAAGGCCGTCACCTACGTGCGCAACGTCACCGACGTGGAGGACAAGATCAACGACCGCGCCGCCGAGACAGGCCGCGAGATCCGCGACATTACCGACGAGACGCTGGGCTGGTTCCATGACGACATGGACGCGCTTGGCAACCTGCGGCCCACGCATGAGCCTCGGGCGACAGACTACATCGTGGAAATGGTGACGATGATCGACGGATTGATCGCGTCAGGCCATGCCTATGCCGCCGAGGGGCATGTGCTGTTCTCGGTCGCCAGCTATTCGGACTACGGCAAGCTTTCGGGCAGGTCCGTCGACGACATGATCGCGGGCGCGCGGGTCGAGGTCGCGCCCTACAAGCGGGACCCGATGGATTTCGTATTATGGAAGCCGTCCGACGAGGCGACGCCCGGCTGGGAGAGTC
>JBARXR010000264.1:0-2148 GCA_049647445.1 Jannaschia sp. | reverse complement strand
GTATATGGAGGCCGCCCCGGGACGCGAGCGGCCGGGGCGATGGTGTCGCCCCGGCCGTTCGGACCGGTTCCGTGCGGATGTCACCTGTCGGCGGGCGGGAGACGGCGACTACCGGGAAAACTCCTGGCGTGCGTCGGCGATGGCCCCGAGCGTCTCTTCGGACTGCAGGCGGAGTTCGGAGGCGAGGTTGGATACGGTGCGCCGGACCGGACGGGTGGCCTGGATGCCGCGGCCGGTCAGGTCGTTCTCGAGCAGCACGCGGAGGTCCTTGGCGCGATCAAGGAAGGGGTCGTACTCGGCGCGGAGGGCGTCGAGCGATTCGCTGACCTCATTGACGGCGCGCTCGAAGTCGCGGCGGCGGTTCTGCGAGATTTCCTGAGCCTGATCCCCGGTCAGCGACTGGGCCTCGGCGCGCCACTGGGTGGCGTGGGCTGCGGCCTGGGTCTGGAGCGAGACGCGTTCGGCGCGGACGCGCTCGGCGATGCGGTCGAGGGCGCGGAGTTCTCGCTGGTAGGTCCGGAACTGGGCGTCGATGTCCTCGGCCTCTTCGAGGCCGTCGATAGCGGCCATGAGCTCGCCGAGCTGGATCTGGCCGTCCTGGATCAGCGATTCGACGCTGGCGATGGAGGACACCGTCGAGTCCATGCGTTGGGCGCCGCTCGGGTTGGACGCGCAGCCGGTGGCGCCCGCGGTAAGCGCGCCCCCGAGGCCGACGGCCAGCCCGAGGGCCAGGCCGCTGACGGTCTTGATGCGGGCAGCGGTCTTGCGATCCGTGTTGGTCTTCGGTGTGGTCATGCGATCTCCTCCTGTTGGTGGTGTGAAGCGTTGTGATGCGGGGGCGTGACCCGTCGGCGACGGGCCGACCCCGAGTGAGTACGACGCTTCAAGCATATAATAAGGTCGCGCGTGTTTCGAATGATTTTTCCTTGAGAAACGGTTATCAATATAAATATATATTTATGCGGGGATTTCGGGCCCTCCCGCTTTGGAGGGTTCCGTCCGCCCGCGTCTGCGTCGGCTGCGCTCGACCCGGGGTACGATCCCCCGCATGTCGGAGACCTACCGCGTCCATCTCGAAGCTTTCGACGGCCCGCTCGATCTGCTGCTCTACCTGATCCGCAAGGACGAGGTGGATCTGCACGACATCCCGATCGCGTCGATCGCGTCGCAGTACATCGACAGCCTGGAAGCGCTCGACCGGGTCGACATCGACCTGGCGGGCGAGTTCCTCGTCATGGCGGCGACACTGATGGAAATCAAGTCCCGCCTGCTGGCCGCGGAAAACACGCGCCGGGACGAGGAGGAGACGGGCGATGCGGCTAAGCCCAAGGCCCAGGCGGACCCGCGGGCGGAGCTGGTGCGCCAGTTGCTTGAGTACAAGAAGTTTCGCGACGCGGCCGATGCGCTGGACGCCCGGCGGGAATCGTGGGAGCGGCGGTTTCCCGCCAAGCCGGCGGGGATCGATGACGCCTCGGTCCGCCGCGCGATCGAGGACATGGGTGAACTCGAGATAGAGGACCTGGACCTGGGCGACCTGGTCGAGGCGTTCCGCCAGATCGTCGCCAGCGTGAACTTCGACCGTCTGGGGGAGCACGCGGTGGTGTCCGACGACACGCCGCTGGAAGTGCATGCCGAGGACATCGTCGAGCGGATCAGCGCGGCGGCCGCCGAACGGACCGAGGGCGGGATGCGGACCACGCTGCGCCAGATCATGCAGGGCCGGTCGCGGGCGGAGATGGTCGGGCTCTTCCTGGCCCTGCTGGTTCTGGTCCGCGACCAGCGGGTCAACTTCAAGGCCAACGATGGCGAGGTTGATCTGACGCTGGCCGCGCCGGTCGAGTGAACTCAGGCCGTCCGCGACGCCAGCTCCCGGCACGATGTGTTGTCACAGGACCGCATGTGCTGCAGCAAACTCCCGGGCAAAAACGATAACGGCACAGGCCCGCCCGAGGGAAAGGCGCACCCGTACCGTCGTCGCAAGCGTCGCGTGACGCCGAGGTCGCGGGAGGGAAACCGCGGCCCCGGCCGATCACGCGGCTCGTCTCGAACTACGCCGTCACACCGAGCGCCGGGTCGAGGCCGAGGCCGGTGCCCGTGCGGCGGGTTTCAGTCGCGCGGGCCGGGTCGGCGTCCCGGCGGGCCTCGATC
>JBARXR010000263.1:0-5355 GCA_049647445.1 Jannaschia sp. | reverse complement strand
CCGGTCGCTGGCGGGACATCTGCTGACCTCGGCACGCGGCGGCAGCCAGCGGGTGCCAGAGTTCGTGGGCTTTGCCGACGGCCTGCCGCGCGCGGTCCACGGCGCGTGGATGGGCGCACAGCTTGCGGCGCGGCTGGGTCTGGACCGGAACGCCGCAATGGCGGCGGGACGCGGCACCTTCCGGGGCGATTTCTATGGGCGCGCGGTCGAGGCGATTCCCGGATATGCGCCGTCGGTCCGTCCCCCGGACCGTTTCTTCGATGGTCGGGATTTAGACATCGCTCCGGGCGATTGACCAATTTTGGAGCAGATGTCCGCTGCGACGCAGAGAATGCGGGTTCTGCACCGCGTCATGACGGCGAGACGCTTGAAATGGCGAGAGCCGCCGTGCAGAGGGAAGGGGCGGACGGCAACGGTGTCGTCCTACCGAATTCCCCCAATGTCCGGGTGATCCGAGCAGAGCCGCTCGACCTTCCACGTCTTCGCGTGGGTGAGGTCAGCGGCCGTTTTCGTTTGTCCGGGTCTCTTCCGGACCACAGCAGGTATAGCACAATGCACAGACTTTCATTCAAGACCTTCGCCCTTGGCCTCGCGGCGACCACGATCCTGTCCGGTCCCGCCTTCGCGCAGCTTCTGGATCTGGAAAAGGACGAATTGAAGTTCGGTTTCATCAAGCTGACCGACATGGCCCCGCTCGCCGTGGCCTATGAGCAGGGATATTTCCTGGATGAGGGTCTGTTCGTCACCCTCGAGGCGCAGGCCAACTGGAAGGTTCTGCTCGACGGCGTGATCGGCGGGCAGCTGGACGGGGCGCACATGCTGGCCGGCCAGCCGCTGGCGGCGACGATCGGCTATGGCACGGAATCGCACATCGTGACGCCGTTCTCCATGGATCTGAACGGCAACGGCATCACGGTGTCGAACACCGTCTGGGACGCGATGAAGCCGCATGTGCCGACCATGGCCGACGGCCGCCCGCAGCATCCGATCTCGGCGGCGGCCCTGCTGCCGGTCATCGAAAGCTATCGCGCGGAGGGCAAGCCCTTCAACATGGGCATGGTCTTTCCGGTCTCGACCCACAATTACGAGTTGCGCTATTGGCTTGCCGCAGGTGGGCTGAACCCCGGCTTCTATTCCGACGCCGACACCACGGGCCAGATCGACGCGGACGTGTTCCTGTCGGTCACGCCGCCGCCGCAGATGCCCGCCACGATGGAGGCCGGAACGATCGACGGCTATGCCGTGGGCGAGCCCTGGAACCAGCAGGCCGTCGTCAAGGGCATCGGCGTGCCGGTCATCACCGATTACGACCTGTGGAAGAACAACCCCGAAAAGGTCTTCGGCATCACCGCCGAATTCGCCGAGGCCAACCCGAACACCTCCATCGCGCTGACCAAGGCCCTGATCCGTGCCGCGATCTGGCTGGACGAGAACGACAACGCCAACCGGATGGAGGCGGTCGAGATCCTGTCGCGGCCCGAATACGTGGGCGCCGACGCCGAGGTGATCGCCGCGTCGATGACCGGCACCTTCGAGTTCGAGAAGGGCGACGTGCGGGAGGTTCCGGATTTCAACGTGTTCTTCCGCTACAACGCCACCTATCCGTTCTATTCGGATGCCGTCTGGTACCTCACGCAGATGCGCCGCTGGGGACAGATCGCGGAGCCGAAGGATGACGCCTGGTTCGACGAGGTCGCGCGTTCGGTCTATCGCCCCGACATCTATCTGAGTGCCGCACGGATGCTGGTGGACGAGGGGCTGGCAAACGAGGCGGACTTTCCGTGGGACAGCGACGGCTACAAGGCGCCGACGCCCGGCGGGGATATCATCGACGGCATCGCCTATGACGGCCGCGCGCCCAACGCCTACATCGACAGCCTGCCCATCGGCCTGAAGTCCGGCGAAACCGCCGGCGGCTGACGCCGCGCCGCCCCGCCCCGGTCCGGGGCGGGGTCCGCCCCCCCTGTCCATCCTGTTCCGGAGACCGCCATGACCGCCGTCGATCCCGATCATCTCGAAGCCCAGCACCGGGAGGCGCGCCGCGCCGTCTGGTTCACCCGCATCAACAAGGCCGACGCCTGGTTCTCGGTGCTGGGTCTGGCCTGGCTGACCCCGCTTCTGAAGGTCGCGGCGGGCGACAATCCGCGGGCGCAGATGAAGGATCTGTGGCGCCTTCTGGGCGTGCCGGTGCTGGCGATCCTCGTGTTCCTCGCGCTCTGGGCCTCGCTTGCGCCGCGCGTCGTGACCTCGCTGGGCGCGATCCCGGGCCCGGTGGCGGTCTGGCAGCAGGCGGTCGAACTGCATGCCGACGCCGTCGACAAGGCCGACAAGGAAGCCGTCTTCCTCGAGCGGCTGGAGGTGCGGAACCAGCGCCTGATCGATGCGGGCCGCGCGGACGAGGTGCGCAGCATCGCCTATACCGGCGCACCGAGCTATTACGACCAGATCTGGACCTCGATCCAGACGGTTTTCTTCGGCTTCCTCGTCGCGTCGGTCGTGGCGATCCCGCTGGGCATCGCCGCGGGCCTGTCGCCCACGGCGAATGCGGCGCTGAACCCGCTGATCCAGATCTTCAAGCCGGTGTCTCCCCTCGCCTGGCTGCCGATCGTCACGATGGTCGTCTCGGCGGTCTATGCCACGAATGACGGGCTGTTTTCCAAGTCGTTCCTCGTGTCGGCGATAACGGTGACGCTGTGTTCGCTCTGGCCCACGCTGATCAACACGGCGCTTGGCGTGGCCTCCATCGACCGCGACCTGATTTCGGTCAGCCGGGTCCTCAAGATGGGGCCCTATACCAAGATCACCAAGCTGGTGCTGCCCTCGGCCCTGCCGCTGATCTTCACCGGGCTGCGGCTGTCGCTGGGCGTCGGCTGGATGGTCCTGATCGCGGCGGAAATGCTGGCGCAGAATCCGGGCCTCGGCAAGTTCGTCTGGGACGAGTTCCAGAACGGCTCCTCGCAGTCGCTGGCGCGGATCATCGTGGCGGTGCTGACCATCGGGATCATCGGCTTCCTGCTGGACCGGGCGATGTATGCCCTCCAGTCGCTGTTCACCTTCTCGGCCAACCGGTGAGCGGCATGAGCATCCTGAGCATCAAGAACGTGAGCAAGGGGTTCGGGACCGGAACCGCGCGCGTGGACATCCTGCGCGACATAGACCTTGAGGTGGCGGACGGCGAGTTCGTGGCGATCCTGGGATTTTCCGGCACCGGGAAATCCACCCTGATGAACCTGATCGCCGGGCTGGAGACGCCCGACACCGGCACCGTCACGTTTCGCGGCACGCCGGTGACCGAACCGGGGCCTGAGCGGGGGCTGGTGTTCCAGAGCTACAGCCTGATGCCCTGGCTGACGGTGCGCGGCAACGTCATGCTGGCTATAGATGCCGTGCATTCCGGGCTGTCGCGGGCCGAAAAGACGGCCAAGGCGGACCATTACATCGACATGGTCGGTCTGCCGCATGCGGCGGGACGGCGTCCGGCGGAATTGTCCGGCGGCATGCGACAGCGCGTGGCCGTGGCCCGGGCGCTGGCGATGGAGCCGGACCTTCTGCTGCTGGACGAGCCGTTGTCGGCGCTGGACGCGCTGACCCGGGCGAACCTTGCCGACGAGATCCTGCAGATCTGGGAGGCGGACAAGAAGACCTGCATCCTGATCACCAACGATGTGGACGAGGCGATCCTTCTGGCCGACCGGATCATCGTGCTGAACCCCGACGGCACGCTGGCCGATCCGGTGCGGGTGACCCTGCCGCGTCCGCGCGACCGGTCGGAAATGAACACCGATGCCGCGTTCAAGGCGCTGCGGGCGCAGGTGACGAAATACCTGATGGACGTGGGGATCGCCGCCAAGGTCGAGGAGACCCGCAGGCTGCCGGACGTGACGCCGATCCATGGCGTGCCCAAGGCCGTGGCCGAGGCGCAGGACGGCACGATCGAAGAGAAATTCCTGACCTTCTCGGGTCTGCACAAGATCTATCCGACGCCGAAGGGTCCGCTGACGGTGGTCGAGGATTTCGACCTCAAGATCAACAAGGGCGAATTCATCTCGTTGATCGGGCACTCGGGCTGCGGCAAGTCGACGGTGCTGACGATGGCGGCGGGCCTGAACCCGATTTCCAAGGGCGCGATCCGCCTGGATGGCTGGGACGTGCAGGGGGCCGACCCGGAGCGGGCCGTCGTGTTCCAGTCGCCCAACCTGTTTCCGTGGCTGACGGCGCGGGAGAACGTCGCCATCGGCGTGGACAAGGTCTATCCGCGCGCGTCGCGGGCGGAACGGCAGGACGTGGTGGACTATTACCTCGAGCGCGTGGGTCTGGGCGATGCCATGGACCAGAACGCGGCGTCGATGTCGAACGGCATGAAGCAGCGGGTCGGGATCGCGCGCGCCTTCGCGCTGTCGCCGAAGCTGCTGCTGCTGGATGAGCCGTTCGGGATGCTGGACTCCCTCACCCGCTGGGAATTGCAGGAAGTCCTGATGGAGGTCTGGTCGCGCACCAAGGTGACCGCCGTCTGCGTGACGCACGACGTGGACGAGGCGATCCTGCTGGCGGACCGGGTGGTGATGATGACCAACGGGCCGCAGGCGACCATCGGGCGGATCGTCGACGTGGACCTGCCGCGCCCGCGCACCCGCAAGGCCCTGCTCGCGCATCCCGACTACTATCGCTACCGCCAGCAGGTTCTCGATTTCCTCGAGGAATACGAACACGGTGCCAAGCCCAAAGCGAAACCCGCCGCGCCCATCGCGGCGGAGTGACAGTGCAGATCGCCGCCGACACCGGCGCGCGCAGGAGGAATCGGATCATGGACGGACTTGCGAAGACGACGACCGACACCTTTACCCAGGTCGCGGAGGTCTGGGTCCCTGAGGGCGACAGGCTGGTCTACGACTCGGGCGACTACAACGGTCTGAGCGCGTTCGAGGATGCCTCGCGGGAGACGAGCTTTGCGCGGGGCGAGGGATTGCCCGGCCGGGCCTGGGAGCAGGCGCGGCCGGTCGTACTGAAGGCTTTCGACGGATCCTATTTCAAGCGCACCGAAGCGGCCAGGGCCGCGGGCCTGACGTCGGCTGTGGCCGTGCCGGTTTTCGAGGGCCCGACCCTCCGGGCCGTGCTTGTCGTGCTGTGCGGCGACGATGCCCAGCGGGTCGGTGCGATCGAGGTCTGGACCGATGACGACGACGGAATGCTCAAGCTGGACGACGGATACTACGGTGCCGCCGAGGAGTTCGAGTTCGTTTCGCGGCACACGCATTTTCCGCGCGGACAGGGGCTGCCCGGGGGCGTCTGGTCGGCACAGGCCCCGATCCTGATGCGCGACCTCGGGTCGGGCTACAAGTTCGTGCGCGCCTCGGC
>JBARXR010000262.1:0-9827 GCA_049647445.1 Jannaschia sp. | reverse complement strand
GCCGTCCCGCTGCCCCCGCTTCGAGAGACCCGGACATGACCACCGCATCCGACCTCGTGCTTGAACGGCTGATGCGCCTGCACCCCAAGGTCATCGACCTTGTGCTGGACCGCGTCCACCGCCTGCTGGATGCCCTCGATCACCCCGAGACCCGCCTGCCGCCCGTCGTCCATATCGCCGGCACGAACGGCAAGGGCTCCACCCTCGCGATGATTCGCGCGGGGCTGGAAGGCGTGGGCGAGGTCTGCCACGCCTATACGTCGCCCCATCTTGCGCGCTTTCACGAGCGTATCCGCATCGCCGGAGACCTGATCGGGGAAGAGGCGCTGACGAACCTGCTCGCCGAATGCGAGGCGTCCAACGGCCCCGACCCGATCACCTATTTCGAGATCACGACCGTCGCCGCCCTGCTGGCCTTTTCCCGCACGCCTGCCGACTGGACCCTGCTGGAGGTCGGTCTGGGTGGCCGCCTCGATGCCACCAACGTCGTGAACCCGGCACTCACCGTCATCACACCCGTCTCGATGGACCATGAGGCCTTCCTCGGGGATACCGTCGCCAAGATCGCGGGCGAGAAGGCGGGCATCCTGAAACCCGGCGTGCCCTGTATCGTCGGACCGCAGGAGGAAGCCGCGCTCGAGGTGATCGAGTATCGCGCCGCCCGGCTGAACGCACCGCTGCACATCTACGGCCAGCACTGGCACATCACCGAGGACCACGGCCGCCTGATATTCGAGGACGAGAACGGCCTCCTCGACGTGGCCCCGCCCCGCCTGATCGGCGCGCACCAGGTCCAGAACGCCGGGATCGCCATCGCCGCCCTGCGCGCCCTGAACCGCGCCGAGGGGGCCGATGCCGCCATGCGGAACGCCGTCTGGCCCGCGCGGCTGCAACCCCTGTCCCACGGCCCGCTGGTCGAGGCGGCAGGCAGCGCCGAACTCTGGCTTGACGGCGGTCACAATCCCGCCGCCGGGGTCGCGCTGGCCGAAGGTCTGACCCGCCTGCCGCCCCGCCCGACGCACCTGATCTGCGGGATGCTCAATACCAAGGACGCGGTCGGCTACATGCGCCCGCTGGCCGAGGTGGCCCGCTCGCTTCATGCCGTGTCGATCCCCGACGAGATCAACACCCTGACCGCCTCCCAGACCCGCGCCGCAGCCGAGGCGGCGGGTTTCACCGCGATCGAATCCCCCACGGTCGCCGCGGCCATCGCCGATATCGTCGCCACCGAACCCGATGCCCGCATCCTGATCTGCGGATCGCTCTACCTTGCGGGACATGTCCTGCGCGAGAACGGCTGAGTGCCACGGACGGCGGTCTGCCTGCCGTCACGAAAGCCGGGGGATTTCCGACCGTGACCACATCGCGTCATTTACCGCATCCGGACCCTGACCACGCCCGACGCCCGCAGACCGGAAGCGATTGCAGCGCCCGCGCGCCCGCGCGATAGTCGCAGGATGATCCGTCTCGCCCTTCTGAGCGTCGCCCTCGCCTCGCCCGCGCAGGCCGTTACCCATGCCTTTTGCTGGCGGGGCGCCAATGACTACCGGATCGAGGGCTATATCTCCTATCCCGATACCGCGCAGGGCTGGCTCATCACCGAGACGACGGTGACCGGCTTCGGCATCACCGGCTGGCAGGGCGAGCGCTATCTCGGGCAGTGGTCCCTGAAAGACCGCACGCCCGAGACCTCCTTCACGCTCCGCTTTGACAGCGACACCCTGACCTTTCCCATGGGCGGCTACATCGAGGACGGCACCTACCAGGAATGGAACGCAAACGGGTTCGCAGACGATTGCGGCACGCCCGGCTTCGGCTTCAACGGCGGCAACCGGGCGCAGGACATCTGTGTCGACGGGGTCTTCATCGAGGAAAGCGGCATAACGCCCGACACGCCCCTCTCGATCTCCCCGGATCCCGCGAACCCCTGCGGCCCCTTGCCGATGTCATCCCTGCCGCCGACACGACGTTTCGGCTGAACGTCCGACACAGATCACCCGTGGATCACCCGTTCGTCACCCACCCTTCCGACACAAGAAAATCTTAACTGGCGCCCCAGCCCTCGGCCTGCATCTCGCGCAACCGGCTGGCCGTCCGCTCGAACTCGAACACGCCCGACGACAACGCCTCTGGCTCCGCCTCGGCACTCAGGATGACCGTGACGCGGCCTTCGTAGAGCGCGTCGATCAGGGTCACGAACCGCCGCGCTTCGTTGCCGTGCGCGCGATCGAGAACCGGCACATCCGTGATCATCAGGACACGAACGGCGCGGGCAAGCGCCAGATAATCGCCCGCGCCCAGCGGCTTGCCGCACAGGTCCTGAAACGAGGCACGCGCGACGCCGGAGGCGAAATCCGGAAGGTGCAGATCACGCCCCTTGACCCGCAGGGTCAACCCGTCGGACCGCCCGTCCGAAAGACGCTCCCAGATGTCGTCCAGGGGCCCGCCGCCCACGAAATACGTGGGCTCCCCGGCCAGCCGGTCCTGCCGGTAGTCACGCGCGCTGGCCAGCTCATGCACCAGCATCCGCGTCTTGACCATCTCGATGAAGGGCAGAAACAAAGCCCGGTTGAGCCCGTCCTTGTAAAGATCGTCCGGCACCCGGTTCGACGTCGTCACCACGCGCACACCCCCCTCGAACAGCTTGGTGAACAGGCGTCCGACGATCATCGCGTCCGTGATGTCGGTGATCTGCATCTCGTCGAAGCACAGCACCCGGACGTCGGCGATGACACTGTCGGCGAATGGCGCAAGCGCATCCGGGATACCTGCCGCGCGGGCTTCGTGCATCGCCTCGTGCGCGGCCTGCATGAAGGCGTGAAAGTGCACGCGTCGGGACGGGACGGGCGACGCCTCGTGGAACAGGTCCATCAGCATGGACTTGCCGCGGCCAACACCGCCCCACAGATAGGCCCCCATGGGTCCGTCCGGCGTCTTCTTGCGTCCGAAGAAACCCCGCTTTTCCGGAGCCTGCAGAAGGGACCGGATCGTTTCCAGCGGCACCAGCGCCGCCACCTGCGACGGATCGGCGGTCAGGCTGCCATCCGCCACGCGGGCCGCGTAGATCTCTTGCAATGTCATGGCCGCCTCATAAGCGCCGGACCGCGCCGCGGCTAGCCCACCGGGCGCGGTTTGCCGATCACACCCGATGCACAGTCGAGAGCCGCGCGATCCCATGCCCCAAGGGTCGCCGCCGCCTCATAGGTTGATTGCAGGAACTCCCGCAGCATCACCTCCGGTTGAGGTGCCCTGCGCACCAGGTCATAGGGCAGGACGAATTCCCCGAGAGTGTCGTGCCATCGCGCACCGTCCGGTGCCGGACGCGCCCCGGAAAATTCCTTGGGCGTCGGATAGGCGTAGCTGTAGAAGAGAGCCGCCTCACCGCCCCCGCCGGGCCAGAACCCGGCCGAACAGACCTCGTGGCTATAGGCCTCGCGCGTGACCGCATCGGGCAGGTTCGGAATACCCCCCGGGTGCGGCGGGGCCACGCGCCCCGAAAACCGCGTGACCGCCAGATCGAGCGCGCCCCAGAACAGGTGGACCGGGCTGGATTTGCCCAGAAAACCGGTGCGGAACGCCTCGAAGACCGGAACGATCCGCAGCAAGGCCTGGTGCCAGGCCCGGACCGCCTCCGGGTCCCACGGGCGCGGACGGTGGTCCTCGGCGAAGGGCGTGACATCGGGCAATTCGGACGGACGGGGATGAATGATCCATGTTCCGCCCAATGTCCCGACCGCCTGCTGAAGCCGCGCATGCGCCTGCGCTGTCGTCATCGGTTCCAGCGCGAAGCCGCTGTGATCCCCGCCGTCGCGGCTGACCTGGATCCGATCGCGGGTCAGATCGAACATGATCTCGAAGCATCCGCCCGGCTCGTGCACCGGCCCGGTCGTCAGACCGGTGGGGGTGACATACAGCGTGGCATGCCAGGAATGGATCGACCACGGCGAATGGGACAGGCGGTACTTGCCCACCATCTGAACGAGCCGGTGCAGCGCTTCGCCGGTTCCGGCCCCGGTCGCAAGCGACAGGGGTGGCCAGGGCGTGGCGGACGTCATCGGCATCTCCGTGTCAGGGGGTCGAACGGGCGGCGGTTCCATGATACCGTCCGGACAAGGTCAAGAAAAGTTCCGCGTCACACAAGAATACCTGAATTGACCGGCAGGAGAAAAGCGCACACCAAGGATCATGACCGTGCGCACCCCCTCCGCCGTTAACCCTTTGGTGACACCCGTGCTGATCGCCGGGTGCCTCGTGCTCGTGGTCGGCTTCTCGGTCCGGTCGAGTTTCGGCGTTTTCCAGATCCCCATCGCGACCGAGTTCGGCTGGCCCCGCGCAGACTTCAGCTTCGCCATTGCCATCCAGAACCTCGCCTGGGGCTTCGGCCAACCCTTCTTCGGTGCCATCGCCGACCGCTTCGGCGACCGGAAGGCCATTGTGCTCGGGGTTCTGTGCTATGCCGCCGGTCTGATACTGTCGTCGTTCGCCGTGACGCCGGGGGCGCATCAGCTGCTCGAGATACTCGTGGGCTTCGGCATCGCGGGCCTTGGCTTCGGTGTCATCCTCGCCGTGGTCGGTCGCGCCAGTTCCGACGACAACCGCTCCATGGCCCTGGCCATCGCCACGGCCGCGGGCAGCGTGGGACAGGTGATCGGACCGCTTGCCGCGGAATGGCTTCTGGCCAGCTACAGCTGGCAGGAGGTCTTCGTGATCTTCGCGGGCGTAATCGGCCTCGCCTTGCTGGCCCTGCCGTTCCTGCGCGCACCCCTCGCCTCCAAGACGGAGCTTGAGGAAAGCTTCGGCGGCATTCTCGGCAAGGTCGCCCGCGATCCGACCTATGCGATGATCTTCGTCGGCTTTTTCTCCTGCGGATATCAGCTTGGCTTCATCACGGCCCATTTTCCCGCACTGGTGACCGAAATGTGCGGCCCGATCGATCCCGGCTCCGTCCTCTATTCGATGGGGGTGACTACAACCTCGGCCCTTGGCGCTTCGTCCATCGCGCTGATCGGCCTCGCGAATATCGCGGGCACACTTTACGCGGGCTGGCTCGGCAAGCGCTACAGCCGCAAATACCTTCTGGCGGGCATCTATCTGGGACGGACAGTTGTGGCCGCAGCGTTCATCCTGTCGCCCATCACCCCTCTCTCGGTCGTCCTGTTCTCGGTCGCGATGGGCTCCCTCTGGCTGGCGACCGTGCCCCTGACGTCGGGCCTCGTCGCGCACATCTATGGCCTGCGCTACATGGGAACCCTCTACGGACTGGTCTTCTTTAGTCACCAGCTCGGCAGTTTTCTGGGTGTCTGGCTTGGCGGCACTCTCTACGATTCGACGGGCAGCTATGTCGCCGTCTGGTGGGTCGGTATCGGCGTCGGCCTGCTGTCGGCGGTCGTCCACTTGCCGATCAACGAGACACCGTTGGGCAAGCGCGGGGTTGCCGTAGCGTGAATTCGTGGCATCCTGTCCCCTCAATGGACAGGAGACACGCCATGCGGACCGCCCTCGCCATCTTGCTTTTCATGACCCCCGCCCACGCGCAGCAAGCGACCGACGCCATTGCGCCGGAATCGGGTGGCGGGTTCGCCGCCCCGGCAATCGCCCCGGTCGAAGCCGACAACTGGATGGTCGCAGCAGCGCACCCGCTGGCGGTCGAAGCCGGTGCGCGCGTCCTGCGCGACGGCGGCACGGCGGCGGATGCCATGGTCGCCGTGCAGGCCGTTCTGGGGCTGGTGGAGCCGCAATCGTCGGGCCTCGGCGGCGGCGCATTCCTCATCTGGTTCGACGCCGCCACCGGGACGATCACAACGCTGGACGGACGCGAAACCGCACCGCTCGGGGCAACACCGACCCTGTTCCAGACGGACGGTGAGCCGATGGGCTTCTTCGATGCCGTCGTGGGTGGTCTCTCGGTGGGGACACCCGGAACGCCTGCCCTGATGGAGGCCGCGCATCGCCGTTGGGGCACCGCGAACTGGGGCGGGCTGTTCGAGGATGCGATCAACCATGCGGAAGGCGGCTTCGCCGTGTCGCTGCGTCTCGCCATGGCGGTGACCGAAGATGCCGAACGGCTGGCGTCGTCACCGGTCACGGCGGCCTACTTCCTCCCGGATGGCGTGCCGCTTCGGAAGGGCGAGACCCTGCGCAACGATCCCTATGCGGAGACGCTGCGCGCAATCGCGGCGGACGGGGCCGCGGCGTTCTATGAGGGGGAAATCGCGGAAGGCATCGTCGCGACCGTCCGCGATGCGGCGCAACCCGGTCTGCTGTCGATGGCGGACCTGGAGCGCTATGCGGTGAAGGAACGCCCCGCCGTCTGCGCCGCCTATCGCGGAGCGGATGTCTGTGGCATGGGGCCACCGTCGTCCGGCGCGCTCACGGTCGGGCAGATCCTCGGGTTGATCGAACCCTACGATATCGCCGGCATGGGCCCGGACTCGCCCGAAGCCTGGCGTCTGATCGGCGACGCGTCCCGATTGGCCTTCGCCGACCGCGGCCGGTACATGGCGGACAGCGACTTCGTTCCGATGCCGACCGAAGGTCTTGTCGATCCGGCCTATCTTGCGGAACGCGCGCAGCTTTTGGCCGGAGACGACGCCCTGCCCGAGGTGGCACCCGGCTCGCCACCCTGGGACCACGCGATGCTGCTTGCCGACGACCGCAGCCTCGAACTGCCGTCAACCTCCCACATCTCGGTCGTCGATGCCGCAGGCAACGTGCTGTCGATGACCACGACGATCGAGAACGGCTTCGGCTCCCGCCTCATGGCACCGGGGGGATTTCTGCTGAACAACGAACTGACCGACTTCAGCTTCGAAACCCAATCCGACGGCATACCCATCGCCAACCGCGTGGAACCGGGCAAGCGGCCCCGGTCGTCCATGGCCCCGACCATAGTCCTTCAGGACGGCATGCCGGTCCTTGCCGTCGGATCACCGGGCGGATCCCGGATCATCGGCTACGTCGCCAAGACCATCATCGCGCATCTCGACTGGGGCATGGATGTGCAGCAGGCCGTGTCCCTGCCGCATCTGGTCAATCGGTTCGGCACCTACGACCTGGAGGAGGGGACCGCCGCCGCTGACCTCGCCGAACCGCTGACGGCGATGGGTTTCGAGGTCAGCGTGCGGGAGTTGAACTCCGGCCTGCATGCCATCGCCCTCACGCCCGACGGCCTGTCGGGTGGCGCCGACCCCCGTCGCGAAGGCACGGCCATCGGGGAATAGCAGCCCGTCGGCCGGGGCCCAGCCCCGGACCGTGCGGGGCCTCGGGCGATGCAGGGTCCGTCAGATAAGACCGAAGCCACCCAGAACCGCACGGTATATCTCACGCTTGAACGGCACGATGCTGTCGAGAACGTTCGTGGCCGGCATCCACGCCCAGCGCGAGAATTCCCGCACATGATGATCGAGGTTCACGGCATCGTCCGGGCCGTCATAGCGCATCAGAAACCAGTCCTGCATCTGTCCGCGATAGCGCCCCTTCCACATCTTCGCCTGAAGGTCGGGCGGCAGATCATAGGGCAACGGCTCCGGCAGGCGGGCCAGCAGGATGACCGAGTCGGCCGGCAAACCGGTTTCTTCCGTCAGCTCGCGGAAAGCGGCATCCCGGGCATCCTCGCCCGCGTCGATGCCCCCCTGCGGCATCTGCCAGGCACCCGCGAAATCCAGACGTTCGCCGACCCAGATCAACCCCGCCGCATTGGTCAGGCACACGCCCGCGCAGGGGCGATACGGCAGGTTCTCGATGGCTTTCGGGGTCATGAGATCAGGGGCGGGATGACCCGCCCCCTTTCGTTTCGTCATTGTTCGGCGACATTGATGGCCGACAGGCCTTTCAGAATGTCGATGGCATAGGCCAGCTGGTAATCCTCGCTGCGCAACTCGGCGGCCTTTTCGGCGGCTTCCTGCTCCTTGAGAACCTGCTCCTGCTGGTCCTCGGTCAGGCTGTCGTTCGTCAGCGACCCGCGCAGCGACGATTCGGAGCGGCGGGCGGGTGTCGCACTGGCATCGTCTTCGCCGTCCACCTCGGGCTCCCGCGGTGGCTGGACCACGACGATATCCGGCGAGATGCCCAACGCCTGGATCGAGCGCCCCGACGGCGTGTAGTAGCGCGACGTGGTCAGGCGGATCGCACCGTCCCCTTGCAGCGGCATGATCGTCTGAACCGAGCCTTTGCCGAACGACTTGGTACCCACGACCACGGCGCGACGATGATCCTGAAGCGCACCGGCCACGATTTCGGAGGCGGAGGCTGATCCACCGTTGATCAGAACCACCATCGGCAGGCCGTCGATGACATCGCCGGCAGCCGCGCCGAAACGATCGCCATCCGAGGCACCGCGCCCGCGCGTGGACACGATCTCACCCTGCTCGAGGAAGGCATCGGCCAGCGCCACGCCCGCGTTCAAAAGACCACCCGGGTTGTTGCGCAGATCGAGGACGATCCCGTTGATCGCCTCGATCCCGCCGGCGGATTCAAGCGCGTCATCCAGACCGGCCAGCACATTCGGCATCGTCTGGTCGTTGAAGGTGGAGACGCGGATCACGACGCTGTCGCCCTCCTGGCGCACCCGGGCTGCCGTCAGCTTGATCGTATCGCGGGTGATGGAGATATCCAGCGGCTCCTCAAGGCCGTCGCGCACGACGGTGATGAGGATATCGGACCCGATCGGACCGCGCATCAGTTCGACCGCCTGCTCAAGCGTCAGGCCAAGCAGGCTTTCGCCGTCGACGGAGGTGATGAAATCGCCCGCCTCGACGCCGGCTTCGTATGCAGGGGTGCCATCCATCGGCGTGATGACCTTGACGTAGCCGTCCTCCTGCGTGACTTCGATGCCGAGCCCGCCGAATTCACCCCGGGTATCGACCTGCATGTCCTCGAAGTCGCGCGGTGGCAGGAACGAGGAATGCGGGTCAAGCGACGTCAGCATGCCGTTGATGGCCGCTTCGATCAGATCGCCCTCGTCCACATCTTCGACGTACTGGTTGCGGATGCGCTCGAACACGATCCCGAACAGGTCGAGCTGCTCATAGACATTCGACTCCTCGGATTCCTGCGCGAGCAGCGGGCCCGCAATCTGGGTCGTGGCCAGAATGCCGGCAATTACGCCGCCGGTGGCGGCCATGGCGAATTTCTTCATTTCGTTTCCCTACTCATCGGCGAACCAGGCGCCCGGGTCCACAGGCCTGCCGGCCTCTCTGACTTCCACATAAAGCGTTTCCGTCCGTGAAGTGCCACTGCCGACCGCGCTTTGCCCCGGAAAATCCGTCGCATTCGGCGCACCGCCGCCCATCAGGCCAAGCGGCGCCCCCGCAACGAGGATTTCTCCGTTCTGAACATAGATGGGGCCCAGCCCGGCGAAAACCAGCATCACACCGGTCCGGGGCTCCAGGATGGTCACGTTTCCGTAATCGAGGAGGGGCCCTGCATATCGGATCGTGCCGGCCGCAGGCGCGGTGACAAGCGCGCCCGACGCGGTGGCGAGCACCAGACCGGGTCGCGCGATCCCGGCCGCATCGGGCTGGTCGAACCCGCGCAGGACGGTGCCGACGACAGGTTGGGGCAGCGGCAGGTCGAGGATACCCTGTCCGGGTGCGTCCGGAAGTTTTCCGAGGCCGTCCGCGAAAGCCTCCAGCGTGTCGACGCGTCCCAGAAGGTCCGCGATGCGCGTCTCGTCCCCGGCCAGCCGCGCGGGCAGGTCGGTTCGCGTCGATATGGCGTCCGACAGGGCCAACCGCGCCTCCTGCACCCCGTCGAGACCCGCGCGCAGGCTGTCGGCGGCGGCTTCCTCGAGCAGGCGCAGAGACTGCAGGTCGGACAGCTCGATGCGC
>JBARXR010000261.1:0-2658 GCA_049647445.1 Jannaschia sp. | reverse complement strand
GCCAAGGTTGGAGACTTCGATCAGGTTGCCGTCGGGATCGCGCAGATAGATCGACAGGATCGGCCCCGTCGCCCCGGTGCGCGCGACCGGCCCCTGCTCGATCTCGACACCCTCGGCCATGAGGTGTGTGCGCCAGTGATCGAGCGGGTCATCGGACAGAAAGCACTGATCCGCACTGCCGGACACCGGGCGCGCGGCATGGGGCCGGAACTCCGCGCCCGCGCGGTGCAGGTTGATCTTCTGGGTGCCGAACGTCACCGCCAGCCGGGTCGATCCGTCGGCGGGATGGAAAGCCTCGGTTCGGGTGCCCAGAACGCGCCCATACCACGCGGCACTGGCCTCAGGGTCGGCCACGGTCAGAACCAGATGATCGAGGGCGGTGATCTTCATGTTGCGCCCCCGGCGCGTTCGGTCAAACTGCATCCATGTCGCAGACGCCGGAACAGACCGTCAAGGATGCCCTCGACCCGGCGCGCGTCGCGGCCTGTGCCGCCGTGCTGGACCGCCCGGCGCCCGGCGACCTCGTGCCGCCGTTCTGGCATCACCTCTATTTCTGGGAGGTGCGCCCGCCGTCCGAACTCGGGCGGGACGGCCACATCGCGAAGGGCGTGGGCCTCATCCCCGACCTGGGCCTGCCGCGCCGCATGTGGGCGGGCGGATCGCTCGAATGGCTGGCCCCGTTGCGATCGGGTGCCTCGGCGGAAAAGCACACGAGCGTTTCGGACATCACCCGGAAGACCGGGCGCAGCGGGCCCCTTGCCCTTGTCACGCTGACGCATCGGATCCGTCAGGGAGGCGCCCTGTGCCTGCGCGAGCGCCAGAACCTTGTCTACCGCCCGGACCCAGCGCCCGACGACCCGCCACCGGCGCCCCAGCCTGCGAAGGTCGCCCCCGTCGAGGAGACCCGCGCCTTCGACGCCGTCACGCTGGTGCGCTATTCGGGCTTGACGATGAACAGCCACCGCATCCACTGGGACGAGGCCTATGCGCGGGATGTCGAGGGCCACGCGGGCCTCGTGGTGCATGGACCGCTTCTGGCGGAAGGCCTGATCGACCTCGTCACGCGGCATCTCGGGCCGCTTCGCACCTTCGAGTATCGCGCCACGGCCCCCGCCACGGCGGACGAGCCGCTGACGTTCTGCCTCGACGGCGGCAGTGCCTTCGTTCGGGGGGCGGATGGACGGCTCTGCATGACCGCGACCGCCCAGGTCATCTGACGGCACGGACCGCCCGCCGCCCCGGACGGACGACCCGGGCCGCGTCAGACACCGGTCGCGACGATGGCGTCCGCCAGCTTGGGGATCGTGTCGTGGTTCAGGCCCGCGATGTTCATCCGGCTGTCGCCAACCATGTAGACGCCGTGGTCGCGGCGCAGGGCCTCCACCTGGTCCGGCGTGGCACCCAGAAGCGAGAACATGCCCCGGTGCGCGGCGAGGAACCCGAACCGGTCCGATCCGACGCGGTCGCGCAGCGCGGTAGCCAGCGCCTCGCGCAGCCCCAGCATGCCGGTCCGAACCTGTTCCAGCTCCGCCTCCCAGTCGGCGCGCAGGGCGTCGTCGCTCAGGATCATCGTCACCACCCGCGCACCGTGGTCGGGCGGGAAACTGAAGTTCAACCGGTTGAGCGCGGCCATGGCACCCTGGGTGACGGCGAGCCGCTCGGTCGAGGGCGTGACAGCCATCAGCAGACCCGTCCGTTCGCGGTAGATGCCGAAGTTCTTGGAACAGGACGCGGCGATGATCGTCTCTGGCATCGCCTCGACCATCAGACGGGTGCCGGCCGCATCGGCCTCGAGCCCGTCCCCGAACCCCTGATAGGCGATGTCGATGAAGGGCACGGCGCCTTTTCCCGTCAGAAGGTCGGCAACGGCGCGCCACTGGTCCAGCGTCAGGTTGGCGCCGGTCGGGTTATGGCAGCAACCATGGAGGATCACCGCATCGCCCGGCGCCACGCCAGCCAGATCGACCATCATCCCGTCGAAATCCACACCCCCCGTCGTGGCGTTGAAATACCGGTAGGTGGCCGATTTCATCCCGAGATATCGAATGATCGCGGGATGGTTGGGCCAGGTCGGGTCGGACATCCAGACCGTCGCGTCCGGCGCGGCCATGCGGATCAATTCCAGACCCTGGCGGATCGCGCCGGTCCCGCCAGGCGTGGCGACGGCAGCCAGTCGGCCGGCCGGTCTTGCCCCCCCGAGGACGAGCGACGACAGGGCTTCGGAGAAGGCCGGGTCGCCGGCAAGCCCGGTATAGACCTTGGTGTCCTGCACCTCGACCAGCTTGCGCTCCGCCGCCTTGACGGCCTGCATCACCGGCGTCAGGCCGCTTGCATCCTTGTAGACGCCGACGCCGAGGTCGATTTTGCCGTCCCGCGGATCCTCGCGGTAGGCGGCCATCAAGGCGAGGATCTTGTCGGGGGCTTGTGGGGTCAGGGCTTGCAGCATCAGGCGTCTCCTGTGGCGATCTTCAGGTCGGGATACATGCCCCATTCGGCCCAGGAGCCGTCATAAAGCGCATGATCGGGATGGCCCAGCCGGGCCAGGGCAAGGTTCAGGATGGCGGCCGTCACGCCGGACCCGCAGGATGTTATGATCGGCTTCGCGAGGTCGACCCCGGCATTCGCGAAGGCGAGCCGAAGCGCGGCGCCGTCTTTCAT
>JBARXR010000260.1:0-1770 GCA_049647445.1 Jannaschia sp. | reverse complement strand
CTTTGATCCCGTGCTCCTCGAGGAGTTCGGCAAGCATTGGAATCGGGTCATGACCCAACTGCCAAGAAGCACGCATGTTGCGAGCCGCGTCCTCGGCATCACGAACATCGGCCACCCAATAGGGTGCTTCGTGCGGGGCATCCCATTCCTGGCTCGAAAGATTCAGCAAGCTTTCGATAGCTAGGTACTTTTCAACCATATTGAGCGTTTTGGCTTCGATCGTCGCGATCTCCTTGGCTGACGAGCTGGCTGACTTGCGAAACTCCACGCCCTCCAACTCAAGCTCGTCATCGCTGAGCAAGAAATCCACAGAGACGTCGAGTGCTCGGGCAAGACTTAGCAGCACGCCCGATCCGGGCATGTCTTCATTGCGCTCGTACTTGCCTACGGCTTGAGCGGATACCTTGTTCTCCATGGCATCGGAAAGTGCACGAAGCGAGAGGCCAGATGCCGCCCGGGCTCCTTTGAGTCGCTTGCCAATCATAACGTCCTCCCAGTAGGTGGTTTACATTTCACCCATATTATTAATATTTTGTAAACTTCAACGCTTGAAAGCGCGGCAGATTGTCCCTAAACTGTAACACGAAGCCAAAGCGAAGGCAAATTTGTAAACCGCCAGGCCGCCTGAAGAGGCGCTGAACAGGCAAAGAACCGAGGAAGCAGCCATGAACGCAACGTTTGCTGGCGACCTGCCAAAAGGAATTCAGAAGATCACGGCACTGCCGGACCCGAGTCTGGCAGAACTCTGGGACTCAATCATCGTCGAGGCCGAGATGAAGGAGCGCCTGCTTTCTCAGGCGGTGCTGAATTTCACAATGCGACCAAAGATGAGCCGAACCGTGTTGCCGCTCCATGGCGTCCTCCTGTTGGTTGGCGCACCCGGGACGGGCAAAACGTCGCTCGCGCGAGGGTTGGCCAACCGAACAGCGGCGGCTTTCAAGGGGGGAAACTTCCAACTGGTCGAGGTTGAAGCGCATAGCTTGACGAGTTCCGCCATGGGGAAAACGCAGCGGGCGGTTACTGACCTCTTCGCGCAGACACTTTCAGAACTTGCCAATGCAGGCCCGACGATTGTGCTGCTAGATGAAGTGGAAACACTTGCGGTCGACCGATCCAGACTCAGCCTCGATGCCAACCCTGTCGACATTCATCGAGCCACGGACGCTGTTCTGGTTCAGCTCGACCTGCTGGCAGAATCTCACAAGAACCTGCTGTTTGTGGCGACCAGTAACTACCCAGAAGCGGTGGACGATGCCTTCGTTTCCCGATGCGATCTGGTGCTTGAAGTACCCCTTCCCGGAAAGGAAGCCTGCAAGACCATATTGCGGGAGTGCCTGTTGGGGCTAAGCAGCACCTATCCTGAGATTGAAGGGCTGACTAGGGACCGTGGCTTCGATACCTGTGCTGGCGAATTCGTCGGTCTTGACGGAAGGACTATCCGAAAAACCGTTGCAAACGCGCTCGCCTCAAACACTCAGGTGGCACTGAACCCCGGCTCGGTAACACTGTCCCAGTTGGCAGCAGCCGCGAAATCCGCCCAAACCAACAAAAAAGCAAATCGGGGGAAGTGATGGTAACTGTAACCCGCAGAACATTCCGAAGCTCTCCGCATCGCGACGCCTTAGCTACATGGGCCGCCATCAGCGACTTGCTCACCCGGACAAATACCGGTGCGCAACAAGAACTCGGCAGTGTCGCCGGCATTGCAAGCAGCATAATCGCGGACAAAGCCTGCGAAAACTCACCAATCATTGTCAGCTGTGCGGGACC
>JBARXR010000259.1:0-3983 GCA_049647445.1 Jannaschia sp. | reverse complement strand
CTTCGGCTGTGCGGTCGCCGGGATATCCGTGACCCGGCCCGGTGCCGCCGCGTCCATGCCGCTGCGCGCGGAGGTCGAGGCGCTGCTCGACGGCTGACGCGGACGCCGCCTCCCGGATGCGTTATCGTTAACGCGTTGTTTACCAATCCCGCACTAGCGTTCCGGTCACCGGACCGGGGGATGTGGATGCGACGACCGACACTGGATTTGGCGGGCCTGGCGGATTGGCTCTCGACGCGGAAGGGCGCGCGCCCGCAGATCCCGACGGCCGATTTTCCGATCGCAACGCCCCCGCGCCATGGCGGTCTGTCCGAAACGGCGACGGCCGGGCTGTCCGACGAAGCGACCCGCGGCCTGCTCGAATTGGAGGCGCGGTTGCCCCCCGCGGGCGTCGAGACCCAGCCCGCACACGCGCCGCGCTATGTCACCACCGACCGCCTGTCGCCCGAGGCCGCCGCGGGGGGTGGCCTGATCCGTCACGCCGATGGCAGCGACCGTCCGCATTACTGGGGTCACCGCAAACGGCTGCGGACCCGGTTCCTCGCGGGCGGGCACGCGCCGATGCCGGAATACGAACTGCTGGAGTTGCTGCTGTTCAACGCGATCGAGCGGATCGACGTGAAGCCCCTCGCCAAACGCCTGCTTGAAACCTTCGGTGACCTCAACGGCGTGATCGCCGCCTCCGAGGGCAACCTGATGCGCGTCGCGGGCACGACGCCCAAGGTGTTCCTGCAACTGCGCATCGCGGAGGCCTTCGCCCACCGCATGGGCCGCGCCAAGATCCTGAACCGTCCGATCCTGTCGTCCTGGACGGATGTCGTCGGCTATTGCCGGACCACGATGGCGCACCGCAAGACCGAACAGTTCCGCGTCCTTTACCTCGACCGCAAGAACACCATCATCGCCGACGAGGCCTTGGCAGAGGGTACGGTCGACCACGTTCCCGTCTATCCTCGCGAAGTCGCCGGGCGCGCGCTCGGACTTGACGCCAGCGCCATCATCCTCGTGCACAATCATCCCTCGGGCGATCCGACGCCCAGCATGGACGACGTGGAAATGACCCGCAAGATCGTGGCCGCCTGCGGCGCGCTCAGCATCGTGATCCACGACCACATGATCATCGGCAAGGAGACCGAATTCTCGTTCCGCTCCGCCGGGTTCCTCGACGACGGCGGCAAGGTCGGCTGACGCGGGGGATCGTCGGCGAAGGTTTTCTGCCGACATCGTGGCCGGCTACCAGACCGACCGCGACAGGCGCTCCGCCTGCCCACACATCGCGTCACGGGGGCGCCACTGCCGCAACCCGGCCTGCGCCGGGGCACGCCCCTTTGACGGATCGTCGCACCCTTCTACGTCATTGGGGGCACGCAACCCCGCGAGAGGACACGCACCATGGCACAGACCGACCGGCCCGGCGGCCGCCTGATGGACCGCCCCGAATATCGCAGCAAGCCGAAACCCCTGACCTGCGGCCCGGAGGTCATGGTGACCGAGGCCGTCGCGGCCATGTCCGACAAGAACTATGGCTGCGTCATCGTGGTCGATGCCGACGAAAAGGTCATCGGCGTCGCGACCGAACGGGACATCATGAACAAGCTGGTGGGCAAGGGCCTCGATGCCAAGGTCACGCCCTTGTCGGCGATCATGACCGAAAACCCGCGACTGGCGCAGGAAACCGACGACATGCTCGACTGGCTGCGCATGATGTCGAACGAACGCTTTCGCCGCCTGCCGGTGGTGGACGAGCAGGGGCGGATCAAGGCGGTGTTCACCCAGGGCGATTTCGTCAGCTACACGTGGCCCGACCTGATGAGTCAGATGGGCGCGATCCTGCGGGCGCAAACGGCGGGCAACTTCCATTACATCCTGATCGGCGGTGGGATCCTCGTCTACACGCTGGCGATGATCGTGGTGATTTCCCTCCTCTGATGTCCCCGCGGGATATGCCCGACGGGACGCTGACCGAAGGGTCCGGGCGTCCCGTCCACAGGTTCGGTGACCTTCAAAAGGGACATCCGTCGCGACCCGGGTGCCGCCGGGACGACCGCCTGAAACCGGGGTCCCGCACAGAAGGGATCAGCCCGGGATCGCGCCATTCACCCCGCCGCCCGCCTCGGTCAGAAGGGCGGCCATGTCACCGCATTCGAGGCCCCGCGTGCCCACCAGCCGGATCACGCCGTCCTTGCGCAGCGCCGTGATCTGGCGGCTGACGGTCTCGATCGTCAGGCCCAGATAGCTGGCCATCGCATCGCGGCTCAGCGGCAGTTCGACCCGCATCGGGGCCGCGTCGCTGGCGGCACGCCGCAGGATGATCGCCAGCAGCGTGGCGACCTTTTCGCGCGCCGTCTTGCGCCCCAGCAGCACCATCCAGTCGCGTGCCGCGTCCAGCTCATCGAGCGACATCGCCAGCAAGCGACCGGCCACATGGGGCGTGTCGCGCAGCAGCGCCTCGAACGCATCGCGGCGAAACAGGCATAGCGTCACATCCGTCGCGGCCACCACGTCGCAGAGGGCGGCACGGCGACCGGGCCGGCCGATGAAATCCGACGGCATCAGCAAGCCGACCGTCTGCACGCGCCCATCCTCGAGCGAGCGCGTCAGCGTCGCGCAGCCGGTCACGAGCGACCCGACGAACGGCAGGTCCTCACCCTCCATGACGATGGTCTCGCCCGCCTTCCAGCTTCGATAGGTCTTCATTGCCGCAAGGCGGTCAAGCTCCTCCCCCTCGCAACTGGCGCAAACGGCGCGGTGGCGGATCGGACAGCGTGAACAGCCCTCGGTGGCGAGCGAAAGGTCGATGCGGGACATGGCCCGACAGTTTCACGCCGTTTGACCTGCATCAAGGACCGTATGATGCCAGCGCCGTCAGCCCGGCAGCGTGCCCCGCTCCACGTAGGTCAGGATCTCGACCACCTGCCGCGATGTCTCGACCACCGCCAATGCGGCGGCATCGACTTCCTTGAGCGCATGCTGGTGATCCGGCCCGTGCATCACGATCAGCGATGTGCCGAGGGCGGAGGCGACGCCCGCGTCGAACGCCGCGTTCCACTGCTTGTATTTATCGCCGAAGCGCACGACCACGATATCCGCCGCCTCGATCCCCCGCCGGGTGCGGATCGCGTTCAGCTTGGCGCCCTTGTGATCGTGCCAGAACTTGTCCGGCTCCGGACCCATGATCGCCACGCCGCAATCGTCGGACGCGGCATGGTCCGTCACCGGTCCCGAGAACCGCACATCGAGGCCCGCCGCACGACAGCCCTCCATGATCTCGTCGCGCCAATCGGTATGGATTTCGCCGGACAGATAAACGGTCAGGGTCATGGTGGTCCCTCCTGTGGATACCTCCGTGACTTGCGTCCCTGCCGCCTGGGGTCAAGTCCCGTCGGCCTCGCCTTGCCATCCGGTCAGACACCGACCGCCCGGTCCCGGCCGGCCTCGACACCGCCCGGCGGATCGGATAGCAAAGTTGTATCCAAGCGGATACAAATGCCGATGCCATCCGACGATTGCTCCGAAATGTCCCAGGGCGAGGCCGCCTATGCCCGCCTCGTCGCCGCCGTGCGCGGTGGCGTCTATCGCCCCGGTGACCGCCTGCGCGAGGTCGAGGTGGCGGAGCGTCTGGCCCTGTCGCGCACCCCGGTCCGCGAGGCCCTGCGCAAGCTGGAGGCCGAGGGCATCGTCGAACACCGCCCCCGCCTCGGGGCGGTGATCCGCTCGCTGTCGCACACCGAGGTCGTCGAACTCTACGAAATGCGCATGGTGCTGGAACGGACGGCGGCCGAGATGGCGGCCAAGCACGCGAACCCCGCCGAGATCGACGCGCTCGAGACGCTCAACGAGGGGATCGCCGCTGCCATCGACGACCCCGACCGGGCCGCCGCCATGAACAGCGACTTTCACCGGCAGATCTATCTGGCCGCGCGCAACGCCTTCCTGCTCGATGCGGCCCGCGCGATCAACAATGCCCTTATGCTGCTCGGGCC
>JBARXR010000258.1:0-12939 GCA_049647445.1 Jannaschia sp. | reverse complement strand
ATGTATGAGCGCGATGACGAAGGCAAGATCGACTTCAGCCACAACCCGTTCTCGATGCCGCAGGGCGGCATGGAGGCGCTGGACGGTGATCCGGAGGCAATTCTCGGATATCAGTATGACTTGGCCTGCAACGGTTACGAATTGATCTCGGGTGCGATCCGGAACCACCGGCCTGAGATCATGTTCAAGGCCTTCGACCTGGCCGGGTATGGCCGCGACGAGGTGGAAAAGCGGTTCGGGGGCATGGTCAAGGCGTTCCAGTACGGTGCACCGCCCCACGGCGGTTGCGCGGCCGGGATCGACCGGATCGTCATGTTGCTGGCCGACGAGGCGAACATCCGCGAGGTGATCCTGTTTCCGATGAACCAGCGCGCCGAGGACCTGATGATGGGAGCCCCGTCAGAGCCGCTTCCAGGCCAGTTGATGGAGCTTGGCCTGCGGACGGTCCCCAAGACCTGAGCGATGGTTCGCCGCCCTGCCCGAAAGGCCGATCCGACCTCTTCCGCTTTGTCACGCCGTCCTTATCTATGGGCTTCGTAGACGGAGTCCGAGACCATGGCGCTGACCCCGACCCTTGCCGCTGTCCGGTTCGGCACCGGCCTCTCGCCGGATATCGCGCCACCGCGTGACGCCGACGAGCTGTTGGCGCGCCTGACAGGTCCCGACGAGGTTGCCATCACCTTCCCGCAACCGGGCTGGGAGACGAAGGTCGCCACCGCCATCGAGTGGTCCGAGGCACGGCGCGCCCGCCGGGACGGCGGGAAGCCCGCCGAAGAGGCGTATCGTCAGGTCAATCGCCGCATGGCCGAGGGCCATGCCTCCGACCTCGGTCGTGTGATCGCCCGCGCGGCGCGAACGCAGGACGGCTTTCGCGAGCGTCTGGCGTGGTTCTGGGCGGACCATTTCACGGTAGCGGACGGGGTTGCGCAGTTGCGGCGCACCGTGGCCGGATATCACGAGGAGGCGATCCGTCCGCATCTGGCGGGACGGTTCGCGACCCTGCTGGAGGCGGCGGTGACGCATCCGGCGATGCTGGTCTATCTGGATCAGGTGCGCTCCATCGGCCCGAACTCGCGGCGGGCGCAGCGCGGCGGTGGTCTGAACGAGAACCTCGCGCGCGAAGTGCTGGAGCTTCATACGCTGGGCGTCGGAGGCACTTATGGACAGGTTGACGTGCGCGAACTGGCCGAACTCCTGACCGGCCTCGGGATCACGCGCGAGGGTGCACCGCTGTTTCGGCCCGTCTTCGCGGAGCCGGGACAGGAGACGGTGCTGGGCCGGACCTACGGGGGAGACCCGGCGCGTCCTGAGCATATCAGCCGCGTGCTCGAAGACCTGTCGGTGCACCCCGATACCGCAAGGCACGTCAGCGGCAAGCTTGCGACCCATTTTATCGCCGATGTTCCGCCAGCCGATCTTGTGCAGGCGATGACGGCGGTTTGGCTTGCCACCGGGGGCGACCTGCTCCCTGTCTATCGGGCGATGCTGACGCACCCCGCCGCGATGGATCCGGAATTGCGAAAAGTGCGTCGGCCGCTGGAGTATGTGGCTGCCGCGGCACGGGCGTTCGGTCATGGGGCGGAGCTGCCCAACGCCGGGATACGCACGCTGCGCGACTTGGTCTTCGCCCCATTGGAGCGGATGGGACAGCCTTGGCAGGGTGCGCCGGGACCTGACGGCTGGCCGGAGGATGCGGGGTCCTGGATCACGCCGCAAGCGCTGGCCGCGCGGATCGACTGGGCAATGACGGTGCCCACCCTGCTTGCAGAGCAACCGGACCCACGCGATTTCGTGCGCATTGCGCTGGCCGACCTTGCGACACCGCGCACCCTTTTTGCCGCCGAAGCGGCGGAGGATCGCGCGGCGGGCATCGGTCTGATCCTCGCGTCGCCAGAGTTCCAGAGGAGATGATACGATGGGACTGATCCTGGACAGGCGCAGATTTCTTGCCACGATGGGCTGTTCGCTAGCCGCCGCGCCGCTTGTCACGCCGATGGCTTTCGCAAGCCTGCCCGGAGACAGGCGGCTTGTCGTGATCATCCTGCGGGGCGCGATGGACGGACTCGATGTCTTGCAGCCCTACGGCGATCCGGGACTTGCCCGGTTGCGCCCGAGTTTTGAGATCGGACCCGGCGCCGGGGCAATCGACCTGACCGGCTTTCACGCGATGCATCCGGCGCTGGAGCCATTGGCAGCACTTTGGCAGGCGGGCGATCTGGGGTTTGCGCAGGCTGTCAGCACGCCCTACCGCGACAAGCGCAGTCATTTCGACGGTCAGGACATCCTCGAGGCGGGAACGGCGGGCGAGGTGCCCCCCATGAGCGGTCGTGACGGATGGCTGAACCGACTGCTGACAGTGATGCCGGAAGCGACGGGTCGGACGGCCTTTGCCATCGGGCGCGACGAGATGCTGCTCTTGCGTGGTGCGGCGGACCATTCGGCATGGGCCCCGGATGCGCGGCTCGACCTTGCATCGGCCACACGCGATCTTCTGATGCATGTCTATCACGATGATCCGCTGTTCCGGGCCACAGCGGAGGAAGCGCTGCTTTTGTCCGCAGAGGCAGGTATGGGCGGCCGGGGCGGGGATACGAATGACGCCCTGTGTGCCTTCGCGGCAGAGCAATTGACGCAAGATGCACGGATCGCGGCGCTTTCGATGACGGGTTGGGACACACACCGGGCTCAGCCGCAGCAGATCACCCGCGCCCTTCGAAGGGTGGCGGGTGGCATTCTCCGCCTGCAAGGAGATTTGGGGCCAGAAGCGTGGGACCGGACGGTGGTCGTCGCGATGACCGAATTCGGACGCACGGCTGCGGAAAATGGCACGAAGGGCACCGACCATGGGACGGGCGGCACGATGATCCTTGCGGGCGGTGCACTCAATGGCGGTCAGGTCTGGGGCGATTGGCCCGGGCTGAGCGAAACTGCTCTCTACCAGCGACGCGACCTGATGCCGACGCGGGACGTGCGCGCCTATGCGGCCTGGGCGCTGCACGGCCTGTTCGGTACGGATCGCGGCGTGCTGTCGACGCTCGTGTTTCCCGGTCTGGACATGGGAAGCGATCCCCGACTTCTGCTCTAGGCGCCGTCACAACCTGAGGCGCATCCGGACGGTGGGAAAGATGATTCCGGGTGCGAGGATCACATCCACCGGGCTTACGCCGACAAAGCCGAGCGCGGCATAGAATGGCTGGGCCGTAAGGGTCGAAAGGCAGTCCAGCGCGTCCGTTCCCGCGACGCGCGCCTGCGTCAGAACGCCGATCATCAACTGGCGGGCGTGACCTCGCCGAAGGTGATCCGGGTGACTCACGACATGACGAACGTGACCGATGCCCGGCGTCACGGCGCCGTCGCGTCCCGGCGCGGTGCGGGTCCAGCCACCCGCAGCGAGGGTCACATCGCCGTCGGTCAGGATGAAATAGGTGCCGCCGATCAACAGGTCCGTCTGCGCACGCGTTACGCGGGGCAGGGCCGTCACAAGGACAGACGGCGCATAATCGGCAGCGAGCAGGCGGGGATAGGATAGTGCCAGCAGGGCATCGACGGCAGGCAGGTCGGCGCGGGTCGTGGGGCGGAGAGTTGGCATTGGATGCAATGTGTTGCTGTGACAGTTGAAAAAGCAAAAGGGCCGCGCGGGATATCCCGCGCGGCCCTGTCAGGTCCGGCAATCGTGTAAGCGGTTGCTTACTTGATCTTGCCTTCCTTGTATTCGACATGTTTGCGCACGACGGGATCGAACTTCCGTACCACCATCTTTTCAGTCATGGTGCGGGCATTCTTCTTGGTCACGTAGAAATGGCCGGTTCCGGCGGAAGAATTCAGCCGGATCTTGATCGTGGTGGGCTTCGCCATCTGGTGTCTCCTGCGTCGGTCGGGGGCGCGCGTCTGGCGGCCTGCCCTTATCATCCGGAAGCTGCCTTCTAGCCGCCCAGTCTCTGCTGTCAAGCAGGTGGCAGGATCAATCCTTCATGTCTTCACCATCGGGCCAGTCGATCGTCATGATGATCGTCTGGCCTTCGCGAGCCGGTGCAAAGGTCACATGCGCAAGCGTCGCCTGCCCGCTCAGATAAGCAAGGCCTGCAACCGCAAGTCCGGTGCTGCCCCGTCGGGCCAGTCCGAAGGCACGGGCAATAGCGGCCCTGTCGGCGTGCGCCCACAGACTGGAAAACGGCAAACCCCGCAGATCCTCCGGAGCATCTAGGCCCAGATCCTGCGTCAGGCGCGCAGATAGCAGATCGATCCGGCCGTCAGCGGCCAGAAAGCCTTGCCGCGACGCGCCGGCAGCGGAGGCCCCTTCGGGGCCGCCGTTTGACGCATTCCGCTTCGTCAGGTCCGCTTTGTCAGGCTTCATTGCTTGTACCCCCACCAGCCGGACGAGAATGCACGGAACCCGTCATTGCAACAGGCAAGCGTCGCGCCGGTCTGCATGTCGTTGCGATCCGGCGGCTTTCCGCCGGACGGCCAGTGTGCGGGAGGCCTGTAAGCCGGATTCTGTTCCCCGGATTGCTCCGGTTCGACGACCATTCCTCTGGGATGCGAATCGCTTTGCACCCTCAAGCTGCCAACCCGGACCCCTCGGGCGAAGTGCCCTAGCCATGCCTCGCAGCAAGCATGGGGTCCCTATTCGGCGTTGCTCCCGGTGGGGCTTGCCATGCGAGGGATGTTGCCACCCCCCCGGTGGGCTTTTACCCCACCGTTTCACCCGTTCCCCGCACGCGGGGTGGTCTGTTTTCTGTGGCGCTTTCCGTCGGGTTACCCCGCCCGGGCATTACCCGGCACCGTCACTTCATGGAGTCCGGACTTTCCTCGTGGGTTGCCCCCCGCGGCCGTCCGGCCTCCCGCACGCGGACGCCGTTAGGCCGTGGCGGCGTCTTGGTCAACGGGGAAGCGGCGGGCGATATCTTCGAGGATCCCGCAATCCCAGTCGTCCAGTGGTCCCGTGGCCCAGGGACGGAAGCGCAAGCGAATCGCGGACAATAGGGTGTCCGTGTCGGTCTCGTTGGTCCAGCCTGCGGTCCGGGCGTTTTCAAGAAAGCGGACCTCGTCAACCGGAACTGCGCTGTGGGCGGGCCAGATCGACAGGCCCTGCCGGGCAAGCCGCCGCCAATCGAACCGCGGGCCGGGGTCGATCTTGCGTCCCGGCGCACAGTCCGAATGCCCGATGATCATGTGCGGCAGGATCGAATGGCGCGCCATCAGGTCCGACAAAAGTCGCTCCAACCGGTTTACCTGGGGCGCGGGAAAGGGACTAAAGCCGTCGTTGGACAATTCGATCCCCAGAGAGCGCGAGTTCACGTCATCGTGGGCGCCCCATCGGCCCGCCCCCGCGTGCCAGGCCCGCTGGACATCGTCCACAAGCTGCGTCGCCGTGCCGTCTTCATCGATGACGTAGTGGCAGGAAACCTCGGTCACAGGATCGCACAGGTGTTTGATTGCGGGACCTGCGCCGCCCCGCATCGCCGTATAGTGGATCACGATCAGGTCCGGTGCCGCAAATCCGTTGCGCCGGGGGCCGTGGTTCGGACTTGCGACGTGGTGCAAGACCCTACTGGCGCACGAGGTTGCGAAAGGTGGCCGGGTTCCAGCCGCAAGCATTCCCATCGCCATCGGGATCGAGGTTCAGCCGATCGCGATCCGGCCCTCCGGCGCTGAGGAATTCCTCCTGCGCAACGTCGGCAGTCCGATAGCCTTGGCATTTCTGCGCAGAGCGGCGCTCGCTGGCCAGTGCCGGGCGGCGATATGCGCCGCTCTCCCCGACCGGACGGGCGCGTTCTATCGCATAGGCGATGATGTTCGGACCATTGTCCTGTGGTCGCTCAAGTTCCGTCGGCTGGACAATCTGATATTGCTGACGCGCGGCATTCACTCGCGCTGCATCGTCCTGAATGGTGCGCTCTGCCGACACGGCGCCAAAGTCCTGCTCCTGGCTGATGCCGGGATTGTCTCGGGACAGATCTACGGCGGCGGTGTTGACGGGACTCTCGAAAGGCGTTGACGCGGCAGCGTCCGGCAACGGCGCTCCGGACGTCGGAAGCGGCGCAGGTGAGCCCAGAATGGCACGGGTTTCGCTGGCCAGTTGTTCCGCCTCCGAGGCGGGCGGAGGGGTCACGGCAGCCGTATTGATTTGCGGAGACAAGGCACCAGCCGGAGGCGTCGCGGGCGGACGGACCGTCGGCGGGGTCCGAACGCCGGTGGTCAGCTGTGCCTCGCGCCGCGCGGCGTATTGGTCGGGCGTCTCGAACCCGATGCCCGGCGCGCCGCTTTCCGGCAAGGGCGGTGCACAGGCGGCCATTGCGGACATCACGACAAGGCAAGGCAGGAGGAAACGGGCGCGCATCACAGGCTCTTTCGAATGGATCGGCAGCGGTCTTACCACCATTTCACCGGCTGCGCCACGAACCCGGCCCGCACCTCAAGGCATTGTGCGATATTCATCAACGGCCCCTCTTCCCAAGGCTTGCCGATCAGTTGAAGCGCCATCGGCAAGCCCCGTTTGTCGAGGCCGATGGGCACCGCGATGCCCGGCAGACCTGCCATGTTGACGGTGACGGTGAAGATATCGAGAAGATACATCTGCACTGGATCCACGTCCGTCATGGACCCCAGTTCGAACGCCGAAGACGGCGTCGCAGGTGTCAGGATCGCGTCGATGCCGTCCGCGAACGCATCTTCGAAGTCCTTCTTGATGAGAGCACGAACCTTGCGGGCACGGTTGTAGTAGGCGTCGTAGAAGCCGGCCGACAAGACATAGGTCCCGACCATGACCCGGCGCTGAACCTCGTCGCCGAAGCCTTCGGCGCGGGTCTTCTCGTACATTTCGGTGATGCCGTCGCCCTGCGCCATCTTTGCACGGTGGCCAAAGCGGACGCCGTCGTAGCGGGCCAGGTTCGAGGATGCCTCGGCGGGTGCGATGACGTAATAGGCTGGCAGGGCGTATTTCGTATGCGGCAGCGAGATGTCGCGGATCTTGGCCCCTGCGTCGCGCAACATCGCCGTGCCCTCCGACCAGAGCGTTTCGATCTCCTTCGGCATGCCGTCCATGCTGTATTCGCGGGGAATGCCGATGGTCTGCCCCTTTATGTCGCCGGTCAGCATCGCCTCGAAGTCGGGAACCGGAATGTCAGCCGAGGTGCTGTCCTTCGGATCATGTCCGGACATGGCCTTGAGGAAGATTGCGGCATCCCGAACCGTGCGGGTCATCGGCCCGGCCTGATCCAGCGATGATGCGAAGGCCACAACGCCCCAACGGGAACAGCGTCCATACGTTGGCTTGATCCCGGTGATCCCGGTGAAAGCGGCGGGTTGGCGGATGGATCCGCCGGTGTCGGTTCCGAGCGCGCCGAGGCACAGCTTCGCTGACACGGCGGCCGCGGACCCGCCCGATGATCCGCCGGGCGTTAAATCCGCATCGGAATTGCCGGCGCGCCAAGGGTTCACTGCGTTACCATAGGTCGACGTCTCGTTCGACGATCCCATGGCGAATTCGTCCATGTTCAGCTTGCCCAGCATGACTGCGCCGGAGGTGAACAGCTTGTCGGTGATCGTGCTTTCGTAATCCGGCTTGAAGCCGTCGAGGATGCGCGATGCCGCCTGCGTCGGGACCCCTTTGGTGCAGAACAGGTCTTTCACTCCGATCGGGATGCCGCACATGTCGGGGGCATCCCCGTGCCGGATCCGTTCGTCGGCCGCCTGTGCCTGCGCGCGAGCGATTTCGGGGGTGTGGTGGACGAAAGCGTTCAGCGCACCCGAGGCCTCCGCTGCCGCCAGATGCGCTTCGGTCAGGGCCACGGCGGTCGTTTCGCCGGAGCGCAACGCGTCACGGGCATCAGAGATGGTGAGATCGGTCAGGCTCATTCGACGACTTTCGGCACGGCAAAGAACCCTTCGCGAGAATCGGGCGCATTCCTCAAAACAGCGGCTTGCTGATTTCCGTCGGTCACGACGTCCTCCCGGCGTTTCAGGCGCATCGGTGTCACGGACACCATCGGTTCCACGCCTGAAACATCGACCTCCTGCAATTGCCCGATGAACCCGAGGATCGCATTGAACTCCGCGGCCAGCGGCTCCAGACGCTCTTCTGGCACGGCGATGCGAGCCAGTTTGGCCACGCGGCGCGCGGTTTCCTTGTCGATGGACATGAGGCCTCCGGCGAAAATTGTTCGGGGGCATCTAGCCTCCGTGTGCGCCGGGTTCAATATGGCTCCTCCGTCCAGCCAAGATCCCGCCGACGGGTCCATGGCGGGCAAGGGTCTTGGGATGTGCCGAAACGCAGACGATCAGTGTCCTCCGGGCGTCGCCGGTCGCGCGGCACCGGCCACACAAATTTGATGTTAAAAGGCATCCGCCGCGCTACCTTCGACGTAGGCGTGGCGTAGGCGTTGACCAACAGCATGGAAAATAAAGATGAAATCTTTGGGTCAAGCTGCAGTGTTCTGCGCCGTCCTTGCCGCGGGTCTGTTCGTCTGGATCACCTATGTTCCGGCCGCACAACCTTTTTTGGACAAGATCGGCGTGCTTGACCTGCTTGGCATCGAGGCCTCGCCGGCGACTGCGGAAGAGGCAGGCGGCGGACGCAGAGGCGGCGGCGCGGCGCAGGTGATCGCCGTCGGTGTCGGCGAACGCGCACTGGCGGACCGGGTGAATGCGATCGGCGACGGACGGGCGCGGAGGTCCGTGACCGTCAGGTCCAGCGCCGTCGGTGTCATCACGCAGCTTTCGGTGACCGCTGGAAGCTATGTCGAAAGCGGCACCGTAATCGTCACGCTTCAGGACGAGAATGAACAGATTGCCGTGGAGCAGGCACGGATCGAACTTGAGGACGCGATCGCAGAGGCGGAACGATTCGGGCGATTGGAAGCCACGGGCACCACCACCGAGGTCCGTCTTCGCGAAACCCAGCTTGCGCGGCGCAGCGCCGAACTTGCCCTGCGCCAGGCGGAGTTCGAGCTTTCGCAGCGCAAAGTCGTCGCGCCTATCAGCGGATGGGTCGGGATCATCGACCTCGAGGAAGGCGACCGTGTCAGCGCGCAGGATGTCCTGATGACGATCACCGACCGCTCGGCCATCCTCATCGACTTTCGGGTGCCGGAACGTGTCGTCAACAAGATCGAGATCGGCCAGACCTTCGACGTGGTCCCCGTCGGGCTCAGCGACATGACGCTGACGGGCGAAATCAGCGCCATCGACTCGGTCGTGGACCGCGCCAGCCGGACCCTTCTGGTACAGGGACGCGTCGCCAACGATGCGGACCTGCTCCGCGCCGGCATGGCGTTCTCGGTGGACCTCGCGTTTCCCGGCGCCACTGTGCTGTCAGTCGCCCCTCTGGCGATACAATGGTCCGGCGACGGTCCGTTCGTCTGGGTGGTTCGCGACGACCGCGCGTCCCGCGTGTCGGTTGTGCTGGAACAACGCAACAGTGACGAAGTGCTCGTGACCTCCAGCGATCTGAGCGCGGGCGATCTGGTTGTGACCGAGGGGGTGCAGACCCTTCGGGATGGCGCGGAGGTCACGCTTGCGGGTCAGGCCGAAGCGGTTGCCGCACCGCGCGGCGCAGCTGCTACGGAGGAAAGCCTGTGAACGCCCCTGACGCGCCGGGCACGGCCCTCTTCGTTCGGCGGCCGATCCTGGCATTCGTGATGAACGCCCTCATCATTCTCGCGGGGATCGCGGCGCTGTTCGGGTCCGAAATCCGGGAACTGCCGAACGTCGATCGCCCGGTGGTCACGATCACGACGCCCTTCCCCGGTGCCTCGCCCGAGGCAGTCGATCAGGAATTGACGGGCCGGATCGAGGGCGCCGTCGGCCGCGTATCCGGCGTGCGCAGCATCTCATCGAATTCCCGCTTCGGTCGCAGCCGGGTCACACTCGAATTCAACGACAATGTCGACATCGACGTCGCGGCCACGGATGTCCGTGATGCTGTCAGCCGGATCGTGAACGATTTGCCTGACGACGCCGAGCAGCCGCAGATCGTCAAGGCGGATGCGAACGCGGAACCCGTGATGCGGATCGCGGTCACGTCTGCGGGCCGGTCGCCGCAGGAATTGACGGCCATCGTTCAGGATCGCGTCGAGGATCGGTTGATTTCGGTCGAGGGCGTTGCCGACCTGCAAATCTACGGCGACAGGGAGCCGATCTTCAGGGTCGACATCGATCAACTCGAGTTGGCCAGTCGCGGCCTGTCCCTCGCGGACATGCAGCAGGCCCTGTCGAGCGTTTCGTTCGATGCGCCAGCGGGAGACCTCGCGGGGGACCGCCAGTCGATCAACGTGCGGACGACGGCAAGCGTCGCCACCGCAGAGGCCTTCGAGGCATTGCAGATCACCGATTCCGTGAAGGTGGGTGATATCGCGCGCGTGACGCTTGGACCGGCCTCTGGTGAGGCGGTCTTGCGCGCCAACGGACAGCAGGGGCTCGGGATCGGAATCATTCGACAGGCCACGTCAAACACGCTGGAAATCTCGGCCAACGTGCGTCAGGTCGTGGCCGACCTGAGCGAGACGCTGCCTGAAGATGTGACGATCGCCGTTACATCCGATGATGCGACCTTTATCCGCGGCTCGATCGAAGAGGTGGTCAAGACCCTCGGTGTCGCGATCGGGATTGTCGTGCTCGTGATCTTTCTCTTTCTGCGGAATGTTCGCGCCACGCTGATCCCTGCATTGACCCTTCCCGTGGCGTTGATCGGCACGATAGCCGCGATCTACCTGGCCGGTTTCTCGATCAATATCCTGACGTTGCTGGCGCTTGTCCTTGCGACGGGAATGGTCGTCGATGATGCGATCGTCGTTCTCGAAAACATCGTGCGGCAACGGGCAGCCGGTATGGGGCCGCGGGCCGCTGCCGTGAACGGCACGGCGCAAGTGTTCTTCGCCGTGGTGACCACGACCGCGACCCTTGCGGCGGTGTTCATACCGCTGTCGTTCCTTCCAGGGCAAGCGGGCGGGCTTTTCCGGGAATTCGGCTTTACCCTCGCGATGGCTGTCTTCCTGTCGTCAATCGTCGCGCTGAGCCTTTGCCCCGTTCTTGCGAGCCGGTTGCTGACGAGGGAGCCGGAGAAGAATCCGCGCGGGCCGATGATCTGGTTCGGCGGCAAGCTGGTGCGGTTCTACGAGGCCCTTCTGCGAGGCGCGCTGGCGATGCCTTTCGTGGTCGTCCTCGTCGCCGTATTCGTAGCTGCGACCGCGACGATGATGGCCGGAAACATCCGGCAGGAACTGACACCGTCCGAGGATCGGGCCGTCGCGCTGCTGTCTGTCACCGCGCCCCAAGGCGTGTCGCGGGAGTTCACGCAAGGCAAGATGCGGGAGATCGAGGACCTGGTCACGCCCCTGCAGGAGCAGGGTGAAGTCACCAATATCTTCTCGATCAGCGGCTTCGGGGCAGACAACCGGGGCTTCATGGTCTTCACCCTCGCCAATTGGGCAGACCGCGATCGCAGCCAGCAGGACATCGTCGGAGAGATCAACGGCAAGCTGCGCAACGTGATCGGTGTCCGGGCCTTCGCAATTCAACCGAACTCGCTCGGCATCCGTGGCGCAGGCCGGGGCCTGTCCTTCGGGATTACCGGGAACAGCTATGAACAATTGGCGGACGTCGCCGAGACGATGGTTGACCGCCTGAACCAGATCCCCGGCATGGGGCAGGTCCGGCTGGAATACGAGCGAACGCAGCCGCAGCTTTTCGTGCAGATCGACCGCACACTGGCCGCCGATCTTCAAATCGACATAACAGGGCTCGGACAGGCCTTGCAGGCGCTTCTTGACGGTCGCACCGTCGCCTCGGTCTTTATCGACGACAAGAGCTATGATGTGCAGATGTTGTCGACGTCCGATCCGATCAACGATCCGGGCGATCTGCAGAACGTCTTTGTGCAGGCCGGCAACGGGATGATGGTGCCCATGTCGAGCTTCGTCACTCTGGAAGAGCGTGCCGTCGCCCCGGAACTGGACCGCGAAGGTCAGAACCGGTCGGTCGAGCTGACTGCCGGTCTGACGCCCGAGTTGTCGCTGGGCGATGCGTTCGAGCAGGTTCAAGCGCTTGCCGATGAGGTTCTGGCCGATGAGAACCGGATCGTGCCGCTGGGCGAAGCGGCGGCACTGGACCAGACGAATTCGGGTCTGTTGCTGACATTCGGCTTCGCAATCCTCGTGGTCTTTCTCGTGCTTGCCGCGCAGTTCGAAAGTTTCATATCGGCCGTCGTGGTGATGGCGACCGTTCCGCTTGGCCTTGCCTGTGCGGTCTTTGCCTTGTTGCTTACGGGACAGAGCCTGAACGTCTACAGCCAGATCGGGTTGGTCATTCTAATAGGTATAATGGCCAAGAACGGGATTCTGATCGTCGAATTCGCGAACCAGCTTCGGGACGAGGGGCAGAGCGTGAAGGAGGCGATCATCGATGCCTGTTCGATCCGGTTGCGTCCGGTGATGATGACGATGACGTCGACCGTGCTTGGGGGCGTGCCGCTAGTCCTGTCGTTTGGCGCAGGGGCGGAGGCGCGTGAAGCCCTCGGCTGGGTCATCGTGGGCGGCCTCGGCCTTGCGACACTTTTCACACTGTTTCTGACACCTGTCGCATATTTGCTCCTGGCCGGGCTCTCCTCGCCGAAGGCACAGGAGGATGAACGGCTGCGGCAGGAATTGCAGGACGCACGGACGCAGGACGCATGATCGCAGAGACTGGACCGGGTCCGTGCGTCGGGAAAATGGTTATCCCTGGTTTGCGATACGACACCGACCGTCCCGCCTCGAGACCGCAGGCTTGACGGTCCATTGGTGCTCGAATAGGGCTCTGATCTGAGTGCGGGCGTTGTGTAATGGTAAGACCTCAGCCTTCCAAGCTGATGATGCGGGTTCGATTCCCGCCGCCCGCTCCAAATTTTCTTTTCCGACAAATCACCGACACAGCAGACCTATGGTTAAGGCTAACCATTTAAAA
>JBARXR010000257.1:0-1638 GCA_049647445.1 Jannaschia sp. | reverse complement strand
CTGCCAACCTGACCCGCTATTCGAGAATCTTGGCCACCACCCCCGCACCCACGGTGCGACCACCCTCACGAATCGCAAAGCGCAGGCCGTCTTCCATCGCGATCGGTGCGATCAGCTCAACCACCATCTGCACGTTATCGCCAGGCATCACCATCTCGGTGCCCTCCGGCAACTCGCACGCACCCGTCACGTCCGTCGTGCGGAAGTAAAACTGCGGCCGATAACCCTTGAAGAACGGCGTATGTCGACCACCCTCTTCCTTGTTCAGGATATACACCTCAGCCTCAAACTTGGTGTGCGGCGTAATCGAGCCCGGCTTGGCCAGCACCTGACCACGCTCAACCTCGTCGCGCTTGGTGCCGCGCAGCAGCACGCCCACGTTGTCGCCCGCCTGACCCTGGTCAAGCAGCTTTCTGAACATCTCAACACCCGTACACGTGGTCTTGGTCGTATCGCGGATACCCACGATCGCGATCTCGTCACCCACGTTCACGATGCCCCGCTCGATGCGACCGGTCACCACCGTGCCGCGACCCGAGATAGAGAACACGTCCTCTACCGGCATCAGAAAGTCGCCATCGATCGCCCGCTCCGGCTCCGGGATGTAGCTGTCCATCGCTTCGATCAGCTTGAAGATCGACGGCACGCCAATCTCCGACTCATCGCCCTCGAACGCCTTGAGCGCAGAGCCGGTGATCACCGGCGTGTCGTCGCCCGGGAACTCATAAGTCGACAAGAGATCGCGGATCTCCATCTCCACCAGCTCCAGCAGCTCCTCATCGTCGACCATGTCCGCTTTGTTCATGTACACCACGATGTACGGCACGCCCACCTGGCGCGCCAGCAGGATGTGCTCGCGCGTCTGCGGCATCGGGCCGTCAGCAGCGTTAACCACCAGGATCGCGCCGTCCATCTGCGCAGCGCCGGTGATCATGTTCTTCACATAGTCAGCATGCCCCGGGCAGTCAACGTGCGCGTAGTGGCGCACATCGCTCTCGTACTCAACGTGTGCGGTGGCAATCGTGATGCCGCGCGCACGCTCTTCAGGCGCATTGTCGATCTGGTCATAGGCGCGAACTTCACCACCGTGCTTCTCCGCCATCACCTTGGTCAGCGCCGCTGTCAGCGTCGTCTTGCCATGATCTACGTGGCCAATCGTGCCTACGTTTACGTGCGGCTTGGTTCTTTCAAATTTCTCTTTTGACATCGACCTCGTCTCCGGTCCTGATTGATTACGATTTTTCTACCACCGCATGAACGCTACGAGTTCATGCAACTAAAATTTACTCGGCCTCTTGCGAGGCCTGGCGCAACCTTGTCGCTGCGCACTGCTACTCTGATTTTTCGTCTGCTAGCAATCCGGTGCTCAGCGTCTCCTTCCCTATTTCCGCCGCGCACCGGATACGTCAAACTGCGACCGTCACTTGCCAGCAATGCTGTCAGCGACACTCTGCGGCACTTCGGCGTACTGGCCGAACTCCATCGAATAACTGGCCCGGCCCTGCGACATCGAGCGCAAATCCGTGGCATACCCGAACATCTCGGACAGCGGCACCTCAGCGCGCAGGATCTTGCCCGACGGCGAGTCATCCATGCCCTGTGGCATACCGCGCCGGCGGTTCAGATCACCCATCACGT
>JBARXR010000256.1:0-6422 GCA_049647445.1 Jannaschia sp. | reverse complement strand
GCCATCGCGGAAAAAGGCGCCCGCGCCCGGGATGGCAAGCTCAGCATGGCGGAAATGCAGGGCGGCACCTTTACCATCTCGAATGGCGGCGTCTATGGCTCGCTGATGTCCTCGCCCATCCTCAATCCCCCGCAGTCCGGCATCCTCGGCATGCACAAGATCCAGGACCGCGCGATGGTCGTCGGCGGCGAGATCGTCATCCGCCCGATGATGTATCTGGCACTCAGCTACGACCACCGGATCGTGGACGGCAAAGGGGCGGTGACGTTCCTCGTGCGGGTCAAGGAAGCGCTGGAGGACCCACGGCGGTTGTTGATGGATTTGTAGTTCGTGCTTATAGCGCTTAGGTACGTATGCCTCATTGTGCTGACGGTCGCTTCCGCAGTAGCTGCAGGGGTCTTATTCATGATTTGGCAAACTAGCGCGGTTACTCCTGTCATGCCCGAGTCTCGCGTTGGATACAGTCTTGACGTTGTCGCCGTTCAGTTGACCATTCTTCAGATGGTTTTGGCACTAGTGGGCTTTGTGATCGCTTTACTCGGCCTATTTGGCTATAAAGAGATCAAGAATGCCGCTGTGGCTCGTGCAGCATCGGAGGCAAAGCTCGTGGTAGATGAAGAGATCCGCAAGCTGGAAGCTTGGCGCGAGACCGTCCAGCAAGGTCTTCGCGAAAGTCCCGGAAGTCATAGTCTGGGAGCCAACTCCACTGTTGGTGCTGAACTCGCGGAAGGAGAAGAATGATGCTCACATATTCTGACAGCTTGAACATTATTCGCAGGCATCAAGCCCGGGCTCCGGTCCAAACTGTTCCCATAGCGCGGGCTTTGGGACTGGAAGTTTATCACGTACCGACTTGGCCTGATGACCTGAGCGGAAAAATTGTCAGGTCTGCGACTGACGGCGGAACTTCCGGTTATGCCATTTTTGTCAACAAGACCCATCATCCAAACCGGCGCCGCTTTACTACCGCCCATGAAATCGCGCACTTTGTCCTTCATCGAGACGAGATAGGGGATGGGATCGCGGACGACGGTTTATACAGAAGCAAGTTGAGCAACGCGATGGAGGCAGAAGCTAATCGTTTAGCAGCTGATATTCTCATGCCTTGGCACCTGCTAAACCCAATGATCGATGGCGGTGAGACGGACCCCAAGATGTTGGCACGTGCTTTTCAAGTATCCGAGAGCGCTATGTCTATCCGACTTGGGGCGGCTGTTTTCGACTAGAAGAATTACTTGGAGTGCTGTGAGGTGCATTGTGGGGCGGCGTAACCTTGTGGACCATTGGAGAAACCAATGAACCTCCTCACCCACCACACCCCCGCCGACTACGACGCCTGGAAACAGGACTTCGACGCCAATGCCGAGAACCGGATGCACGCAGGCCTGACCCTCCTGCAACTCTGGCGCGACGTGGACTGCGGCGGTGTCACCGCGCTCTTCAAGGCGAACGACCGCAAGAAAGCCCAAGCCTGGCTCGACTGCGAAAGCCAGACCAACGGCCCCGTCACCGGGCGCTTCCTGAAAACCGCCTGACATGGCCCTCACCCGCCGCGCCATCGCCTTCTGGATCGTCCGCGTCGCCATCGCGATCCTCCTCGTCCTTGCCCTCCAGGCATGGCGCGGGCCCGACCCGGTCCTGTGGTATCTGGCGGCGGGCTATGTCACCCTTTCCGCCTTCACCACCTGGATCATGATAAGGCGCGGCAAATGACACCCGAACTCACCGCCCTCGCCCTCGCCGTCCTTCTGCAGGTCGCGCAATTCGTGGCCTATGCGGTCCCCGCCAATCTGGAGCTTGGGTCCGGCTACACCACCTCCGCGCGCGACCGCCCGCCGACCCGGCAGATGTCTGTCCGGACGGAGCGGCTGGGGCGCGCGTTCGAGAACCATTTCGAGGGACTGCTGCTCTTCGCCATCGCCGTCGTCCTCGTCACCCTGTCCGGCCAGTCGACGGCGTTCACCGCCGGCTGCGCCTGGGTCTACCTCGTCGCCCGCGTCCTCTATGTGCCCGCCTACGTCCTCGGCTGGCGGCCATGGCGGTCATTCATCTGGTTTGCGGGGTTCACGGCGACCGTTCTGATGGTTATCTCCACTCTGGTCTGATCCGACCGACGTCGGACGTATATCCGACGTAGATCACCCGTAGATCACCCATCGTTTTTCGACCCCGGAGGCATCATGGCCCAATACGACGTCATCATCATCGGCAGCGGCCCCGGCGGCTATGTCTGCGCCATCCGTTGCGCGCAACTGGGCCTCAAGACCGCCGTGGTCGAGGGGCGTGAGACGCTGGGCGGCACCTGCCTGAACGTCGGCTGCATTCCGTCGAAGGCGATGCTCCATGCCACGCACATGCTGCACGAGGCGGAGCATAATTTCGCCGCCATGGGCCTGAAGGGAAAGACACAATCGGTCGACTGGAAACAGATGCTGACCTACAAGCAGGAGACGATCGACGCCAATACCAAGGGCATCGAATTCCTGTTCAAGAAGAACAAGATAGACTGGCTCAAGGGGTGGGGTTACATCCCTGCGGCCGGTCAGGTCAAGGTCGGCGACGACGTCCACGAAGCGAAGCACATCATCATCGCCTCCGGCTCCGATGCGGCCAATGTGCCGGGCGCGGAGGTCGAGATCGACGAGACGGTCATCGTCACCTCCACCGGCGCGCTGGAGCTGTCGAGCATCCCGAAGACCATGGTCGTCGTCGGCGGCGGCGTGATCGGACTGGAGCTCGGGTCGGTCTATTGCCGTCTTGGCACGGACGTTACCGTGATCGAATACCTCGATGCGATAACGCCCGGTCAGGACGCGGAGGTTGCAAAGCAATTTCAGCGCCTTCTGTCGAAACAGGGGCTGAAGTTCGTCATGGGCGCCGCCGTCTCGAAAGTCGCGGTGAACGGCGGAAAGGCGCATGTGGACTACAAACTGCGCAAGGACGACAGTGCGCATGAGATGAAGGCGGACGTGGTCCTTGTGGCGACGGGCCGCAAGCCGCACACCGAGGGTCTGGGTCTCGACGCGCTCGGGATCAAGATGACCAAGCGCGGACAGATCGCGGTCGACGACGATTATGCCACCAGCGTCAAGGGGATATATGCCATTGGCGACGTGATCGAAGGCCCGATGCTCGCGCACAAGGCGGAGGATGAAGGCATGGCGATTGCCGAAATCCTGGCCGGTCAGCAGGGTCACGTGAATTACGATGTGATCCCCGGCGTTATCTATACCCACCCGGAGGTCGCAAGCGTCGGCATGACCGAGGAGCAGCTCAAAGCCGAGGGACGCGCCTACAAGGTCGGGAAATTCAGCTTCATGGGGAACGGGCGCGCCAAAGCCAACTTCGCCGGTGAAGGGTTCGTGAAGATGCTTGCCGACAAGGAAACCGATCGAATTCTCGGATGCCATGTCATCGGACCGATGGCCGGGGACCTGATCCACGAGGTCTGTGTCGCGATGGAGTTCGGCGCCGCCGCAGAGGACATCGCCCGCACCTGCCACGCCCATCCGACATATTCGGAAGCCATGCGCGAAGCGGCACTGGCCTGCGGCGACGGTCCGATCCATTCCTGACGGTCCGTCGCCGGGCACCTGTGGACATACCGCGGATTGACCCGCAAATTGCCTTCGTAGAGCGGCAGGAGCTTCCCACTCCTGCCGCTTTTGCATGGTGAACCGGCGTCAGTTCAACCTTTGATGTCTGGGTTCGATGATGTTTGGTATCCTCCTCTTTCCGCTGCGGGTCGGTGTGAGGCTCGGTGCTTTCCTTTTTCTGATGTCATCGCCCACCGGCGCGCAGGGCGCGCCACAGGCATCTCCGGGCGGGTTTCTGCCAAGTTCGTTCGCGGACTGGCTCCGCGATGTGCACCTTCTTCCGTGGGTCGGCGCGTCCATCGCGGTCATCGCGGTGATTGTTCTGTTCGGCCACAAGATGCGCATGCGGCGCCGCGAGTTGCGCCGGGCTATCCTGGGCTTGCCGAACGGGGCCCGGTTCCGGGTCGTCGACGGCATGATACATTGTGTCTGGCACACGAGGCATATCGATCCAAAGCGTCTGAAACGGGCGCTGGAAATCGCGCGCAACACAACAAACATGGATTACACGACCGATCACTTGCGTGAAGCCGCGATGCGCGCTGACCGACTCATCATTCCGACCAACTTTCGATATATGGCGGACGGGCTGACATCCTCCGAGAAGATGCTGGTCTTCAGTTCGGCGCTGTCGGTGCTGCTCGCGGACGGGCCGTTGTCCGCGCATGACCGGAACATCCTCAAGATCCTCGCACGGGGCCTGCGTCTGCGCCGGGATGAGTTGCGCTCACTCGGGAACCTGATCCCCAACTGACGCGATGCAGGACGCTCAACCCGCCAGCAGGCGAAGCCCTTGCGTGACATCCGCGCGCACCGCAAGCCGCAGACCGGGCTCATCACCGGCGCGCAGGGCCGCAACGATCAGGCGGTGGTTCTTGGGCAATTCGGTTCGGTTCAACCGTCCATACAGCGATCGCATCGTTGGCCCGAGTTGCAGCCACACAGTCTCGGCAATCGCCAGCATCGCGGGGGCCTGCGCGCGCAGGTAGAGAGTGCGGTGAAACTCGAGGTTGGTGCGGATATAGCCTGACGCGTCATGCTTTGCGATCTGTTCGGCAATGGCGCGATTTATCGCCTCCATTCTGTCGATCAGGGCGAGATGCGCACGCGGCAGGGCCCGTGCCGCCAACTCCGGTTCCAGCAGGGAGCGGACTGCGGCCAGTTCCTCGATCCTGTCATTCGACAGCGCGGGCGTGGTGATCCGGCCACTGGCCGACAGGGACAGGGCCCCTTCTGCCACGAGGCGCCGCAAGGCCTCGCGCACGGGCGTCATGGACACTCCGTAATCGCGGCCGATACCCCGCAAGGTCAGGGATTCACCCGGCGGCAACTCCCCGTGCATTATCCGGGTGCGCAGGGACCGGTAAAGCCGCTCATGAGCGGTCCCGGTGCCGTCGGAAAGAGGATTGAGCAGCATGTATTCAGGTGCCCCACTGCGGAGCCATTGGTCAAGCGACCTTCCGCCCCCGCGCGCTTCGCTGCGTCAGTCGAAGGACACGGCATGTAGTCGCGCACCCTGCTTGCGCAACCAGTCGCGACGCGGCTTCCAATCGGGGACGAGGGCCTCAACCTGAGCCCAGAAGCGCGGCGAGTGATCCATGTGCCGCAGGTGCGCGACCTCATGGGCTGCGACGTAATCGAGCACATCCGGCGGCGCCATGATGAGGCGCCAGGAGAACATGAGGTCGCCACGGGACGAGCAACTGCCCCAGCGCGACCGCGTGTCGCGCAGGGACAGGCGCGCGGGATGTTTGCCCAACGCGGAGGCGTGGCGATCTACCGCCGCGGCAAGATGGGTGCGTGCCAGGGTCTGAAGCAACACTTTGACCCGCCGGCCCGTGTGGGCATCGTCGGGTACCGCGACCGACACGCCGTCGAATCGCGCCGACCGACCGACGCTGGGAACCAGCGCGACGTCACAACCCAGCAGGGGCAGCGTGCCGCCGACGATCACAGGCTGCGGCGCGGGCGCGGCGGCAACGTTCCGCAGGATCCATTCCGATTGTTGTGCGACGAACGAGCGTGCTTCGGACACCGGGGTCCGGTTCGGCAAGCTGAGGGACACGCGGCCGTCGGATCGTCCGACCCTCAGGGACATGCGCCGCGTTCGCGCCGACCGCCGGAGGACGACCTCTATTCCGGGCGCACCGGGAACTGGCAGTATCTCGACCATTGCGCTCCGTCCCTGCTCTCGGGGGGCTTGCCAAGTAATTTTCGCTGTGGCAAGCGAGCCCATTCACGACGCCGGCCAGACTTCGGCCGACGCGATATGAAGGATGCGACATGCCCAAGGAAGAATGGGGCGTCAAGCGGGTCTGCCCGACGACCGGCAAACGCTTTTATGACCTCAACCGCGATCCGATCGTCAGCCCGTACACGGGCGAGGTCGTCAACGTCGAAACCGGTACCAAGACGCGTGTTCTGGTGGCCGACAAGGTCGATGCCGAGACGAAGGTCAAGGACGATGACCTGCTGCTCGACGACGACGACGTTGATCTCGATGACGATGATGATGCGGATGACGATGACGACGTCCTTGAGGACGACGACGACGACACCGTATCGATCGAGGACATTGCCGACGTGGCCGACGGCAAGGACGACGATTGACATGACGCGGGCGCAAGCGAGTTTTCCGCTTGCGCCACTCCGACCGCTGTCCTAGGACGCAGCCGGTATAGGGGCCTTAGCTCAGTTGGTAGAGCGCTTGCATGGCATGCAAGAGGTCAGGGGTTCGACTCCCCTAGGCTCCACCATCCTCCCCTGCGGTTCGTCCGGTAAAGCCTCGGACCTCCTGGTTTCCGCGGATCGAACGCTGTTCGATCC
>JBARXR010000255.1:0-8483 GCA_049647445.1 Jannaschia sp. | reverse complement strand
CTGGCGCCGCTCCCGGCTGCTGGAGGCCGTGGCGGCGGGCGATCTGGACAAGGCATCCGTCTTCAACGCCATTCCGGGCCGAAGCCTCTCGGTGAGCGATTTCGCCTTCACCGACCTTGCAACGCATAAACTCGATCTCGAGGGGGAGGAGTTGCCCGAAAGCTTCTTCGTTGACCTCGCCCAATCGCTCAATGACCATGTCGCTGCAATCGCCAAGACCTGTCACCGGACCTTTCCGTTGGTTCTGGCCTGTTCCACCCCGGGCCAGGCCATAGGCCTGGCCTGGACCTACCAGACAAAATAGACTGCACGCCCTATTCGGCCGAGTGCGTCAGTTCCGGAACGTCCCTGGCCCCTGCCGACCCGCGCCCCGACAGTGACGGGTTCTCCATGAAGAACCGGTGGCAATTGAACGGGTTTTCGAGGGTCGTGACGTCGGCCCGCGTCCAGTCCCCTTCCGAGCCAAGCACCCAGCTTTGCGCCACGTCGGCCAGATTGGCCGCCATGATCTGACTGACGATCTGGGCCTTAACGGTCGGATTGGTGCATTCCACCAGGGTCTCGACCCGGCGGCTGAGGTTTCGCCCCATCCAGTCGGCGGACGAAATGTGGACACGGGCCTTTTTGGACGGCAAGCCTGCCCCGTTTCCGAAACAGACGATCCGGGAATGCTCCAGAAAGCGGCCCACGATCGATTTGACGCGGATATTTTCCGACAGTCCCACCACGCCCGGCCGCAATCCGCAGATGCCCCGGATCACGAGATCGATCCTGACCCCTGCCCGGCTGGCATCATAGAGCGCGTCGATGACGTCGGGTTCGATCAGGGAGTTCATTTTGGCCCAGATCACGGCGGGCCGACCGGCGCGCGCGTGATCGGCTTCCGCCCCGATGGCCGTCAGCAGATAGTCCTTCATCTGCGTGGGCGAAATCGCAAGCGCCTCCAGGCCCTCCGGCGGAGCGTAGCCGGAGATGTAGTTGAACACCTTCGTGGCATCGCGACCCAGTTTCTCGTTCACTGTGAACAGGCTCAGGTCGGTATAGATCCGCGCCGTTATCGGGTGGTAATTCCCGGTCCCGAAATGGGTATAGGTGACAAGCTTGTCCCCCTCCCTGCGGACAACTGTGCTGATCTTCGCGTGGGTCTTGTAGTTGGTGAAACCATAGACGACATGCGCGCCGGACCGTTCAAGTCGACGTGACTGTCGGATGTTCGCCGCCTCGTCGAAGCGCGCCTTCAGCTCGACCAGCGCGGTCACCTGCTTGCCGTTCTCGGCCGCCTCGCACAGCGCCGCAACGATCGGGCTGTCACGCGACGTGCGATACAGCGTCTGCTTGATCGCCACCACGTTCGGATCGACCGCCGCCTGCTGCAAGAAGCGGATGACCATGTCGAACGTCTCGTAGGGGTGGTGCAGCAGCATGTCCTTCTGGCGGATCGCCGCGAACATGTCGCCGTCGTGGTCCTGCACGCGTTCGGGAACGCGGGGCGTGAACGACGGCCAGAGCAGGTCCTTGCGATCGTCCACAACCAGTTCCTTCAGCGCGGAAAGCCCCACGAGGCCGTCGACCTCGATGACCTCGGATTCGTCGACGCCGATGTCCTCCACGATTTCCGTCCGAAGGCCCTGAGGCGCATTTGCCGTAATCTTCATCCGGATGATCTCACCCCGGCGACGGCGTTTCAGCGCGGTCTCGAATTCCCGCACCAGATCCTCGGCCTCCTCCTCGACTTCAAGATCGCTGTCGCGCAGCACCCGGAATGCGCAATGGCCCTTGAGGGCATACCCCGGGAACAGCGCCTCGATCTGCATCAGAAGCAATTCTTCAAGCGGAAGAAACCTGATCGGACCGCCTTCGACCGCAGGCAGGCGGATGAACCGCTCGATCTGTGCGGGGATCGGCAGGAGGGCACGCAACAGACGCCGGTCAGCCTTCCGTTCCAGTTCCACGGCGAGGACGAAGCCTTCGTTCGGGATGAAGGGGAACGGATGTGCGGGGTCGATGGCCAGAGGCGACAGAATCGGAAAGACGTTGCGCAAAAAGTGGTCGGCAAGCTCCGCGCGTTCGGGCTTGTTGAGGCCGTCTTGCGTCATCAGGCAGATACCTTCCGCCTCCATCTCGCGGCGCAGTGCCTTCCAGACAGCCTGTTGCTGCGCCAACAGCTCCAACGCGTCCTCGTCGATCATCACGAGTTGCTCGGCGGGCGACCTGCCGTCGGCACCGGGGGTCCGGTTGCCCGCCCGTGCCAATTCCCGCAGGCCAGCCACGCGGACGGTATAGAACTCATCGAGGTTTGCCGCAGAAATCGAAAGGAAGCGCAGACGTTCCAGCAACGGCAGCCGTTCGTTCTCGGCTTCATCCAACACACGCCAGTTGAACGCCAGCCAGCTCCGCTCACGGTTGAAGAAACGCGTGGGCCCGGTCACGCGTGCCTCATCCAGCGTCACCGGTGCCGGCAGGGGTGCGTTCAGGAAATCGGCAGCGGGGATTGGCGATTTGTCCAGCATAGGATGCGCTTATCGATCAGTCGTGACGGAAGAATGACAGCCTAGGGTCAGACCGGAAGCCTGTCCAGCGGCCACACTTACCGGACGAGGCGAACGCTTGCCACCGCGACGTCCGCCTCGAAGGCCCGCCCGATCGCGAGGACGCCGATGCGGCGCAGGCAGGCCGGGTCGAACATGACGCCGGTGCGGTGCGGCTCGAAGGTATCGAAAGGCAACCTGACTTTCGTCCAGTCCGAAGTGGCGACGAATTCCGCGCGAAACGACTGCCATGGTCGCGTCAACTGGTCGGTCCGCAGGCGCAGATCATACGTCTCGCCATTGCCCAGTACCTCCATCTCCAGCCCGGAGAACGAGGACGCATCGAACGCGCTGCCATCCCGCAGAAGGTCGAATGCCATCTGGACGAAGCCACCGTTGTTGTCGAGTGACACAAGGCCTGTCAGCCGCGTGGCAGCGCGCCCGGCCAGCTCCTCCCGGATGATCCGGCCTTGCGACACGCCCCCCATCACGGTGTCGGCGACATATTCCCAGTCCGGCGAAAGCTGCATCGATATTTCCTTTGCAAGGGCGGGCATGACAGCCGGTTGGCCCGACACGCCCGGACCGCGCCATGGGCGGTCAGGTCGGGTCTGCGCCTGCGTGATCCGGCCCGCTTTCCTCAAGCAGAACCTTCGCCAACGCGACATCGACGGGAACGGTCCGTGCCAGCGATTCCGCATCGAGACGCTCGACCATGGCATGGGCGGCGGCGAAGCTGCGCTCCATCCGGGGCAGCAGGAATTGAACCAGCGCAGGCCTGACCGCCATCTGACGGTCCGCGAACAGCTTGACCAACAGCGCCGAGAGCAGGGCCTCGTCAGGGCCGCGCAGGATCGCGGGCGTGAGGGAGGCAAGGCGGCTGGCAAGGTCCGGCAGCGTCACACCCCAATCCGAAGGCGGACGCCGCCCGGTCAGCATCAGGCCCTTGCCCGTGGCGGCACAGGCATTCCAGAGATGAAACAGCGCCCGCTCCGCCTCCGGCCCGACAAGATGCCGATCGGCGTCCTCCACCAGAACGGGCCCCTCGGCCAGCGCCGGTGCGTCTTGCGCGCGCAGGTCGGCGGCATCCAGACGGCGCGCGCCCGCCTCCGCGACCCATACCGCAGCCAGATGCGATTTTCCCGCTCCCTCCGGGCCGACGAGGGCGAGGCGGTGGTCCGGCCAGTCGGGCCAGGTATCGACCAACGCCAGTGCCGTGGCATTGGCTGGCGAGACCATGAAATCGGACCGCCCCCGCGCGTCAAAGCGCGGCAGGTCAATGCTGAGCTGTCGGTTGGTCATTCTGCTGCGTCGCGCGCCTCGATCTCGGGCGGTGGCGCGTCCCCCGGATCGCGGCCTTGGTACAGCATGCTCGCCTTGTACTCGGCCACCATGAAGCGTGCCACGACGCCCAGCGAAGCGGCCACGGGCACGGCCACCAGCATTCCGACGAACCCGTAGATCGACCCGAAAGCCGACAGCGCGAACAACAGCCACACGGGATGGAGCCCGACGGATTCCCCGACCAGCTTGGGCGTCAGCACGTTGCCCTCCAGAAATTGCCCGGCCACGAAGATCGCGGCCACCAGGCCGATGGACGTCCAGTCCCCCCAGAATTGGAACAGCGCAAGGCCCACGGCGAGGCCCCCGCCGACCAATGCACCGACGTACGGGATGAACGTGATGAGACCCGCAATGGCCCCAACCACGAGGCCGAATTGCAGGCCGACCAGCATCAGGCCGACGGACTAGAATGTCCCGAGGATCAGGCATACCGTCAGCTGTCCGCGTACGAAGCTGGCCAGAGTCGCATCGATGTCCTGCGCGATCCTGCGGATCGTGGTGACATGGTCGCGGGGCAGCATCTCGTCGATGCGGGCCACCATCCGGTCCCAGTCAAGCAGAAGATAGAACGCCACGACCGGCACGACCACGATGAAGACCAATGCGTTCACGACACCGAACAGGCCCGCGATCACCTGTTGTGCCAGATCGCCGCCCCGCGACTGGACCATCTGGCCCAGATCCGCGAGGCCCTTGCGGATGATCCCGCCCTCGGCCACGAGGTCGGGAAAGCGGACGGTCAGCCAGTCGCGCAAGGCGTTGAAATATTGCGGGGCGGACCGCACGAGCGCGGTCGTCTGCTCGATGAGCAGCGGGATCACGAAGGCCACCGCCAGCAACAGGCCCAGCACACCGACCAGCGTGATGACGGTCGTCGCCGCCGCGCGCGGCAGGCCGAAGGCTTGCAGCCGGTCGGCCAGCGGATCGAGAATGTAGGCGATCGCACCGCCGACGATGAACGGCAGAAGAACGGGCCCCAGATACCACAGAAGTACGAGGAACACTGCCGCAGCCGCGCCCCAGTACGTCACCTGTTGCCGTGCCGGCAGTGCCATGGCCGTTTCCCATATTAGTCCCGTGTCAGATGGGATCAGTATGACAGGTGCTCAAGGGCGCGGGAAGGCGGTTCCCGTCCTTTGACTCCGCCGGGCGTCTGCGGGGCATTGGCCGACCCTCGACACGTCGGTCGGTCAGGAACCCGTCGAGACCCGGCCCGGCACCTCTGGCGGTCCACCGCCCCGGCGTCAGGCCAACCGTTCCTTGATCATCGGGCCCACGGTGCCGAAATCGATCTGCCCGGGATACTTTCCCTTCAGCAGACCCATGACCTTGCCCATGTCTCGCACAGAGGTGGCGCCGGTCGACGCGATTGCATCGGTCACGGCCTGCGTGACCTCCTCGTCCGACAGCTTGCGGGGCAGGAATTCCTCCACGACCTTGATCTCGGACAGTTCCTGCTCCGCCAACTCAAGCCGTCCTGCTTCCTCGTAGGCGCGGGCGCTTTCGTGGCGCTGTTTGACCATCTTGGCCAGGATCGCCATGATTTCGGTCTCGCCGACCGTCCGGCCCTCGACACGCAGGGCAATGTCCTGATCCTTGATCGCGGCGTTGATCAAACGCAGCGTGCTCAACCGCAGGGCATCCTTGTCCCGCATGGCGTCCTTGAGCCGGGCGCTCAGCCTGTCGCGCAGTTCCATCGGTACTCCCCAATCGCTCGGTTTTGCGAAGCGTCCGCATATCCCATGGCGTGCGGTCGCGCAACGGTCCGGCGTCGGGTTGACGCCCGGTGCCCCCCTCCATACAACCCGGCGAGTTTGCCCTGCCCCTGCCCCCCGGAGACGATCCATGGCCCAGATGCCCACAGCCTGCCTCGCCCTCGCCGACGGGACGATCTTCAAGGGTCGCGGGTTCGGCGCGACCGGGACATCGGTGGCCGAATTGTGCTTCAACACCGCGATGACAGGGTATCAGGAGATCATGACCGACCCGAGCTATGCCGGACAGGTCGTCACCTTCACCTTCCCGCACATCGGCAACACCGGCGTGACACCCGAAGACGACGAAACGGCACAATCCTTTGCCGCCGGCATGATCGTCAAGTGGGACCCGACAGAACCATCCAACTGGCGTGCGACCCGCGACCTCGAGACGTGGCTGGCGACGCAGGGCCGCATCGGGATGGGCGGGATCGACACCCGCCGCCTGACCCGCGCCATCCGCCAGCAGGGCGCGCCGCACGTCGCCCTGGCCCACGATCCTGACGGCAATTTCGATATCGAGGCGCTCGTCGCACAGGCACGGGCCTTCAAGGGGCTGGTCGGCGTCGACCTCGCCAAGGGGGTCAGCACCGCGCAATCCTATCGCTGGTCCGAGACGAAGTGGGCCTGGCCCGACGGCTTCGGACAGCAGGAGGCGCCGCGGCACAAGGTGGTCGCCATCGATTACGGCGCCAAGCGCAATATCCTTCGATCGCTCGCTTCGGTCGGCTGTGACGTGACGGTGCTGCCCGCGACGGCAACGGCGGAAGACGTCAGGTCGCTTAACCCGGACGGCCTGTTCCTGTCGAACGGCCCGGGCGATCCGGCCGCGACCGGCGAATACGCCGTGCCGATGATCCGCGACATCGTGGACACCGGGCTGCCCGTCTTCGGCATCTGCCTCGGGCACCAGATGCTCGCCATGGCGCTCGGGGCGAAGACCGTAAAGATGAACCACGGCCACCACGGCGCGAACCATCCCGTCCAGCGTCGCATGGACGGCAAGGTCGAGATCACATCGATGAATCACGGCTTCACCGTCGACGCGCAGACCCTGCCCGCAGGTGTCGAGGAAACCCACGTCAGCCTGTTCGACGGGTCCAACTGCGGGGTCCGCCTGTCGGGTCGGCCGGTGTTTTCGGTTCAGTATCACCCGGAAGCCAGCCCCGGGCCCCATGACAGCGCGTACCTGTTCGACGACTTTGCCGCCGCGATGGCAAAACACGCAAGGTAGCGGCGCGCAGGCGGCATTTACGGTTTGTTAACCACTTCGGCCCCACGATCCTGATGATCTGTTGAAGGGCGAAAGATGGTACCGGGGCCGGCCACCGAACCGACCGAGAACTCCGAGCCCGGAGGCGATGCGCCCGTTTCCGCGCTTGAGCGGGCAGCGGCATTTCTCGTGCAGTCGGCACAGAGCGCGCCCTTGGCAGACCGCGTCGTGGTGCCCTTTCCACATCAGTCGCCCCTGCCCTTTCCGCGCCCGCTGAAAAGACCGCCGGGACGCGAGAAGGCCGCCCTGCGCTGGACCGTTCCTTCGGGGGCCGACGTGCCGATCGTCCGCGCGCGGGTTCCGTTCCTGCCCCGTCCGGTCACGCTTGTCCCAGGGGGGATCTACAGCCACGCGATCGACCCGTCCTCCCCGGCTTTTCGACGACAGGCCTATGTCCGCCGCCGGGCGCTCGGCGAACTGCTTGTCGAAGACGGGATCATCTCGGAGACACAACTGGTCCGCGCCCTGGCCGAGCAACAGAACCACGGGTTGCCGCTCGGCGAGATTCTGATCCGGAACGGGCAGGTTCCCGACACCACGGTCGCGCGCATCCTCGGACAGCAATACGGCATCGGCATGGCAGATCCAGCGCCCCGCAACGATGCGGCGCTCGACGAATGGGCGCGCAGGATGCCGCGCGCATTGGCCCGGACGTACCGGGCCCTGCCTTGGGCCCGCGTCGGCAACAGGACGCTGATCGCCACGACGCGGCCCGACCTGCTCGACGCCCTGACGGAGGCACTGCCGCCGACATTCGGGCCCCTGCTGTTCGCGACCGTATCGGAACGCGACTTCGACGCCCGCATGCATGCCGTGCATGGCGAGACCCTCGCGCGGGATGCCGAATGCCGGGTGCCCGAAACCCTGAGTTGTCGACGACTTCGTGCCCGCAACGGCGCTTCGGTCCTCGCTCTGGCGCTGGTGGGCCTCTGCGCAGTGGCGGCTGTCTGGCCTGCCGCTGCCCTTGGCTGGGCGACCGCCTTCGGCATCTTGGTGCTGCTCCTGAACATAGGTCTGCGGGTGGCCGCCCTGTTGGCCGTGCGGCACGGCAAGGGTGAAGGCGGCTTCGCATCCGTGCGCACGTGCGGCGAGGCCGTTGGTCGGCTGCCGGTCATCAGCGTCCTTGTGCCGTTGCACCGCGAGCCGGAGATTGCCCCCGCGCTCACACGCCGTCTTTCGCGCCTCGACTATCCCCGCGCCCTTCTGGACATCTGTCTCGTGGTCGAGGCGGACGACCATCTGACCATCGCCGCGCTCGGACAGGCTGATCTGCCGCCTTGGATGCGCGTGATACCCGTCCCGGACGGCCAGCCCCGCACCAAGCCGCGCGCCATGAATTATGCCCTGAACTTCGCACGCGGCGAGATCGTCGGCATCTACGATGCCGAAGACGCGCCTGCACCCGATCAATTGCGCAAGGTCGCCGCCCGGTTCCACGCCGCCCCGGCAGAGGTCGCCTGCCTGCAGGGGATGCTGGACTTCTACAACCCGACCCGCAACTGGATCTCGCGCTGTTTCACGATCGAATACGCCAACTGGTTCCGGCTGGTCCTGCCGGGCGTCGCGCGCCTGGGTCTCGTG
>JBARXR010000254.1:0-5266 GCA_049647445.1 Jannaschia sp. | reverse complement strand
ATCTGGAGGATTTGGCGGGGTTTCTGGCGGCGCTCGACCCTGCGGTGGCGGTGTTTCCGATGGGGGTCGGGTCGAACCTGATCGTGCGGGACGGGGGGGTGCGGGCGGTCGTGGTGCGTTTGGGGCGGGGATTCAACGGGATCGCGGCGGAGGACGGGCTTGTCCATGCCGGGGCGGCGGCGCTGGATGCGCATGTGGCGCGGCGGGCGGCTGAGGCGGGGCTGGACCTGACGTTCCTGCGCACCATTCCGGGGTCGATCGGGGGTGCCGTGGCGATGAACGCCGGGTGCTACGGCAGCTATGTGGCAGACCACCTGATGGAGGTGGAGGCGGTGACGCGGGCGGGGGCGGCGGTGACGATCCCGGCGGCGGCGTTGACCCTCGGCTATCGGAGCAGCGACCTGCCCGAGGGGTGTGTCGTGACGCGGGCGACGTTCCGGGCGGAGGCGGGCGATCCGGCGGCGCTGGAGGCGCGGATGGCGGCGCAACTGGCCAAGCGGGACGAGACCCAGCCGACGAAGGACCGCAGCGCGGGCAGCACGTTCCGGAACCCGGCGGGATTTTCGTCGACGGGCCGGGCGGATGACACGCATGCGCTGAAAGCCTGGAAGGTGATCGACGACGCGGGCATGCGCGGTGCGGTGCGCGGTGGTGCGATCATGTCGCCCAAGCATTCGAACTTTCTGGTCAACCGGGGCGGTGCGACGGCGGCCGATCTGGAAGGATTGGGCGAAGAGGTGAGAAAGAGGGTTCACGAAGCGAGCGGAATATCGCTAGTATGGGAAATCAGACGGGTCGGTGAACCCGCAGAGACTTCGTAACGCCCGTCAGAGGCGGCCCGGACACGGGCGCGAAGATATAAAAACAAGCCGAGGCGCAGATAAGCGACCCGGCGCGAGGCGCAGGAATTGGGTATGTCGAGCAGGACACCCGTGCATGTCGTCGTCCTTTTGGGCGGCCCGTCTTCGGAACGCGAGGTCTCGCTTTCGACGGGGCGGGGCTGTGCCGAGGCGATGCGGGGCGAGGGGTTTACCGTTACCGAACTGGATGCGGGCGACGATCTGGTCGCGCGCCTGTCGGCGTTGAAGCCGGACGTGGTGTTCAACGCGCTGCACGGGCGCTGGGGCGAGGATGGTTGCGTGCAGGGCGTGCTGGAGTGGCTGCGCCTGCCGTATACGCATTCGGGCGTGCTGGCCTCGGCCACGGCGATGGACAAGGCGCGCTCCAAGGACGTGTACGCGGCGGCGGGCCTGCCGATCGTCGAGAGCCGGATCGTGACGAAGGCGGAGGCGATGGCGGCGCATGTGTTGCCCGCGCCTTACGTGATCAAGCCGAACAACGAGGGGTCGTCGGTCGGGATCCATATCGTCGACCGGGGGGCGAACACGCCGCCCGTGCTGGCCGAGACGATGCCCGCGACGGTCATGGTGGAGGCCTATGCGCCGGGGCGGGAGCTGACCTGCACCGTGCTGGGCGATGCGGCGCTGACGGTGACGGAGATCGTGACCAGCGGCTGGTACGACTATGCCGCCAAATACGAGGAGGGCGGGTCGCGCCATGTGGTGCCCGCCGATCTGCCCGCCGAGATCTTCGCCGCCTGCCAGGGGTACGCGTTGCGGGCGCACCGCGCGCTGGGCTGCCGGTCGATCAGCCGGACCGATTTCCGCTGGGACGACGGCCGGGGGCTGGACGGCCTGATCCTGCTGGAGACCAACACGCAGCCGGGCATGACGCCGACGTCGCTGTCGCCGGAACAGGCGGCGTTCGCGGGGATCACGTTCGGGCAGCTGTGCGCCCGGCTGGTGGAGGATGCATCATGCGATCGCTGAGGCGGGACCGGGCGGGCGCGGTCGATCCCGCACCGTCGAAGTGGCACTATCGGTTGCAGCGGCTGTGGCTGACGCCGCTGTTCCGGGCGCTGGTCCGCACCGGCATCCCGAGTTTCGGCTTCGTCTTCCTGTTCACCTGGTACATCAACGACGCCGAGCGCCTGACGGCCATCGTCGACCGCTGGGACCGGACCGTGCGCTCGGTACAGGACCGCCCGGAATTCATGGTCACCCTGATCCGCATCGAGGGCGCGTCCGAGCAGTTGCGGCAGGACATTCAGGAGGTCGTTCCGGTCGATCTGCCGCTGTCGCAGTTCGTTCTCGATATCGATGCGCTGCGCACCAAGCTGGAAGAACTCGACCCGGTCGAGAATGCCGAGGTCCGGATCAAGTCGGGCGGCGTCCTGCTTTTGAAGGTCACCGAACGCACGCCCGCGATCGCCTGGGTGACAGCGGATGGCGTAACGGTGCTGGATGCGACCGGACACCACGTCGCCCGGCTTGACGACCTGTCGACGGTCGGCGCGCTGCCGGTCATGGCCGGCGAGGGCGCGAACCTTCACGTGGCCGAGGCCCTGCGCCTGTTCGAGGCGGCGCAGCCCGTGGCCGACCGGATGGTCGGACTGACCCGCGTCGGCAATCGCCGCTGGGACGTCAACCTGACCGGCGGGCAACGCATCCTGCTGCCCGAAGCGACCCCCGCCGCCGCGCTCGACCGCGCGCTGGCGCTGCATTCCGCCAAGGACATCCTGGCCCGCGACGTGACCGTCGTGGACCTGCGCCTTGGCAATCGACCCACGTTGCGCCTGTCCCAGGACGCCCGGCTTGAGCTGAAGCGTCTGCAGGATCTCGAGCGCCTCAGCTATACATCGGAGGATCAATGAGCCGTTTGTTTCAGGCCCAGCGGGCCATGCGCCGCAAGCGTCAGGCCGCACTTCAGCGCGGTGTCATCGCAATCCTCGATGTGGGCACCTACAAGACCGCCTGCCTGGTGCTGCGGTTCGAGGAGAATACCCCGCAGGGCGAGGGCGTGGGCCACATGGCGGGGCAGTCGAACTTTCGCGTGATCGGCGCCACGACGACCCGGTCACGGGGCATCCGCTCGGGCGAGGTCGATGCGATGCCCGAGACCGAGCGCGCGATCCGCACCGCCGTGCAGGGCGCGCAGAAGATGGCCAACGTCCGGGTCGATCACGTCATCGCCTGTTTCTCGGGCGGGCGGCCCGGCAGTTTCGGGCTGTCGGGCGAGGTGATGCTGGAAAACGGGCCGTGCACCGTGCACGACGTCGCGCGCGTCCTGGCCTCGGTCGATGCGCCGGACCTTGGGGCAGGGCGCGAAATCCTGCATGCGCAGCCCGTGAACTTCGGTCTGGACCATCGCACCACGCTGCGCGACCCGCGTGGCCAGACCGGCGAGATGCTCCGGGCCGACATGCATCTGCTGTCCGTCGATGCGCACGCGGTCGAGAACCTGCTGACCTGTATTCACCGGTGCGATCTGGAGCTGGCCGGGCTGGCGTCGGCCCCCTATGCCGCCGCGACCTCGGCGCTGGTGGAGGACGAAAAGGAGCTTGGCGCGGCTTGCGTCGACATGGGGGGCGGGACGACCGGCCTGTCGATCTTCATGCGCAAGCACATGGTCTATGCCGATACGGTTCGGCTGGGCGGCGATCACGTCACCAGTGACATTTCTCAGGGCCTCCGGATCCCGGCGCAGACCGCCGAGATGATCAAGACGCGATATGGTGGCGTCGTTGCAACAGGTATGGACGACCGCGAGGTCATCGCGCTGGAGGCCGATACCGGGGACTGGCACCACGACCGACGCTCGGTCACGCGGACCGAGTTGATCGGGATCATCCGGCCGCGCGTGGAGGAGATCCTGGAGGAGGTCCGGGTCAGGCTCGACGCTGCCGGATTCGGGGACCTTCCCTCGCAACGCATTGTTTTGACAGGGGGTGCGTCGCAGATCCCCGGTCTGGACGGTCTTGCCGCGCGCATCCTGGGCAATCAGGTCCGCCTGGGTCGCCCCCTGCGCGTGCACGGTCTGCCGGAGGCCGCGAAGGGCCCGGCCTTCGCCGCCTGCGTCGGTCTTTGCATGCAGGGCGCGGAGCCGCAGGACGAATTCTGGGACTTCGACGCGGTGCCGGAACGAACCTCCGGCAAGCCGTTTCGGCGGGCCGTGCGCTGGTTTCGGGACAATTGGTAGAACGATTCGTTTTTTGGATGACGGAGTAGCGAAGCTTCGCTAAACTAAGGCACAAATAAGGCGGCAGAGACCGCGACAACCATGGCCTGAGGCAGGGCCGCAATACAGGTGGAAGAGCACATGACATTGAACCTCACCATGCCCGGCGGGAGCGCCGAACTCGATCTGCGTCCGCGCATCACCGTCTTTGGGGTCGGTGGGGCGGGCGGCAATGCCGTCAACAACATGATCCAGAAGGATCTTGAGGGCGTCGATTTCGTCGTCGCCAACACCGACGCGCAGGCGCTGGCGCAGAACAACGCCCCGGCCCGCATCCAGCTGGGTGTCCGCGTCACCGAGGGTCTGGGCGCCGGCGCCCGTCCGCAGGTCGGTGCCAGTGCCGCCGAGGAGACCATCGAGGAAATCGTGGACCGTCTGGCCGGGGCGCACATGTGCTTCATCACCGCCGGAATGGGCGGCGGCACCGGAACCGGGGCCGCGCCGATCATCGCGCAGGCCGCCCGCGAATTGGGCATCCTGACCGTCGGCGTCGTGACCAAGCCGTTCCAGTTCGAGGGATCGAAGCGGATGCGGCAGGCCGAGGAGGGTGTCGAGGCCCTGCAGAAGGTCGTCGACACGCTGATCATCATCCCGAACCAGAACCTGTTCCGTCTGGCGAACGAAAAGACCACCTTCACGGAGGCGTTCTCGCTGGCCGACGACGTGCTGTACCAGGGCGTCAAGGGCGTGACCGACCTGATGGTCCGTCCGGGCATGATCAACCTCGACTTCGCCGACGTCCGGTCTGTGATGGACGAGATGGGCAAGGCGATGATGGGCACCGGCGAGGCCGAGGGCGAGGATCGCGCGGTCGAGGCCGCCGAGAAGGCCATCGCCAACCCGCTGCTGGACGAGCTGTCGCTGAAGGGTGCCAAGGGCGTCCTGATCAACATCACGGGCGGATACGACCTGACCCTGTTCGAGATGGACGAAGCCGCGAACCGCATCCGTCAGGAAGTGGACGAGGATGCGAACATAATCGTGGGCAGCACGCTCGACCCGTCGATGGAAGGCATGATGCGCGTTTCGGTCGTGGCGACCGGCATCGACGCGACGCAATCGGGCGAAATGCCCGCGCCGCGCCGCCGCCTGTCGGAATCCCATGCCTCCGCCGAAGCGCAGGCGGCAGTCGCCGCCGCGCACAAGCCCGAGGCCGCGCCCGCCCCGTTGCCGTTGACCGCCGCGCAGG
>JBARXR010000253.1:0-18605 GCA_049647445.1 Jannaschia sp. | reverse complement strand
CCTCTCCCTCGAAGTCGAAGTTCGCAGCATAGCGGATCGCGCCATCATCGAGCAACGTCGCGGTGCCGCCGGTGCCGCTTGTCACCGCCGTGATCGACAGCGTGTCGCCATCCACGTCGATATCGTTGGCCAGCAGGTTCGCGGCCTCCAGCCGGGCTATGTTCGGCACGCTGATGGCAAAGCTTTCACCGGCGACGAGCGGCGCGCTGTTGCGGGCGACCAGCGTGATCTCGAAAACATCGGTGACGGTCTCCTGGCCATCGCTTGCCGTCACGGCCAGCGCGTAGGTGCCCGCCGCATCGCGCGGCGCAAGGCCCCGGAACCCGCCGTTCTCGAACAGAAGCCACGACGGCAACGGCGATCCGTCGTCCAGACCGGCGGTCAGCGTCAGGGTGTCGCCGTCCGCATCCGTGAACGTTCCCTCCGGCAATGCCAGCTCGAACGCAGTGCCCGTCGTAAGCGGCGTTCCATCGTCACCGGTGGTGCGGTCATCCAGCGGCAGCGTCAGGACAGGCGCATCGTTGCGCCCGGCCACGGCCAGCACGAAGTCGTCCGAGATCTCGATCGCCCCGTCCGTCGCAAAGATCCGCAGGTCGACGTCACCGGCAAAATCCGTGGGCGGCGTTCCCGTCAGGCGCAACGTGTCGGCGTCGAACGACAGCCACCCCGGCAGGGCACCGCCATCGGATGCGGCCAGTCGCCAGGTCAGGGCATCGCCGTCCGGGTCTGCGACAAGCCGCGCCAACTGGATATCGAACGGCGTGTCCTCCTCGGTGACACGGTTGGAATACGGTGCCAGCAGCACCGGCGCGTCGTTCACCGGGTCGATGTGCAGGTCGAACAGCCGCGTGACCTGCTCCGTCCCGTCGCTCGCCGTCAGTTGCAGCGCGATCAGGCCCGCGAAATCGGCGGGCGGCGTTCCGGACAGGGTCAGCGTTTCGGCATCGAACGCGATCCACGCCGGTGCGGCCGTGCCCCCCGCCCGCGACAGCGTCAGGGTCAGCGCGTCGGCGTCCGCATCGGACACCGTCCCTTCGGGCAGCGTCAGGCTGAACGCGGTGTCCTCGGTCGCCGTCTGGGTCACGATCTCGGCGATGACCGGGGCCGTGTTGGTGTCCGACGCCCGCAGCGTCAGTCGCAGGACGGATTGCGCGGTCAGCGCGCCGTCGGAGATCACCACCGGCAGATCGAATGTGCCCTCGAGGTTGGCCGCGCGGTCCACGATCAGAAGATCGCCTTCGATCCGGGCGGCAATGCCATCGAGACTGCCCACGGACAGCACGCTGAGCGCGTCCCCGTCCACGTCGATGTCATTGGCCAGCAGGTCGGCCAGCGACAATTCGATCGTCAGGCTGGCGGTGCCGGCGACGGTGTCATCCACCGCAAGCGGCGCGTCATTCACGGCGGCCAGCGTGACGGTCACCGGCGCCAGTGTCTCCGTCTGCCCGTCGCTCACGACAAGTTCGAGAAGCAGGCTGCCCGCGAGGTTCGCGGGCGGCTGTCCCGACAGCACGCGCGTTTCCGCATCGAAGGACAGCCAGTCCGGCAGGTCCGCCCCGTCCTGTCCTCGCAAGGTCAGCGACAGGGTATCTCCGTCGACATCGCCGAAGGCCGTCTCGGGAATGATGCCGACGAAGGCGGTATCCTCGGTCCCGTCGAAGGCGACCGCCGTCGCGTCGGGCGCGTCGTTCACGGGCGCAAACGTCACGCGGATGGTTGCCGTATCGGTGCGGCCCGTCGTGTCGTCGATCCCGTAACCGACGTCGAAGCTGCCGCTGGCGTTCTCCTCCGCGGTGACGACGAGGAACCCGAAGCCGTCCAGTTCGGCCGTGATGCCGTCGGGCACGGTGAACCCGGTCAGCAGCGGGGCGTTTCCGTCCGGGTCGGTGTCGTTGCTCAGGATATCGGCCAGCGCGATGCGCAACGGCTGATCCTCGACCCCAGCGAAGGCATCGTCCCGTGCGGTCGGATCATCAGGCGTCGGTGCGATGTTGATCCGCAGGCTGCCGGATACCAGCGTGCCATCGCCTCCGTCGATCGTATAGCCGAGGACAACGGACCCGTTCGCGTTTGCCGCCGGGGTAAAGAGATAGGTCCCATCGCCCTGAAGCACGGCTCCGGACAATCCGACGAAGACGATCGGGTCGCCATCGGGGTCGATATCGTTGGCGATCAGGTCGGCGGGGTCGATGACCAGCGTTCCGTCTTCCAGCATCTCGAGCACGTCGCTGGTGGCGATCGGCCGGTCGTCGCCCGGCTCCAGCCGGATCGACACAGAGCCGCGCGAGACGGCTCCGCCATCGTCGATCACGCGGTAACTGAAGCCCGCGTTGCCGAAGTAGTTGGCCCGTCCGGTGAAGACCGCCGACTGGCCGTCCTGAACCACGGTGCCGTTGTCGCCGTCGAAGACCTCGAGAATCTCGAAGCTGTCGCCCTCCACGTCGACATCGTTGGCCAGCAGATCGGCGAAGGAAATGACCAGCGGCACATCCTCGGTGCCGATGAAGAGCCCGTCGGGGTTGGCGATCGGCGCATCGTTCACCGCCGCCACGTTCAGGGTGATCGTGCCACTGTCCGACAACCGCCCATCGCTGATCGTGTAGGTGAAGACGAGCGGGCCATTGACGTTGTCTTCGGGCACCAGCTGGATGCGACCGTCCGGCAGGGTGAACAGCCGCGCCCCATCCGGCGCGGTGATCCCGGTGAACGTGATCGTATCCTCCGGATCGGCATCCGTGTCGTTGGCCAGCAGGTCCGCGATGGCCACGGTAAAGGGCGTGTCCTCATCCGTGTCGAACGCGTCCGACCCGGCCACCGGCGCCCGGTTGGTGGAGGCGACGTCGAGCGTGACGACGGCACCGGCCTCACCGGTCACGTCATCCGTCACCGTATAGGCAAAGGTGACCCGTCCGCTGAAGTTCTGCACCGGCGTGAACACGAGGTCGTCGCCGTCGCGCAGGATCGTGCCGACGGAGGCCGCACCGAAATCGACAAACCGAAGGGCGTCGCCGTCGGGGTCGGTATCGTTGGCGAGCAGGTCCGCGATAGCGATCCGCAGGACAGTCTCCTCGATGGCATCGAAACGATCATCCTGCGGCGTGGGCAGACGGTTTTCCGGCTCCACGGTCAACCGCACGAGACCCGTGCTTTCGCCCTGCGCATCGTCGGTGACGATGTAGGTCAGCGTGTCCAGACCGACGAAACCGGCGTCCGGCGTATATGTCAGGATCACACCGGCATTGCCGTCAAGGACCGGGCGCAGCGTCGCGCTGCGCGTCTCGACGCCGTCATCGGCCGTCAGCAGGATGACCAAATCGCCCGCGACATCCATCGGAACCTCGCCCGACAGTGTCCCGGTCGCCGGATCGAGTGTCAGCCAGTCCGGCAGACCGGACCCGTCCTCCAGCGTCGCGGCGAACGTCGCGCCCGCAAGATCCATGAGGTCGACGGGCGCCTCCAGCGTGATCCGCGACAGCGCGACCAGCAGACTGCCGTTGTCCGGCTCCGAGATGCCCAGGACGCGGATCGGATCGCCGTCGTCGTCCACATCGTTGGCCAGCAGATCGGCCAGCGAGAACGTCACGGACCGGTTTTCGATCATCGTGAAGCTGTCTGTCCCCGCGTCCGGCAGCTCCGGCTGCGCCAGCACGTTGACCACGATGAAGGCCGGATCGGCCGAGACCGCACCCTTCAGGTCGGTTCCGAAATACCGCAGGACCAAGGCGCCGTTGAAATCTTCCGGCCGCCCGATGGTGACCCGTTCGTTCAGGGCGTCAAGCGCCGTCGAGAACCCGCCTCCGCCGCCCTGGAGAAGATAGCTGTCATCGACCACGACATCGCCCAAGATCGCGAAGGACGGCAGCGTGTCCGTGGCCTCGACGTCCAGACGCACCGCAACGGCGCCGACGTAGACGTTTTCGGGCGGGATGCCCCCGAAGCTCAGCGTCTCGGCGTCGAATGTCATCCACTCGGGCAGATCCGCGCGGTTCTCGCGCGCCGCCGTGATGCCCTGGGCGCCGTCCGCGCGGATCGACAGGAAACCCTGGCCCGCAAAGAACGGGTCGCCCGCCAGCAGGGCCTGCACCGCAGGTGTGATCCCCGTCGCGGGGTCGATCACCACTTCCAGCGTCGTCGCGCCGTCACCGGACGCGCGGCGGCCGGCCCCCGGATCGGCGGCGGGTGGCGTGAAGGTGATCTGGACGCGAGCGACGTCCGCATCGGAGGCCGGCGGAACCTCCGTCATCGACAGCTGCCGGGTGGCCGCGTCGAACGTCAGCCACTCGGGCAGCGGGCGTCCACCCGGCAGACCGGCGGCAACCGTCGTGCCCGCGATGGCAATCAGCGCCACATCCGGATCGAGCGCCACACCGGAACCGGCCAGTGCCCCGGCGTCGGCGACGTCGAGCGTCACCGGCAGGGTCCATGTCTGCCCCGCCTCCGCGCCGGTTCCGGCGAAAGTCACCGTGACCTCCTGCGAGATGCCCGCGTCCACGATCTCGGGCGGGATGATACCCTCGAAACGGAAGGTTTCAGGATCGAAGGTCAGCCAGGCCGGCAGCGGCTGCACCGTGATCAGATGCGCCTCGGCGGTGGCGGTGGCGGGAACCCCCGCATCCGCCACTACGGTGACGCCGCTTTCCAGCGCCGCCGCGTCTTCGGCGGTCAGGGTGACGACCTGCACGAACCTGTCCGCGCCATCGCTCCAGACGATCTCGATCTCGAAGGTGGCATCCGCATCGATATCCGCCGCAGGCACCACGCCCGTCAGGACCGCACCGTCGAACGCCAGCCACGCGGGCAGGTCGCCCCGCGCCAGCCACTGCGGCGTGATCGTGACGTCATCGCCAAGAACCCCCGGCGACAGCTCTAGGATCTTGGACACCGGTCCGCGGTCCTGCCATTCGTTGCGCGCGACACCCACCACTTCGACGGAGGAATAGAAGATCACGTCGCCGTCGGGTTCGATGTCGTTGCCGAAAACTTCGCCAGGCACCAACACGATCGGCTCATCCTCCAGCCCGAAGGTGACGTCGTCGAACAGGATCGGTGCATCATTGCGCGGGATGATGGTGATCGACACGAACGCCGTGTCGAAGCCGCCGCGCCCGTCGCTGATCTCGTAGCGGAAGCCCGCATCGCCGTTGAAATCGGCGCGCGGGGTGAAGACGATCCGGCCATCCGTATCGAACGCCACCTTGCCGTTCTCCGGGAACCGCTCCAACGCCGATACGATCAGGGTGTCACCGTTCGGATCGCTGTCGTTCGCCAGAAGGGCAGACGGATCGATGACGATGATCTCGTCCTCGAGCGTCGAGAACCCGCCGTCATTGCGCGCCACGGGCGGGTCGTTGAGGGGGATGACCGTCAGGGTGACCGTGATCGTCGACTCCGCGCCGCGCGCATCCTTCAGATCGTACCGGAACGTCGCCTCGCCCAACTGGTTCGCCGTGAACCGGATTTCACCGGAGACGGCATCGAACACCAACGTGCCGTTGGTGACCGAATGCAGCCCTTCGAAGGTGAAGGCATCGTCCTCCAGATCGAAGTCGTTCGCAAGAAACGTGTTTATGTTGAGGATGTTTTCCCTGTCCAGACGGATCGTCGCGCGGTCGCCGGGTGACCTCGGCGCATCGTTCACACCCTCGAAGAACAGCTCGACCTCGGCGGTGGTCGTCGCGCCGTCGGGGTCGGCCAACGTATAGGTGAACCCCGCAAAGCCGAAGTGATCCGGCCTCGGCGTGAACTCGATGTGGGTGCTGCCGATCTGTCCCTTGCCATTGGTCAGTCGATATTCACCGCCCGAATAGAGCGCGTTGCCGTCCACATCGTAAAGCGGGTCGAGCCCGACGATCCGCAGCGGCGTGTCGCCGTCGATGTCGCTGTCGTTCGCCAGCAATGCCTCGATCGAGACGCTGAGGATCTCATCCTCGCGGCCATGGAAGATGCCGTCGTTTCCGGCTGTGGGGGCATCGTTCACCGGGGCCAGATTGACCTCGACCCGCGCGGTCGACTCCCGCCCGTAATCATCGCCCACGGTATAGCGGAAGAAGGCGTCGCCATTCTGGTTCAGCTGGCCCGAGAACGCCACGAAACCATCTCCGGTCAGCGTCGCCGTCGTCCCGTCAAGCCCCTCGACCGACAGGATGGCAAGGTCGGCCACGCCTTCTGTCGCATCGTTGGCCAGAAGGTCCGCGATCGAGATCAGCGCGACCTCGTCCTCGATCCCGAACAGATAGATATCGTCTGCCGCATTGAACCGGCCGAGCCGGGCCAGCGTCTCGATCTGGTCACGGTCCCAGATCGTGCCGTCGGCGAAGATGACCTCCTCGATCCCGCTTTCGCGGCCGAGGAAATGACCGGTGACCCGAAGCGTGTCGATCAGGAAGCCGTCGCCCCGCTCAAGCTCCAGCACCATGTCATCCCCGTCGCGCACGACCGAGACATCCACCGGGCGCACGGGCGCGCGCAGCTGCACGCGGTCCACGTCGGCCAGGGTTCCCGCCTCGCCCACGACGTCATCGCCGCTGTCGAAGCCGAAAACATACATGTCCGATCCGGCCCCGCCTTCCAGCAGGTCGGCGCCGCGCGCCCCGTCGAAGGTGTCGTCGCCCGCCCCGCCGCGCAGCGTGTCGGCATGTTCGGAGCCAAGGACGCCTTCGATCCGGGTCAACCTATCGCCCGCCGCCTCACCCGACAGGCCAAGGCCGCTTCCAAGGTCGACTTCGACGCCTTCGTCGGCGTCCGTGTAGTCCGCGACGTCGAACCCGTCGCCGCCGTCCAGAACATCCGCACCGCGTCCGCCGCGCAGATGATTGTCGGCCCCGTCGCCGGTGATCGTGTCATCGTGGAAGGACCCGCGGACGATCTCGATGCTGTCGAACACATCGCCTTCCGCGTCGCCGCCCCCGGCGGTCAGGCCGGACATGTCGACCGCGACACCCTCCGCCGACAGCAGATAGTCGGCGATATCCATGCCGTCGCCGCCGCGCAGCGTATCGGCGCCGCGTCCACCCGAAAGGGAGTCGTCCCCGGCCCCGCCCTCCAGCAGGTCATCGCCGCGCGCGCCGTCCAGCGCATTGTCCTGATCGTTCCCGATGAGCGTATCGGCCAACTGCGTTCCGGTCACATCCTCGATGGAGATGAGCGTGTCGCCCGCCGCATCGCCCCCGGACGCCGTGCCCAGGGCCAGATTGACGCTGACCCCTTCGGATCCGGGCTCCAGCGGCGCGAAATACGTCGCCCGGTCGCGGCCCTCGCCACCGTCCAGAAGGTCGGCCCCTGCTCCGCCTTCCAGCGTGTCGTTGCCCAGACCGCCCTCGAGCGTGTCGTCACCGTCGCGCCCCGCGAGGCTGTCGTTGCCCGCAAAGCCGCGCAGCAGGTTGCCGGTCTGATCGCCACCCAACTCGTCGGCCCACCCGGTGCCGAACACATCCTCGATCCCAAGATAGACATCGCCCTGTGCAAATCCGCCCTGCCCGATCCGCGCCTGAAGGTCGGCCCGGACACCGACGTCGGAGCCGTCGAAGACGATCGTGTCCCGGCCCGTGCCACCGTCGATACTGTCGCCACCGTCGCCGCCGTCGATCAGATCGTCGCCAGCCCCGGCCAGCACGGTATCGTTCCCCGTGCCGCCGAACGCCGTGTCGTTTCCGACCCCGAGATCGAGAAGGTCATCGCCGTCTTCGCCCAGGACGGAATCCGCGCCCGCGCCCGCAAGGATGTCATCGTTGCCGCCCCGGCCGGACAGCGTCTCGTCAAGATCGTTGCCGATCAGCAGATCACGGCGGGCGCCACCGACCTGGATGCCATCGTAGTCGGGCGCGACGATACCGTCCGCCGACCCCTGGTCCACCAGTTCGCCGTCCGAGAGGCGATAGTCGAGACGGATCGGTCCCGTGAAGCCTGCGCCGAGATCGATGACGATGAAATCGTCACCGTAAAGCCGCGGCACGCCCGACGTAACGCCATCGATGCCCGCGAACGACAGGTCTTCCGGGTCGTTGTCGACATCGGTGTCGTTGGCCAGCAGGTCGGCGATGCGCACCACCACCGGCAAGCCGAAGCCGGTCTGCCCGAAGTCGTCGTCGACAGCCACAGGCTCATCGTTGACCGGGATGATGACGATATCGACGAAACCCTCGTCGGTCCCGGGCACGCCCTCCTCGTCCGGCACGCCGTCCGTGATCGTGTAGAAGAACCCCGAAGAGCGGTCCGCGTTCAGGTTCGGCGTAAAGACGATGTCCCCGTTCGCGTCGAAGGCCAACGTGCCGTTGATCGGACCGACGCCGTCGAAAAGCCCGGGATACCGCGCCGACAGGAATTCGATCGGGTCGCGGTCGATGTCCGTATCGTTGCCGAGCAGCGTGGCGATCGGGATCGTGACGACCGTGTCCTCGAACAATTCGATCCGGTCGTTGTTGGCCACCGGCGGCGCGGAGGCGACGTTCTCAAAGAACATCGTCACCTCGGCCCCGTCGACCGCGTTGCTGGTGTCGCCGATGGTGTAATAGAAACGCGCCTCTCCCCAGAAGAACGGATCGGGGGTGAACACCACCGACAGGCCGTCGGCGCTGATCTCCACCTCGCCGTTCTCCGGGTCGGAGACGGACCGGAAGCTGAGGGGGTCGCCGTCCACGTCGCCATCGTTGAGGACAAGCGCTGTGATCGGGATGATAATCGGCTGATCCTCGATCCCGTTCAGGAACGGCTTGGAGCGATAATTGTCGTCACCCGCGACCGGGTTGTCGTTCACGGCTTCATAATCGATGCGAACGGTCGCGATCCCGAAACCGCCCTGCCCGTCATCGACGCGATAGTCGAACCGCGCCTCACCGTTGAAGTTCGCGCGCGGCGTGAACAGGATCGTGCCGTTGTCGAGAAGTTCGGCCGTGCCGTTGCGCGCATTGCCGACGGACACGACCGTCAGCGGATCGCCGTCCAGTTCGATGTCGTTGGCCAGCAGGTCCGCGAGGTTGATGACGATCGGGTTGTCTTCGCGGATGCGGTTTCCCTGGTACGTGTCGAGGAAATCCGCCTGTGGCAGGGGCGCATCGTTGACCGGATCGACCCGGACCATGGCCGTTCCCGTCGCCACGCCGCCTTTGCCGTCACTCAGCGTGTAGGTGAACGAGGTATTGCCGAAAAAACTGGGCGAGGGTGTCACGACGATCACGCCGTCGGCGGTCAGTTCGACCGCCAGTCCCTCGCTGCCCTGAACCGCCGTCAGCGTCAGGCGGTCACCGTCGATATCGCTGTCATTGCCCAGCAGCTCGTCCGGAAGGATCTGGAACGCTGTGTCCTCATCGGTCGAGAACCCGCCATCCGTCCGCGCGGTCGGGGCGTCGTTGACCGGCGTCACGTTGATCGAGACGCGCGCCTCGGCCCGCCCGCCTTCGGGCGTGTTGGCGACATAGGTAAAGCTTGCCGGGCCGTTGAAGTTCGCCGTCGGCGTAAAGGTGATTTCGCCGTTGGACGCCAGCGACACGGTGCCGCCCGTCGCATCGCGGACCTGACCGATGACCATGCGATCCCCGTCGAGGTCGTTCGACAGCAACCGCTCCGCCCGGATCGTCAGGAAACCGTCTTCCACGACCGAGAAGCCGGTGTCATCGCGCGCTTCGGCCCGTGGCCGCACCCGCACGTCCACTTCGCCGATGTCCTGACCGCCACGGCCATCCGACAGGACGTAGGTGATGCGGGTCGGACCGGTAAAGCCCTCCGCGGCCATGAACACAACGTTGCCGTCCGCATCGAGTTCGGCAAAGCCGTTGTCCCCACCCGAAACCGCGATGATCCGCAGGTCGTCGCCATCGGGGTCGAAATCGTTGCGCAGCAGGTCGGCCACGCCGATCGTCAGCGGGTCTTCTGCGGTTGCGGTGAAATAGCCGTCGGACTGCGCGACGGGGGCGGTGTTGTCCAGCAACTCGGCCAGCTTGGCCTTGTCCCATACGACGCTGTCGCTGAACACGATGGATTCCACGCCTCGGGCATCGCCCGCAAGCACATCGACCAGCGTGATGGTCTGGCCAAGGGCCGATGCGAAGGACAGAACGACGGAATCCGAGCCGGTGTGCAACGCACTGACCGCCACTTCGGACGAGACGAAATCCGGAAGGCGCAGGATGTCGAGGCCGCCGGTATCCGATACCACGTCGGATCCGTCGCCCCGGCGGATGATGTACGTGTCGTTCCCCGCGCCGCCCTCGAGCGTGTCGTCGCCGAGCGGGGCGGACAGCGTATCCTGACCGTCGAAGCCGCGGATGACGTCGGACACCGCCGTGTCCGCATCCCGCAGCACGGCCGCACGCATGTCGGCCCGGCTCCAGACCTCGCCGTCGGCAAAGACGATCTGGCCAAGTCCGTCATCCCCGAGCGCACCCGCGACCACGACGCGATCCCGCTCGCCGGGCAGGCGCAGGACAAGGTCGTTGCCCCCGACCCCGGCGCGTGCGGCATAGCCGATATCGCTGGCCAGCAGGTCGGGCAATCGCAGCGTGTCGTCCTGTTGCGCGACGAACCGGTCGTCGCCGTCGCCCGCGCGATAGACGAAGGTATCTGCACCGCCCTGGCCGTCGATCAGGTCGTTCCCGCCGCCGCCCGTCAGCGTTTCGCCCCGCGCACTGCCCGCCACGAGGTCGTCGCCGTCGCTGGCCAGTCCCTCGAACACGAGGGCGCGGATTTCGGCCAGGGAATAGGTGGTGCCCGTGTCGACCAGCTCGATCGCGATCGGCGCGCCCGAAAACTGGTTCAGAACGTCCGCGACCGTGATCCTGTCACCGGGCACGGAGAGTTCGATGACAAGGTCGGTTCCATCGCGACCCGGACGGCGGAACGTCAGGTCTTCCGCCGCATATCCGGTGATCCGCAGCACGTTGGCACCCGACGTGTCCCGGATGACATCGATCCCGTCTCCGCGGGTATAGAGATAGACATCGTCACCGCCGGCCCCCTGAAGGGTGTCCTCGCCAAGGCCGCCCGACAGGGTGTCACCACCCGCCGTGCCTTCGATGCGGTCAGGGCCGTCCGTCGAGCCGACCGCCGCCTGCGCCAGACGGGCAAGGTCTTCGCGGGTCCAGACCGTGCCGTCATCGAACAGAACCTGCTCGATGCCGTAATACGACGTCGTTCCGGCGTCTTCGAGCGTGATCCGACCGCCGTCCCCCGCGCCGGGCACGCTTTCCGCGATGACCAGATCGACGTCGAGGCTGCTGGCGATGTTGCGCACGACCGAGACGCGCCCGACCTCGATCCCTTCGAAGCGCAGCACGTCGCCCTGTTCGAAATATCCCCTGTCGCGGATGAAATCGCGCCCATCACCACTGCGATACACATAGGTATCGCCGCCGCTGTCGCCCATCAGCAGGTCGTCGCCACGCCCGCCGATCAGGGTATCCGCCTCGGGGCTTCCCGTAAGGACATCGGGCCCATCGGTTGCCTCGGCCGCCAGAAGCAGGGTTGCGATCTCGCTTGCCGTCAGCTGCACATCGCCATCGAGAACGATCTTGAAATCCTGTCCGAGACTGGAATTGCCGCCCCGCAATCCGACCATGGCGCCGATGACGTCGACGCTGCCGGCGTCCTGCGCACCGGGCGCGCTTTCCGCGATACCCACGCGCAGCGAATAGCCGGAGGCGTCGAACGACAGTTGCTCGCGCGTGATCCCCTCAAGCCGCAGGGTCGCGGACCTGAGGGCAATCGTGTCGTTTCCGTCACCAAGGGCATAGACATACGTGTCCGCACCGTCCCGGCCGTCGACGAAGTCGTCGCCCAGTCCGCCGCGCAACGTCTCGTCCCCGTCCGGCCCGCTGCCGGTCAGGGAAAGCCCCCGTATTTCGTCGTCACCGTCGGTCGTCTGCGCTGCGACCATGGCGTGCAGCAGATCAAGCGTCTGCAGCGTCTCGCCATCGGCGAAGGTGATCGTCTCCACCAGCCAGTTGTAGCCGGTCAAATCGCCTACGACGAACGCCGAGCGCAGAACGATCGAGCCGGACACGACCCCGGCTGTGGAATCTGCGTCGATCCGGATCACCAGATCGTCGCCGCGACGCTCGAAACGGACCTGATCGCGCGTCAGATCCGGGAACGTGAGCGTGTCCGAGGCGTCCGAAGAACCCGGACCACCGTCCACGCCGGGCCCTTCGGGACCGAACCTTTCAAGCTGCGGGAAGTCGGGGCCTCCGGGCCCTTCGAATGTCACGTCGTTATAACCGACATCCTCATACGTGTCGTGGCCATCGCCGTTGCGATAGACATAGGCATCGTTGGTATCGCGCGACGAGATGCGATCATCACCCCCAAGCATCTCATGCACGGCGGACCCCGCCTGCGAGACCTCCCGGTAGTCGTCTCCGTCCGTTGCCGGCGGCAGGGTCGATCCGATCGACGACAGGATGTCGAAACCCGGAATGAACAGGTCCTCATCCTCGAAATAGATACTGCTCAGGCCGAGGGAGGTGAAATTGCCCGCGTCGCTGTTGCGCACATCGTTCCAGCCGTCGATGAAATGGAGCAGACCGCCATCCCCGGCACCGGGGGCGCTTTCGGCGATCCGCAGCAGCAGGTCCTGCCCCGCGCGCAGGATCTCGATGGCATCGGACGCGATCCCCCGCAGGATCAGGTCCGGACCGTAGGAGTCCGCGAAATAAGCATAGTTCAGATCGGCGGCCTGGATCAGGTCGTTGCCATCGCCCCGGGTGTAGATGACCAGTGCGCCGTTCGATCCATGGGCGATGGTATCGTCGCCGAGCCCGCCTTCGAACGTCGGCTGGTTGAAACTGGGGTAGTCCGACGGCGGCGTGCCCACGAGACTGTCGTCCCCGGGGGTCCCCGGCGTCCGAAGCCCGGCAAGGATATCCTCCTGCGCGAGGACCTCGCCGCCGTCGAGCGTGATCGTACCGAACGTCGCTTCCGTGAAGGACACGAGGCGCACCGACAGCGCGTCCGACCCGTCGCCCGCCCGCGCCGCGACCCGCAGGATCACGTCGAGGCCCGCGGACACGAAGCTGATTTCCGAAGCCAGCACATCCACGAGCGTGACATCGGCATGACCCCAGGCCGGGCCCGTCTCGAAATCGAAGTCGTTCGACATCTCCAGCAGATGCAGGCCGGTATCCGCGCCCCGGGTCAGCGTCACCTCGCGCGTGGCCAGCGGCACGCCGTTCCCCGGCGTTTCCGCAAGGCTGCGCATCTCGGCATAGGTCAGGGTCACGCTGTCCGAGAATTCGAAGAACTCGATCGTCTCGTCGCCCGAAAAGCCGAAGAAGCGGTCGATCGTCAGGCTGTCCGTGTCGCTTCCCCAGGTCAGCAAAAGATCTTCGGGGTCCTGATACTCGATCCGGCGCGGGCCCAGCATGGCCTTGATGTCGGTGGACGCGACTTCGGTGAACACCACCCGGTCGGCATTGCCCGACCCGGAGAAATACCCCTCCGCGATCCGGTCGTCGCCGCTGTCGCGCGCGATCCGGTAGGTGTCGTTGCCGTTCTCATAGAAGGCATCGACGTATTCCGACTGCGCGGTCAATTCGATCGTGTCGGCCCCGTCGGTGGCGGTGCGCGTGACCGGCACCCAGGCGGGCACCGGGCGGTCCTGCGTCTGCGCGGCGATCTGTGCCGCAGTCCACGTGACGGAATCCCCCCCGAACAGCACCGATGTCAGGCGCGCCGTCCCGTCCTGAACATAGATCGTTCCGCCCCCGGCGCCCGCGATCCGGATTTCCAGATCGCCGGGCTCGTACTGCGAGTTGCGGCTGAATGGCACCGGACCGAAAATCGTGACGTCGGTCGAAGCGACATCGCTCAGGTCCAGAATCCAGTCCGCGCCGGTATAGGTGTCATGCGCGATGGTATCGTTGCCGTCGCCCAACGCCCAGACGATCCTGTCGCCGGGACCGCCCTCCGGCGTGATCACGTCGTTGCCGGGGCCGCCCGCAAGCACATCCGCGGCGGAGGTGCCGAACAGGAGATCGTCGCCATCGGTGGCGCCGCTGCCCTCCGGCACGGGTGCCAGCGCCAGAAGCTCGGCCGCCGTCAGGACCGATCCGTCGCTCTGGAACGTCAGCGAAACAAGCCCCGGCTCCTCATCGTAGTAATCGGGGTGCAGGATCAGCACATCCTCCGACCCGGCGAAATCGAGGATGAGCCCGAATTCCGTGCCCGCAAGGCGTCGCACGCTCAGGTCGGCGGGGTCGAAATCGCGGATCACGACGGTCATCTGCGAGGAGTAGAAACTACCCAGAACCTCGTCCCGACCGGACCCGGCGCCGAAGGTGACGACATCCGCCCCCCGTCCAAGGTTCACGAGGTCGTCGCCGGGGCCAAGGTCAAGCGTTTCGGCAGCCATCGTTCCGCCGATGGAATCGGCACCATCGGTTTGGGCGCGGTCCATCAGGGACTGCGCGATCTCTCCAAGGAACACCGTGACATCGTCAAAGCGCAGACCACCCCGGAACGGGACAAGCGACACGTTCGGTTCCAGCGCGTCGACGATCACGATTTCATCGTCACTGGTCGTGAAGGTGATCTGCAGATCACCCCCCTCCAGCAACCGGTACCGTGCCTCGTCCGACGTATATCCGTTCAGTTCGATGCGGTCGCTGTAGCTGATGCTGGACGTCAGGTCGTCGATGACGTCCCGGCCGTCGCCACGCTCGAAGACATAGGTGTTCGAGCGGCTGCCGCCGTCGAGATAATCGTTGCCCGGCCCGCCATCGAGCGTGCCCGAAAAGGCATAGAGAACATCGTTCTGGCCGCCGCCGCCCGTTTCGAGGTTGGCGTCGATGTCGGCCCGGCTCCAGACCGTGCCATCGCGGAAGCTGATCGACTGAACCAGACGGAACGAGACGTTCGATCCCCAGTTGGTCGCCGTGAAGATCTCGTCGCCGCCGGACATCCGGATCAGCAACTGGTCTTCCAGCCGGACCACCGTCACATCGTCCGGATCGTGGTCCGGCAGGCGGAGGACCGCGAAGCCGCTGCCACTGCCGATGAAATCCGCGCCGTCGCCGCGACGGAAGACATAGGTGTCCGTGCCGCCCCCCGCTGTCACGAAGTCGTCGCCCTGCCCGGGTTCGATCGTCTCGCTGGCCGAGGTGCCGGTTATCGTGTCGTTGAGCGGCGTGCCCCGCCCGACGACCCGGGCTGTGATCTGGTCCCGCGTGACGACGGTGCCATCGCTGAACGTGATCGTGTTGATGTTGTTACCGCTGTCGATGCCGCCCCGCAGCAGGATCGAATCCGACCCGTCCCCGAAGCTGAGCAGAAGCTCCTCGCGCGACGGGACCGGACGGGAAATGACCAGATCGCCCGGCGCATAGCCCGTGATCCGGATATCGTCTATGCCGCCGGTGTCCGTGATCACATCGCGGCCGTCGCCCCGCGCGAACAGGTAGGTGTCGTTGCCGGCGCCCCCGTCGATCTCGTCGTCGCCGGGCCCGCCGGCAAAGGTTTCGGCCGCCGAGGTGCCGAAGATGATGTCGTCGCCGTCATCGGCCTGCGCCGCCAGCGCCTTGGCGCGCAGGTCCGCCGCCGTCCAGACAACCCCGTCCGAAAAGGAGATCGTCCCCCTGAGTTCGCCGCGCGGCAGGATGACCTGATCGCCGGTCCGCGGGAACGCAAGGATCAGGTCCGTCGAATCGACCGCCGCGCGCCGGATGTCCACCTCGGTCGAGCCATGGTCGACAAAGACGAGGTCGCCCGGGCCATCCACGAAATCGACTACATCGATGCCGTCACCCTCCGAGATGATGATCCGCACCGTACCCGTCTTGTGATCGACGCGCACATCGTCGAAGCCCTCGCCCGGGGCCACGTCGGCATCTGCGGGAAGGTCGGAGGTCCGGATGACGTCCGCACTCGGCAGCCCGTCGTTCCGGGCCAGCAACTCCTCGCGAAGCTGTCCATAGGTGACGGTCTCGCCGTCGGCGAAAACGAAGGTCTCGACGCGACCGGCCGTGCCCCCTGCCCCGCCGATGATTGCCAGCGTTTCGCCACTGTCGGTCAGCGTGATCACCAGCGTCTCGCCGACGATCTGCAGGCTGACCTTGTCGCGGGTCAGCAGCGGTCCGAACTCGACCCTGTCGACACCACCGGTGTCCGTGATCGCGTCGTTGCCGTCGCCCAGACCGAACCGATACGTGTCGTTGCCCGTCCCGCCTTCGAGGAAATCGATGCCCGCCCCGCCGGCCAGCGTATCGGCGGCACCGTCGAAGCCCACGATGCTGTCGTTGCCGTCGGTCCCGGTCAGCAGGCGCGCCCGCATATCCGCCGTCGTCAGCACCAGGCCGCTGGCGAATTCGAACCGTTCGATCTGCGCCGCGGCCAGTCCGCCGACGATGCGCAGCACATCCGCACCGGCCCCGAGATCGATCAGCAGGTCATCGCCATCGCGCCGCAGGATAAGCGCGTCGGGATCGACCGCCGAGCCGAAGATGACCCGGTCGATGGCCGTGCCGCCGTTGGTGTCCCGGATCTCGTCGAAGTCATAACCCACACCGAAGGCGTAGGTATCCGCATCGGTCCCGCCGATCAGCGTGTCGTCGCCCTGCCGCCCGTCCAGCGAATTGGGCGCGTCCGGGCGTCCCTCGATCAGATTGTCACCCCGGTTGCCACCTTCGATCGCAAGCAACTCTTCGATATCGGCGATGGAAATGGTCGTGCCGTCGAAGAACCGGAATACCTCGACGCCTTCGGTCGTCGCGCCGAACTGGTCCCGGATGCGCAATGTGTCGGGCCGTCCCGTGATCGAGATGACAAGATCGTTGCCTTCCTTGCTGAAGATCAGTTCCTCGCGGAGGATGCCCCCGCCGAACGCCACTTCGTCGGGCCGCTCGGCCACGTTGCGCCCCCGCCGGTCGGCCCAGGCCGCCGCGACCTGCCGGTCGACGATCACATCCTCGCCGTAGCCCGCGTCCCAGCGATAGGTATCGCCACCGGATCCGCCGATCAGCAGGTCCGCGCCGCCGCGCCCGTCCAGAACCTCGCCGAAATTCGACCCTGTGATCGTGTCGTTGCCCGCCGTCCCGACAAGGTCCACGTCCTCGGGGTTGAGGTCGGTCCAGTCCACGGTTCGATCCGCGAACTGGAACAGCTCCACCGCATAGGCCTGCGCACCCGCGCGGACATACTGGTTTTCCAGCGTGATGGTCTGGCCGGTGCTGCGGACCGTGAAGATCAGGTCGAGCGCCGTGCGCGACACCTCGATATCCGACAGCGCATAGCCGTCCATGATCAACTGGTCGAACCCGCCGCCCGCGTCGAAGATCACGTCGTCGCCGTAACCCGCGCCGTAGACATAGCGGTCCGACCCGCCGAGCCCCTCCAGGCGGTCGTCGCCCGCGCCGCCGTCCAGCACGTCGGCGACGTCGAAGCCATAGATCAGGTCGTCGTCCGCGGTTTTCTTGACGTCGATGAAGGTCTGCAAAAGCTTCAGCCAGGACCATTCGGTCCCGTCGCCGAAGACCACGCGCTCCACGAGATTGATGTAGCCGAGAAAGGGCTGCGTCTCGAGGAAATCGGTGAATATGACCGCGTCGTCGGTCCCCGCAACCCGCATCGTCAGATCGTCGGACGGACCCTCGCGCTCATAGACGAAGTCGGTCCAGCGCAGGTCATCCTGAAACTCGATGATGTCGTCGGGCGCGCCCAGCAGCTTGAGGCTGAAATCTCCGTCGCGCACCACGTCGCGGCCATAGTCGCGCCCGTAGAGATAGGTATCGCCCCCCGCGCGCCCGATCAGGACATCGTCGCCGGCCCCACCGTCCAGCGTCTCGGTGGCCAGCGTGCCGAAGATGGCGTCGTCACCCTCCGTCCTCGCGGTCTCCAGCACGCGTTTGACCACGTCCTCGAAGGTAATCGACGTGCCATTCTCGAAGATGAACCGCTCGATCAGGTTCGGCGCCACGTAATCGATCTCGAGGCTCGGATCGAACTGGCCCAGGGCCCCGAGGTTCAGGCGCAGGCCGCCGAACTGACCCTTGATGAGCAGGGTATCGCCGGTTTCGTTCCCCTCGGCGTCCAGCACGATGATGCGCAGGTCGTCGGATTCGCCGTCCCGCTCCAGCCGCACGTCGCCTGCGCCGATGTCTCCCTCGAAGCGCAGCATGTCGAGACCGGCCTTGGACGGCAGCCGCGTCAGCGGGTTGCCATCCTCGATCACGTCCTGGCCGTCGCCGCGCCGGAAGATGTATATGTCGCCGCCCGCATCGCCCCGCAACACGTCGTTTCCGGTGCCGCCGTGCAGCACGTCCGCCGTGCCGGACCCCTGATAGGTGCGGTCGTCCGGGCCCGGATCCTGCACGGCAAAAGAGATGCGGAACCGGTCCCACATCACCCCGTCCGAGAACACGATGGAGGTCACGCCGGTGTCCTGCGTCCGGGAGCCGAACGACGGGTTCAACTCGCCGAGGAACTGGTCGACGATCCGCAGCTCCGTCGTTCCATCCACCGAGCGCAGGATCAGGTCCTGCGTGTCCCGGATCGCGATGATGTCCTTCGACGACACGGCCGTCAGGCGCAGCTCGTCCGCCTCGCCGAAATCGATGGCGCGGATCGTGTCGTTGCCGGAATTCGCCCCGACGAAATAGACATCCGCCCCGCGACCGCCCTCGTAC